>NZ_JBSGAI010000012.1:0-225299 GCF_053600695.1 Amycolatopsis sp. NPDC005003 | reverse complement strand
GCGGCCATGGACGCGTCATCGTCGGAACCGTACTTCTCCACGGTCTCCATCCGCTCGATCGGGAACCGCCCGAAGTACAGCTCGGCGAAGACCCGGGCGACCTCGACGGCCCGGTCGGCGTTGACGACCAGCTCACCCCGATGCACAGCACCGTCGAAACCCAGGTGGCTCAACCTGACCAGCCGCAGCTGATCCGGCCCGACCGGACACCCCTCGTGCCAGCTGTTCCCCAGCCGCTCAGCAGAGACCGGCGTGATAACGGCGACGTACGGCGCAAGCCCGCTCCCGGCCGGCGCGGCGACCTCCACGGTCTGAGCCTCGACAGCCGAGGTGGCCGCCGTGGCCTGCGTGGCCCCGGTCAGGACCACCGACAGCGCAACCGTGATGACAGCAAGAAATTTGGTTCTCGAAGAATTCACTACGAAGGTCCACTTTCCCCAGCAGGATGATCCACTCTTGCCAGGCCGACCGTGCCAGCGGCGCCCGAACAGCGTCAACCGGCCCGAAAACGTTTCAGCCCTCCCCGAAACGTCCTTTCACCGGGCCGTGGACGGCAACCTTTCCGACTTCGGACAGGTCGGACCGGATTGGCTACAGTGGACAGCTGCCGTGGTGAGTGGGTCCGGTTCGCTTCAGCAGCCGGGTGGCGAGCACTTCGCTCGCGACGCCGCGGCCGATGGCCAGACCGGCCTGGTCGCTGAATTCGAAGTGCTGCCCGCCGAACACCCGCGACCGGCCGGCCTCGGCGGCGGCCGCGGAGAAACCGGGGTAGGTACGGGCTTGGCCGCCGGGTGCGGTGTCCGTGGTGTGCGTGAACCGCAGGTCGTCCGTGCAGAAGAACCCGGCCAGCACGGCCGCCGCCGCGCCGCTGTAGGAGCTGTGCCCGGACGGGTATTCCGGTGTTCCGCCCGCACTGCCGGCCCGCGGCGCCCAGTTCGGGTTCGGCTGCGTCCAGGGGTTCCCGTCGGTGTCCGCCTCGCGGATCGCCGTGGCGGGACGCCAGTGGCGGTAGGTGAACTTGGTGCCCACGGTGGCAACCGTCGTGTCGGCCAGCGTCATCGTCAGCAAGGCCAGCAGGCGCGCCGACGTGGGCAACGGCAGGTCGTGGGACACGGTCAGCGCGATCTTCACCCACTCGCCGGGCGGCTGGTCCGTGCCCGCCGGCAGGGACCAGAACTGGTAGGTCGCGAGCTTGTCGGGGGCGGGTATCCCGGCGTCGCCGAGCAACGCGACTTCGGTGAAGGCAGCGGCATAGTCGAGGCTGTCCAGGGCGGGTGGCGGACCCGGGACGTACCCGGCCGGGTTGCCGACGGCGAACGGGCGGACGTTGCGGTACTGCGCGCCGGACCACTCGGCCCGGAACACCCCGGGGCCCGAGCCGGCCGGCTGGCTCTGCACCGGGCTCGAGCCGTCGTCGGCACGGGAGGCCACCACCCGTTCGGCGACCTCACGGCCCCAGCGCACCCCGGCGTCGCGCTGCCGGCCGGGACGCAGCCCCGCCAGGTCGGCTTGGAGCCGGCTGTCGTAGCCGGCGGCTCGGTCCGGGTCCAGGCGGACGAGGACGCCGTGGGCCGCGGCGACAGCAGCGGCACGGGGATCCGCGCCGCGCGGGCCGGGGCCCGGGACCAGCGCGGGGGCGCGCGTCGGACCGGCGAGTCCGTTGACCGCGTCGTAAACGGCGACGTTGAGCATGGCGTACGTGCGGGCGGCGTCGGCGTCGGTGGCGCGGGTGGCGCGCACCGCGGCCAAGGCGAACTCGTTCCACACCCGCACGCTGTCCAACCGCGGCTCGGCGGCCGCGGGTGCGCTCAGCCCGGCGCCGGCCAACGCGAGCACCAGGGCCAGGACGATCTTCTTCACGGTCTCGCCTCCCGATCCGCTCGGGAATCCGCAGTCTCGACGCTCCCATCGTGCCGTGATTCCGGTGGCCCGGCGAGGGCCGGTCGACGGTGCCCCGGCTGGTCCGAACGGCGGCTTGGCAGCCTGCCCGCGGGGCGACGCCGGCACGTCGCCCCGCAGGCCGGTCCCGTCCTACTGGATCGTGAACGGCGCCGACACGTCCACCGCGTACGGCGTCGTGCCGTTCTTGTCCAGCTGCAGCACATAACTGCCCGGCACCACCACGGGCGGGCCGGACGCGTTGATGTCCCCCGCGCTTTCGGCCAGCGTGGCCGCCGGGAACGACACCCGCACGACCTGTGACCGGCCCGGGTCGAGCGTCACCCGCGCGAAGCCGACCAGCCGTTGCGGCGGGACGACCACCGGGCTCACCGGCTGGGCCACGTACACCGGCACGATGTCGGTGCCGGCGCGGGTGCCGGTGTTGGTGACGGTGAACGTCGCGGTGGCCGTGCCGTCGCGCGCGACCTTCGGCGTCACCGCCAGGTTCGTGTGGGTGAACGTCGTGTACGACAGGCCGTAGCCGAACGGGAATTGCGGGTTGTACGCGTTGCCCTGACCGGACGCGGTGCCGGGCAGCTGGTCGAAGAACTTCGGCTGGTCACCCAGCGGGGACGGGGCCGTGCCGGCGAAGTCGCCGCCGACGGACGGCGCGTCGGACGGCCAGCTGATCGGCAGCTTGCCCGCGGGGTTCGTCCCGCCGAACAGCACGTCCGCCACGGCCGTGCCGGTTTCCGTGCTGCCCTGGTAGGCCATCAGCACCGCGTTCGCCTGCTTCGCCGGACCCAGCCCGACCGGACGGCCCGCGACGACCACGACGATGACCGGTTTGCCGGTCGCCTCCAGTGCCGAGATGAGGGCCTGCTGGTCGGGGGCCAGTGCCGGAGCCGGGTTGTCGCCGAGCCCTTCCGCATAGGCCTTCTCCCCCACCACCGCCACATAGGCGCTGGTGTCCGCCGCCGCCGCGACGGCGCTGGCCTGGTCCGGCGCGTAGACCGCCGCCGGGTTCGCGGCCCGGATGCCGCCCAGCACCGTGGTGCCCGGCGGGATCTGGTTTTCGGGGCCCATGCAGCACACGTGCCCGGCGCCGGCCACGCCCTGCCAGCTCACGCTCCAGCCGCCGAGCTGGTTGGTCATCGAGTCCGCACTCGGGCCGGTCACCACGACCTTCGCGTTCGCCGGCAACGGCAGCGCGTTGTTCTCGTTGCGCAGCAGGGTGATCGACTCCCGCGCGGCCTTGAGCGTCTGGTCGCGGCCCGCGGTGACGGCGGCATCGGCGGCGTTCGGGTCGACGCACGGTTTCGCCGGGTCGGCCACGCACGGCTGGTCGAACAGGCCGAGCTGGAACTTCAGCGTGAGGATGCGGCGCACGGCCTGGTCGATCCGCGCGCGCGAAATCTTGCCCGTGTCGACGGCCTGCAGGATCGCGGCCTGCCACCCGGCCGCGTCGGAGACCTGCATGCTCATGTCGACACCCGCGTTCACGGCGGCGGCGATGGCACCCGGCAGGTCCGGCGCGATGTGGTAGGCGGTCTGCAACGCGGTGACGTCCTGGTAGTCGCTGATCACGACCCCCTGGAAGTGCATCTGGTTGCGGAGGACGTCGGTCAGCAGGTAGCGCGACGCGGTGGCGGGAACGCCGTTGATCGAACCGGAGTTGACCATCACCGTCCCGGCGCCCGCGTCGATCCCGGCCGCGTACGGCGGCAGGATCGTCGTCTGGAGGTAGTTCATCGGGAGCAGCGCCTCGGCCCGGTCGTGGCCGTTGACCGACTGCGAGTAGCCGGCGAAGTGCTTGACGGTGGCGCTGACGTTCAGCTCACCGCGCTTGCCGGGCGTCTGCATGCCCTTGATGTTCGCGGCGCCCATCGCGGCCGCCAGGACCGGTTGCTCGGCCCACGTCTCGTAGGTGCGGCCCCACCGGTTGTCGCGCGCGATGTCCTGCACGGGTGCGAAGTTCCAGGTCCAGCCGGTGGCGCGCAGGGCGTCCGCGGTCGCCTTGCCCCCGGCGTGGGCGAGCGCGGGATCCCAGGTGGCGCCCATGCCGATGGACTGCGGGAACAGCGGCGCCTGCCACGGGTGGCCGAAGCCGTGCACCGCGTCGACGCCGAACACCACCGGGAGGTGCAGGCGGGAGTTCTTGATCGCGAACTGCTGGATGATGTTGTACTCGGTGGCCCAGTCGTGGCCGGTGTTGCCCACGCCGCCCTTGCCCGTGGTGTCGACCGGGTTCTCGGTACCGCCCGCGAGGATCGAGCCGACGTTGGCGTCGACCAGGATCTTCTTCATGCACTCGGGGTTGGGCAGGTTGAAGCCGTTGTTGCCGCAGGTCGTGCCGTTCGGGTCGGTCAGCGTGGTGACCAGCTGCTGGTCCATCTGCCCGACCTTCTCGGGCAGTGTCATGGCGTGCAGCAGCGCCTCCACCCGCGCCGGCACCGGGCGATGGGTGTCGAGCCAGGGGGTGACGGCGGGATCGGCACTGCTGCTCGCGGTGAACGTGGGAACCGCGAGCAGAACCGCCGCCGCGAACACCGTGACGGTGGCGCGGGTACTGCGTCTGTGGTTGCGGAACACCTGACCTCCTTCAGCCGTGGTCGGCACGGACCGGCCGCATGGGTGCGAGCCGCACCGTAAGCACCTTCCGGAGGGCTGTAAAGCGCCGAACGGCGGCGCCCATTCGCCCATGTCGAAGGGAGACGTGCGCGTTCGTGCCGGCTGAGGCGGGGTTGCCGGACGGCCGCCGGGCGACCACCCACCGGGGGTACGGCGAGCTTGAGGCTCGAAAGAATTCGGAGCGAGCCGGGCGGCCAGGCGAGCCGTAGCCGGGCGGCGCGAAGCCTGCTTGCGGTGGAAGCTGTGCGGGTCGAGCGGGAAGCGCAACCATTCGCGGTGGCCCGCTTCCGGAATTCGCCCATGCCGAAATGCGGGTACCCATCGGCACTGGTCGATTAGGGCCGGCGCGTTCCGCGGGCGATCCGGCGCGGCGAGAGCCGGCGTCCGCTCACGTCATCCGACGTACGCCGCGCCTTCCCGGGCGAACAGCCGCGCGGACGCCGCGCCGATCCCGGTGCTCGCTCCGGTGACCAGGGCGACCTTCCCGGCCAGCAACATGACAGACCTCCCATCACCGCGGGCTAGGCGGTACCCCGGCGGGCCACCACCCGATACGCGTTGGACCACCCGCGCGGCCGCCCGAACGGCGCGCTGAGCCGGTCGACGATCGAGGCCAGCACGAACAACGGCACGCACGCGACGAACGTGGCCTTGCGCAGGATCCGCCGCCATCGGGCCGGCGGGGCGGCTCGCCACGGAAGGTCCTCCCCGTCGATGGTCAGGGCGTTGACCACCATGAGCGAGGCGGCCAGGACGTCGATCGCCGAATGCGGCTCGGCCCGCTGCTCGGCGACCACGGTGAACCCGCGAGCCGCCAGCTCCGCGCGGAGGTTGCCGATCGGCAACAGGTTCAGGTGCTGGGGCTGCAGCCAGGGCATCCACCACCGGCCGAGCACCTTCGCCCAGCGACATTCCGGATCGGGCAGCTCGATCGCCAGCAGCCCGCCGGGCCGCAGCACCGTCATCGCCGCCGCCAGCTCTCGCCGGGGTTCCGTGGTGTGTTCGAGGTAGTGGTACATGCTGACCACGTCGTAGCGCCCGGCGAGCTCCTCGGCCAGGTCCACGAACAGGCCCCGGTAGCCGGTCCGGATCCAGCCCTGCCGACGCGCGAGCTCGACCCCCTCGCCGAGATCGAGACCGTCGAACTCGACACCGGGCAGCACCGCGGCGGCTTCGTGGCAGAAGTGCCCGTGTCCCATGCCGACGTCGAGCCACTCCCCCGCCGCGCCGACGTCGCGGACCAGCTCGGCCCGGGAGCGATAACCCGCCCGGTTGCTCTCGAACATCCCGGTCATGTTCTTTTCGCCGAGCCCGTCGTAACAGTCCCGGTAGTAGAGCTCGAGCCCGGCCGGGTTCAGCCGGGGGTTCTGGAAGACGTGCCCGCAGTCCCGGCATTGGTCGAGCACGAACCGCCCCGGCTTGTGCTGCAGCAGGTCGGTGGTGCGCACCCGGGCCCGAAGGGCCGCGGAGCCGCACCACGGACAGCTGCCGCGGCGAGGTTCGAAGAACCGATCCACCCCGCCGGCCAGATCCGCCAGATAGGCCGGACGGCGCACGGCGACCGGATCGGCTGGTGCTTCGTCCTCGATCATGGACGCGGAGCCTAGTGCGCGCACCACCACCAGGTGCACCGTCGAACGGACGAAAATGCTTCGCCGGCCCTCCGACGGGTGGGCTGCCCGCTCAGCCGAGGCCTAGATGACGGATCACCAAGTCCCGCAGGCGTTACCGCCGTTCAGCGGCCCTTGCGCACGATCGCGGTCACCTGCTCGCCTTCGCCGACCTCCAACGGCCCGGCCGGCCGTTGCGTCCCGACGCCGACCGCGGCTGCCAACGCGCAGCCGTACAGATCGAGCGCGGACTCGACCAGTGCGGTGAGGTCGGTGATCGCGGCCCGGCCGCGTACCCAACCCGTGGCGCCGACCACCACCGCCACCACGACGGCCGGCCACCACAGCGCGCCGAGCACGAGCGCCGGCCAGGCCCAGCTGGCGACGGTGACCGCGGCCGCGAACGCCCCGTTCGCGGCGGTGATCTCGGCCCGTGCGGTCTCCGGCATGGTGAGCCAGAAGCGGGACCACGCGAACGGGAGATCCAGGCCGTACCGGTCGGCCGCGATCCTCTCCACGGCGTGGATGCGGTCGCCCATCCAGGTCGGCCGGCCCGGTCGCGCCATCGCGACCGCGTTCGCCCGCGCCGCGGCGAGATCGATCTCGCGCTGTGTGGCGGCGCTTCGCGTGGCCGACGGCTGTGCGGCTTCCAGTTCGTGGCGGCGGCTCAGGTGCCGTTCCCACCGTCGGACCCGCCGGGCCGTCAGGATCGCTCCCGGCCACCGGCCCAGCCACAGAGCCCGGGTGACGCCGGTCATGGCCTGGACCACCAGACCGACGCCGGCCGACGCGAGCAGCGCTGCGACGAGCACCACCGCCTGCACGGTTGCCGGCCGGCCGGCAACCGACGTCGTCGCCGCGGTGAGCGCGCGCGTCGCCATCGAGAGGTCCAGCGCGTGCTGGTGCCCCGACCCGACACCGACAATCGCGCCGGCGACGAACAGCGCGCCGGGGACGAGCAGCAGGCCGACCCACCGCTGCGCGAGTGTTTTCGCCAGTTCCTGGAAGAATCCGCTCATCGAATACGCTTCATCACCGAATCGGTCACTTGGCAACGCGGCACCGGCCCGGCGGGGACCGGCCGTTCCTCGCGCGCGCAGTGGCCGTGCGGACAGCCGAAGAGTTCCTCGTGCGCCCGGCCGGCGCCGGCGCCGGGCAGTCCGCGGTGCAGCGAACGGTGCCCGGTGGCCGGGTCGATGTCGAAGTAACGCTTGAGCAGACCGGAAATCGGCCGGCCCTCGGCGGCCGCCCGCTCGATCCGGGCCAGCTGCCCGTGCTTCGTCTCGTCGAGCCGCGCGACCTCGGCACGCAGATCCGGCAGATCGAGGCAGAACTGCGCCAGCACCTGCCGTTCGGCGTCATCCATCCGGTTTCTCCCAGCTCGGTTTCCGCCGCCTGGATCGTATGGCGGCCGACGACCCCGGTTGGGTATGGTATCGGCCGGTGGCATCTGACGAGGCGCTGGCTCGGTTGTCCGGGCGGCTGGCCGACTTCCGGCGATCGGGCCGGCCCGATGTGTTGTTTTCGAGGGCGATCACCGCCGACGCGGACGAGGTGACCTCGATCGCGTCGTCCGGCACGGACGACGAGCAGAGCACCGCGGCGCGCGTGGTGCTCGGCCGGCTGCACTTCTTCCGCGCTGCCGCTCTGGCCGAGGAGGCCAAGCACGCGGAACTGGCCAGAGCGCTGACTTTTCTCGCACCCCTGTCCGGCAATCCGGCCGTGCTGCCCGATCCGCTGCGCGCACTCCTCGGCCCGACGGCCGACGCGACCGCCCAGGACGCGGTCGGGACCGACTTGCTGCGTGCCGCCTTCCGCACCCCCGATCCGTATCTGCTCGGCGCCGGAATCACGCTGATGGCGGCCGCGGTCGCCGCGACCGCCGACGACGATCCCCGCGCCGGCGCCCGGATGGCGATGCTCGTCGTGGGCCACCAGTGGCGTTACCAGCGCACCCACCGCGCCGACGATCTGGAGCGGACCATCGAGACGGGGGAACGCGCGATGCGCGTCCTCGGGGCGGACCACCCGGAGTTCGCCGGAATCCTGTCGAACCTCGGGGTGGCCCATCGAGCCCGGTACACGCGAACCGGGGCGATGCCCGACCTGACCCGCTCGATCGAACTCACCGCGACGGCGCTGGCCGCGCATGCCGCCGACGATCCGAGGCGCGCGGTGTGCTTGGCCAATCTCGCCGACGGCTATCGCGACCGGTCGAGCAGAACCGGTGACCTCGCCGATCTGGGCGCCGCGATCGACTGCGCCGAGCAGGCGCTGGCCTGCACCCCGGCCGGCCACCCCGACCACGCCGGCTATCTGGCCAAAGTCGGCGCGGCCTGCTTCCGCCGGTACGAGCGCCTCGGCGACGTCGCCGATCTGCGGCGGGCGATCGAGTCCGAGGAACGGGCGCGCGCGGCGGACCCGGACCTGCACCGCCCGCCGGCCGACCTGTGCGTGATGTACCGCGAGCGGTACCAGCGGTTCGGCGATGTCGCCGACCTGCACCGGGCCATCGAGTCGGGTGAGCAGGCCTTGGCGATGCTGCCCGAGCACGACGTGCGCCGTGCCGCGCCGGCGTCCATGCTCAACCTGGCCTGCCGCCACCTGTACGAGGCCACGGAAGACCTGGCCCACCTGCGGCGCGCGATCGGCTACGGCCGGTTGGCGGTCGCGACGTACCAGGCCGGTTCGCTGGACCGGGCGAGCGCGCTGGGCAACCTCAGCCCCGCGCTGCAACGGCTCTACGAGCACACCGGCCTGCTGTCGGACCTCCAGCAGGCCATCGACGTGGACGAGGAGGCGCTCGCGCTGCTGCCCGACGGCCATCCGGTGCGGGTCACGTCGCTGTCCAACCTCTGCGTCGCCTACCGGAGCCGGGCGGAACACACCGAGGCGGCTGCCGATCGGACGTACGCCATCGAACTGGGCGAGCGGGCGCTGGCCGCCATCCCGGCCGAGGATCCGACCCGGGGCGTCACCATCCGGATGGTGAGTGCCGCGTACCGGGAGCGCTTCGAACACCACGGAGACCACACCGATCTGGACCGGGCCATCGAACTCGCCCACCTGGCGCTGGACACGCTCCCCGCCGACCGCCCCGACCGGTACCGCTACCTGTCCGAGCTCAACATCGTCCACCAGCGCCGTGCCCGGTACTCCGGCGACGCGGCCGACATGCGACGCGGTATCGGATTCCAGGAACAGGCGCTCGCCTGCCTGTCACCCGGCCATCCCGACCGGGCACTGGTGGCCGCGAACCTCGGCCAAGCGCACCACCAGTTCGCCACCACCACGGGTCGCCCGCTGAACGAGGAGCGCCTCGGCCCGCTCATCGACGTGATCGCCGGCTCGGCCGCCACGGCGTCGACGACCCAGCAGGTGCGCTCGTACCACGTGGCCGGCCGGCTGGCGACGGTGCTCGGTGACCACGTCCGTGCCACGACACTGCTCGACTCGGCCGCCGCGCTGTTGCCGTCGGTCCCGCCGCCGGGCGCGAACTGGCGGGACCGCGAGTACCGGATCGGCCGATACACGGGGCTGGTGCGAGAAAGCATCGCCGCGCACTGCGCGATCGGCGATCCCGCAGGCGCCGTCGAGGTGGCCGAACTCAGCCGGGGCATCCTGCTGGCCGCCGAACTCGACGTCGACGCGGAAACCGTTGACCCGCCGGCGTTTCCGGAGCTGCGAACGGCGGCGGCCGACGGCGTGGTGGTCCTGGTCAACACCGACCTCCGACAGGGTGCGGCGATCATCGTCACCGCCCCCGGCGATCCGCTCCTCGTCCGCCTGCCCGAGCTCGGCGGCGCCGAGCTGCACCGGCGGATCCAGGAACTCATCGACGTCAACCGGCAAAGCGGCTTCGCCGCCGCACTGCGACGGCGGCGTGTCGTCCCGGAGATCGCCGGCTGGCTGTGGGACGTCGCGGTCGCCCCGATCCTGGCGGCCCTGCCGGCCACGTCCCGCGTGTGGTGGATGCCGACCGATCTGCTCAGCCTGTTCCCGTGGCACGCCGCCGGGCATCCGGGCGAACCGGGCGCCCTGGACGCGGTGGTCTCCTCCTACACGGCGACCCTGCGCACGTTGACCCACGCCCGGTCCCGCCCCTCGACGGCCGGACGCAAGCAGCTGGTCATCGCCGTCCCCGATGCCCCGGGCTCGGCGCCGCTGCCGGCCACCGCCGGCGAAGCCGGACAGCTCCACGACGCCCATCCCGGCCTGCCGCTGCTGGCCGGGGAGCACGCCACGACCGACGCCGTCCTCGCCGCGCTGCGCGAATCGACGTGGGCGCACTTCGCGTGCCACGCGGACGCCGACCTGCTCGTGCCCTCCCGCAGCGGAATCCGGCTCCACGACGGAGTCCTGTCGCTGTCCGCGATCAGCCGGCTGCGGCTGGCCGACGCCGAACTGGCGTACCTGTCCGCCTGCTCGACCGCGAACCCGGGCATCAACCAGGCCGACGAATCACTGCACCTCGCGTCGGCCTTCCAGCTGGCCGGCTTCCGCCACGTCATCGCCACCTTGTGGCCGATCGCCGACGACTTCGCGGCCACCGCCGCGCGCGAGATCTACCGGCACCTGGACGGGACGCCGGCAGCCGGCGACGCCGCTCTTGCGGTCCGGCGTGCCACGCTCGACCTGCGCGCCGAGTACCCCGGACGCCCGGATCTGTGGGCGTCACTGATCCACAATGGACCCTGAACTGATGCGTGTTCGCCCTCCCCACCAGGCGAAGCGGACCGCCCTGGGAGTTGCTGCTGCTTGCCGATCAGGGGGCACCCGGGTGAGCCGCGCGATAACGGGCAAGAAGGCGTCTGGGCTACGTGGCGGTTCGGGTGCCCCGGGGTGGCTGGCTTTCGAGGTCGTCGAGTTGGTGTCGTACGCGGGTGGCGTCGTCGTGGCGGCCTTGTTCCCGGTACAGCGTCAGGGCTTTTCTCCACACCGCGCGGGCTTGTCCGGTCTGTTCGAGGGCGAGGTGGGAGTGGCCGAGCGCGTCGAGGGTGCCGGCGATGTCGTAGGTGTTGCCGTGGTAGCGGTAAAGGGACAGGGCGTCGTGATAGCGGTCGATGGCTTGCTGGTGGCGGCCGTCGTGGTGGTCTATGTAGGCGAGACTTTCCAAGGTGGTCGCCTCGCCGGTGGGGTTGTCGTGGTGCCGGTACATGGTGAGGGCGGCTTGGCAATGGTCTCGGGCTGTGTCGTAGTCGCCCAGGCGGGCGGCGCACCAGCCCACCGCGCCGAGCGCGTCGGCTTCCCATACCGGCCGGTCGCGGCCGCGTAAAAGGTCCAGGGCGCGGCGGGCGTGCGCCAAGGCCCGCCGGCCGTCGCCGCGCTGCTCCCAGGTCCAAGCGAGCGCCTGATGGGTTTGGGCTTGGTGCGTGGGGTTCTGGTGGTGTTCGGCGAGGGTGCGGGCTTGGTCCAGGTGTGTGATGGCGTTCTCGTGGCGACCCAGTTCGGCGTAGGCGAGGCCGAGGTAGCGGTGGGCGTGGATGCGGGTGGTGGGGTCTGGGAGGTGGGCGGCCGCGTCGACGGCGGCTTGCCACACGGTGAGCCGGTCGTGGTGGTGTCCTCGCTGGTAGTGGAAGGTGTGCAGGCTCCAGGCCAGCCACCAGACGGTGGCGTGCCGGTGCCGGGCGGCGGCGGTGTGTTGGGCGGCGAGCAGGCAGGCGTGCTCGGTGCTCAACCAGGCCAGCGCCGTCGGGATGTCGCGCAGCGGGTGGAGGTGGACACCGGGCTCGGGCGAGTCGAGCGCTGGGGGGTCGCGGTGGAGGTCCAGGAGCGCGGCGGCGGCGCGCGCTGTGCAGGTGTAGAAGTCGACGACCCGCCGCAGCGCCGTCTCCTGCACCTCGGTGGGTAGGTAGTCGACGACAGTGATGGCGTAGGCGCGGACCAGGTCGTGCATGGCGTAGCGGCCGCCGGCGGTGCGGTTGACGAGGGAGGCGTCGGTCAGCGCCCGCAGTATGGCGTGCGTCCTGTTTTCGGGTAAGCCGGTGAGCGCGGCGGCGGCGGACAGGCTGGTATCGGGGCCGGGGGCGATGCCCAGCAGGGCGAAGACCTCACGTTGCTCGTCGCTGAGGTGGTGCAGGGACCAGGACAGCACTGCGGGGAGGCTGGCGGTGAGTTCCTGCGAGTCCAGCGCGTCCAACCCGAGGGTGCGGAGTTCGGCGGCGATCTCGGCCAGGGACAGGCGGAGGTCGGCGGCGGCATGGGCGGCGATCAGCCCCAGTGCCAGGGGGAATCCGCCGCACAGGTCGATGAGCTCCGCGACTGCGGGTCGTTCGGCTGTGACGCGGTCGGGGCCGAGGGTGGCCGCCAGCAGGGCACGGGTCTCGGTGTCGGTGAGCACGTCCAGGTGCATCGGCCGGGCGCCGTGGCGGGCGATGAGCCCCCGGAGCTGGTTGCGGCTGGTCACCAGGACCGTGCACCGGTGGCCGCCGGGCAGCAGGGGGATGACCTGGTCGGTGGTGGCTGCGTTGTCCAGCACCACGAGCATCCGTTTGTCCGCGACGAGGCTCCGGTACAGCTCGGCGCGGCGGTCCGGGTCGGTGGGCCGGCGGTCGCGGTCGACGCCCAGGGCGTCGAGGAACCCGCCGAGCACGTCGGCCGGCTGCGCCGTCCGTCCGGTGGGGCTGAACCCACGCAGGTCGACGAACAGTTGCCCGTCGGGAAACCGGTCCAGGTTGCGGTGCGCCCAGGCCAACGCCAGCCAGGTCTTGCCGATCCCGCCGGTGCCCCCGATGGCCGAGATGAGCGTCATCGTGCCGGCCGGCATTCCCTCGCCCGCGGGCGGAGCGCCGTCCTCGGACGGTCCGCTGGTGGGCAGCGTGGCGTCGAGTCTGTCGAGCTCATCGTGGCGGCCGACGAACCATGCGGGCGCGGCGGGCAGTTGCCGAGGGATCACCACCGGCCGGGTCGCCGGGCCCGCAGGTGCGTGGAGCAGGTCGGGGTCGGCGGTCAGGATCCGCTGGTGCAGGTTCTGCAAGGCGGCCCCGGGGTCGGTGCCGAGCTCCTCAGCCAGTTGTTTCCGGAGTTGCCGGTAGTGGTCCAGGGCGTCGGCCGAACGTCCGGCGCGGTGCAGCGCCAGCATGTACTGGCCGGCGACGCGCTCGTCCAGCGGATGCTGCCCGGCTCGGGCGGACAGTGGCGCCACCAACTCGTCGCCGAGGCCGACAGCGAGCTGGGCGTCGACCAGATCGTGCTCGGCCGCCCAGCGTTCCTGCAGCCAGCGGTCACGCTCCCCCGCCACCCAGTCCCCGCTCAGCCCGGACAGCGGTTGCCCGTGCCACAACGCCAGCGCGTCGGTCATCAACGCCACTCTGCGCGTGTCGTCTCCGGCGCCACGGGCTTGGTCACGCAGTGCCCGGAACCGGAGCAGGTCTACCGCTTGATCCGGCTGGTCCAGTTCGAGGACGTAGCCGTCGGAGCGGTGCACGATGGTCACCGCGCCCGCGAACGTGCCGCGCAACCGGGAGACATGGGTTTGCAGCGTTGCTCGTCCTCGTCGCGGTGTATCGGCACCCCACACCCGGCCCACCAACCGATCCGCCGGCACCAGCCGGTTGGCCTCCACCGCCAACGCCGCCAGCACACACCGCTGCCGCGGTGTTCCCAGGTCCACCGGCCGCCGGTCGACCCGAGCGGTGACCTCGCCCAGCAAAGTGATCTTCACCGACATGTCCGTCTCCCCAGGTGTGGCGCCTGCCGCAGGACAGGAATAGTCCGCTGACCAGGGAGATACAGGATTCCGGCGAGAGTTTCACACGAACGGTCGAGCATCCTCGCAGGCCTCCAGAGCATCCCCGCTGGAAGGAAGTCATCCATGACCCGATTCTTCGCCGTCAGTCGAATCGCGGCATCGACCGTGCTGGCCGGCGCCGCCGTGCTCGGCGGTGCCCAGGCCGCGCCCGCCGCGGCGCCGGCCCCCTCGGGCTGCGTGATCTCGACGCTGAGCAACGGGGCCGACGTCTTCTGCAGCCATGGCACCGGCACGTACCGCGCTGTCACCCGGTGCGACAAGAACAACCGGCCCGACTACAACCGCTACGGGCCGTGGGTGACCGCCGGCAACTGGTCCTCGGCCTGGTGCAACGACAGCGACCGCGCGTTCAACCAGGGAATGCAGACCGGCTGAGGCGACCGCCCGCCATCCACCCGGCCATCCGAACCACCACACGAGAGGAAACCATGCTCGGGAAACGACCATTGTCGACCGCCCGGGGGATCGGGGTGACCGCGCTGTTCGCCGCGGCTGCCTTCGCGGGCGGCACCACCGCGGCGGTGGCCACTCCCACCGGCCCGGCCGCGGTCGCGGCACCGTCGAACTGCGGCGTCACGGCCGGGGGCTATTGGGTGACCGCGTACTGCGCGGGCGGCTCGGGCGAGTTCCGCGCCTACACGCGGTGCGATGAGCCGCTCTGGCCCGACTACAACCGCTACGGGCCCTGGGTCCGCGCCGGGTCCGGGGCGGAGAGCACAGCGATCTGCTCCGCCTACGACCGAGCCTTCAACTACGGCGTCCAAGTCCGTTAGCAGCCCGTGCCGAGCGGTCCGGTAGTCCCGCGGCGCGAACCGCAGGCGCCGGAACCTCGACGTGGCACACAATCCCTTCGAGCAAAGGATCCCCATGAAGAGTCGACGTCTTCTCCGACTGATGCCCATCGCTCTTGCCGCCGTCTCCATGGTGGCGCTCGCGCTGCCGGCCGAGGCCGCGAGCACCACCGTGGTGGCCGAAGGGTCCACGGCGACCCTGAACTACACCTTCCAGCACGCCTCGGGAACAAGCCTGACCATCACCGTGACGGATACCAAATGCAACGCGAATCCGGCAGTCGGGGAGGTCGGGCTCTACGGCCGGAATGGTCAATTCGACTACGTCGAATACAAGAACAGCTCAGGGTGCCACGGCGGCGCCAGGAGCTACAGCACCGGCTATTTCATCGAGCCGTACGACATCATCAACATCCGCCTCTGCGCTCGCGGTGGCGGGCCGATCAAGTGTTCGGGGTACATCGACAACCCCTATACCTGAGTGGTGACGCCTGATGCCCTGGCGAACCACCTAGTGCGGACGGCTTCCCTGACGGGGGGCCGTCCGCATCGTCACGTTGCCGTGCCGGCATCGCCGGGCTTCGTGCCCGCGATCAGCATCGCGTGGCCGAGCACCTTCGGGTGCCGCAGCGGGAACGGCAGCGGCAGGAAGTCGGCCAGGCTGCGGAACTCCGCGATCGAGGCGCCCGCCTTGCCGACCGCGTCCCGGACATCGTCGAGCGAGGGATAGAAGGCCGGGTCGCCGAACAGGTCGAGGAAGACATACCGACCGCCCGGCGGGAGGACCCGCAGCGCCTCGGCCACCCCGTCGGACTTGCGCTCCACGTCGTCGATCTCGTGGAAGGTCAGGCAGCTGACCACCACGTCGAAGCTCCCGTCGGCGAAGCCGAGGGCGGCACCGCTTCGCTTGAGGAATGCCGTGCGGGCGGCCACCCCCTCGATCCGCGCGTTGTCCTCGCACAGCTCCTTCGAGTACTCCCAGTCCCGCCCCCAGGAATCGACGCCGGTCACGGTACTGCCCGCCGACGCTCTCGCGAGCTTGACGACCAGGCTTCCACTGCCGCACCCGACGTCCAGTACCCGGCTTGCCGCCGGCAGTTCGACCTTCGCGACGATCAGCTCGTGGATGCGGCGTTGAAGATCACCACCGCGGGGCGCGAACCGATAGACGGTGAGCGCAAGGATCATCGCGATGTAACCGAAGAGCGCGAACGGCACCAGGAACAGCAGGAACCACAGCGACAAGAACGACAACGCGCTCCCGGCAAGACAGAGGCCGCTCAACACCGCGAACACGACGAGCCGGGTGCTACGGATCCATGTGCGGTAACGCGGCTCGAGGGCTACCGCCGCGGATGACCGCCCAGCCCCGGCCGACGAGCGCTCGCCCGGCATCGGTCGATGTTACCGCGTCCGGCACAATTCTCGAGAACAGAACAGCGTGAGGGAGTACGACAGTCTCCTGTTTTCGACAGGGTCAGTGGATTTGTCAGAAATTACCCGTCCAGCGGAATTACGCGCCAGTCCGTAGTCCAGCAGGAGCAGCAACCACCGCATCGGGACAGTGACCATCGCCGGTCGCCCATGACCCCCGCCGCGCCCCCTCCTCGGCCCCGGGTGATCGCTATGGAGGGTTCCTTCGTCGAACACCGACACGCAGAACATCTGTCTATGCCGAATGAGCGCGAGTCCGCAGACTGGAAGGCGCATGCATCGTTCCGCTCGTTGTTCGACGCGGTCACCCTCGCCGGAGCGGCCGACCTGTTTGGTCAAGCTGCACCATGGCAACCTCCACACCGTTCAGACTGGGTACAGAGCATCGGTCCCAGCGAAGAAATGGTGGCATGACCATGACGACGTTGTATCCGTCCACCGACCCACCGGCTCCCCGTCCCGCCCTGCCGCCGATTCCGCCCCGAAAGATCGCAATCGGGGTCGCCGGGCTGTCATCACGACCAGCTCCGGGTCGGCCTGGACGCGGGTCAAGTCCGGGGCTCGCAGCGCAGCCAGCGCGAGGGAGTGCGCGTCCACGGGATCAGTCTTGCGGCCGTTGCCGGTGGCGAACACCCGCACCTGCGCAGACAGTTTCGCCGGCACATCCAGCACGGTCTCGCCCTCGTGGACCAGTCGGTGGGCGACATGCCGGCCGACGCCGTTGCAGCCTTCCATCGCCCATACCCGGTCGGTGAACCTGCGCCCGGCCGCCAGCATTTCGGCGTAGCCGAATTGGTCTGTGCCGAACTTCCCGTCGTGAGTATGTCACCGAGTTCGTTGATCACCTCGATTGTCGCCGAGCGTTTATGCGGGTCCATCCCGATGATCACCGGCATGCGGTTCTCCCTTGCCTCTGCGCGACGATGACAGCAAGGAGGGCACCGCCGACGTGAGGGAGCGACTCACCGAGCACCTGGACCAGAGTCTGGCCGGACCCAGTCCTGCCGCCTAGTCTTAAGCAGCCGACGAGCGGGGCTGCGGAAGATCATCTTGTCTGCCGGTGGCGGGATGCCGGAGAGAGCTTTCCGCCCGCGCGTGGCGTTTCTTCGATAGGTTCCGGGAATGCCTCAATCCGCTGACGTCGGCGACCTCTCGGGGCTCATGCGTGATGCGCTGGGGGCAGGATGCCGAGTGGTCGCGGTCGACCGGTTGCGCGGTGGGAGCAAGAAGGGGGTCTACAAGGTCCGCCTCGGTGGAACCCGCACAGCCAGCGTGGTCGTTTACAACTGGGCCGAAACAGAGAACTTCTGGCCCGGCCAACGGGAGGCCGACCCGGCTGACCCGTTCGCGCCCGCCTCGGGCCTGGTCCCGTTCTTGGCCGCGCAGCGCACCTTGGACGCACTCGGCGTTCGAACTCCGCGGATACACCTGGTGGACGACAGCCGGCGCCGCTGTCCAGCGGACGTCGCCGTGGTCGAGGACGTCTCCGGTGGCACGCTCGAAGCACTTTTCGAAACCGATCACCCGCGTGCCGCGAAGGCCTTGGCCGAACTGGCCGAGACGCTCAACGTGATGCACCGGCATCGGAGCCGGACCTACGGCAGGGTCGACCTGCCGGACCGGAGCGGATCGGTGCCCGCGATCCCGTGCGAGCGGCGGGTTCTCGACCGCGCGCTGCGGGACCTCGATGAGGCGGCGGAGCGCGACGCGCGCATCGCGGCAGCCGGCCCCGCGTTGCGCGACCGTCTGCGGGAATTGGCCGGCCCGGTCCGTCCTCGCACGGAGTACGGGCTGATCCACGGAGAACTCGGCCCCGACCACGTCCTGATCGATGCCGACGGGCACCCTGTGCTGATCGACATCGAGGGCCTGATGCACTTCGACGTCGAATGGGAGCACGTCTTCCTCCGGCTCCGCTTCGGCACGCACTACACCAGGCTGGCCCGGCCCGACCTGGATCAGCGGCGGCTCGACCTCTACATGCTCGCTATGCGTCTGTCGCTGGTGGCCGGCCCACTGCGTCTCCTCGACGGGCCCTTCCCCGATCGAGCTTCCATGCACGCGATCGCCGAGCACAATGCGAAAGCGGCGCTGGCGTTCCTGCCTCCGGTGTAGCGCTCGGCCGCGCCGGACACCGGCTCATGATCGCTTCGCGGGCTTCGGCAAGCAATCGAGTTCCGCCTGCATGACGTGTCTTTCGCCTGTTCTGGCTGGTGGCCTCGGGGCTGCGACGCGCGCTCGTGCCGACGAGCGGACCACGCGTCAGGGTCGGTCGATGCGCTTCGGCTCAGGAGCCGGCCGACTGCACCGCTTCACGGATGACGTCCGCGACGGCCTTCGGGTGCGACAGCATCACCAGGTGCGAGGAATCCAGCTCGATCTGCGTCATGCCCGCGCGCTGGTAGCCGAACCGCTCCACCTCGGGGTTGATCGTGTGGTCCGATGTGGACACCACGCCCCAGGCGGGTTTCGTGGTCCACGCCGCGGCCGCGGCGGGTTCCGCGAACGCTGCCGCCGCCAAGGGGCGTTGCGAGACCGCGAGCACCTTCGCCAGGTCCGGGTCGATGTCGTGGGCGAAGATCGCGGGGAACTTCGCCACGTCGACCGACACGTCGGTGCCCGGCTCCGCGCCCTCGATCGGGAACGAGGTGGTCACCAAGGCCGTGGCGAGGTCGGAGTCGGGGAACCGGCCCTGCAGTTCGCCGAGGCTTTCGCCCACTTCGAGCGCGTAGCCGGCGAGGTAGACCAGCGCTCGCACATTGTCTTCGACACCGGCAACGGTGTTCACCGCACCGCCGTAGGAGTGTCCGGCGAGGACGACCGGGCCGTCGATCTGCCGGACGACCGAGGCGATGTAGGCGGCGTCGCCCGAGAGCGACCGCAGCGGTACCGCCGGCGCGACCACCGGGATGCCGTCGGCGAGGAGTTCGGGGATCACCCGGGCGAAACTGGACGCGTCGGCGAAGGCGCCGTGGACGAGCACCACCGTGGGAGTGGGCATGGGCAGTTCTCCTCGAAGGCGAAGGGGTCGGTCTCCCTCCCGAGGTTAGGCAGGCGCACTTGACGAAGAGGGAATCGCGGAGGTGTCCGCCGTCCGGGCCTGTTCAGTGTCCGTCAAGTCTCCGGTGCCACACTCACTCCGGCCGGCTCAGGAACGCCTTGCGCTCCTCGGGGGTGAGCTCGCGGGTCACGTGCTGGTCGGCGTAAGCGAGGACGTCCTCGATCGGGCCGCAGACCGGGCAGCGCCAGGTCCGTACGGTCCCGTCGTCGTGGGCGGTCAGGTAGCGGCCGTCAGCCGACATGCCCGCGCTCTTCACCGAGGTGCGGAAGCCGCGGAACACCAGGGCCTCGCCGGGGCGGTCGAGGCTCCACCGGCGCACGGTGCCGTCGTTGCCGCTGGTGATCACGGACCGGCCGTCCGGGGAGAAGGCCACGCTCCACACCAGTCCCTGGTGTCCGGTCAGCACCAGCGGGTCACCGGGGTCCGCCGTGCGCCACACCCGGACCGAGCCGTCGTTGCCGGCGCTGGCGAGGTGGGTGCTGTCCCGACTGAATGCCAGCTGCCACACCGCACCGCGATGCCCGTGCAGCACCACGGGTTCACCGGGCCGGGCGAGGTCCCAGACCACGATCTGCCCCGTGTTGGTGGACGCGGCCAGGCGTTTCCCATCCTGACTCCAGTCCACGTACAGGTACCCGGTCACCGGCGCCCGAAGTTCCATCGGCTTGCCGGCGCCGGTCGAGTCCCAGACGGGGAGGACGTCCGAACCGTTCGCGACCGCGACCCGCCGGCCGTCAGGGCTGAAGGTGGCCTGGGGCGCCTTGTCGCCGAGCCCCCGCAGCACGACCGGGTCCGCGCCCCCGTCCGCCGGCCACACCCGCACCATGCCGTCCTCGGCGACGCCGAGCACCTTCGCGCCGTCCGGACTCCACGCGACGTGCGTCATCGGGCCGCCGCCGGGCAGCACCCGCGGATCCGTCCGCCCGGACAGATCCCAGAAGCGGAGCGTGCCGTCTTTGCCCGCGCTGACCACCCGGCGGCCGTCCGGGCTGAACGCCGCGCAGCAGAGCTTGCCCGTGTGGCCGCGCAGTACCACCAGGTCAGCGGCCGGCTCGAGGTCCCACACCCGAGCCGTGCCGTCGTCACTGACGCTGACCAGAGATTTCCCATCCTGGCTGAATGCCGCGGCCCAGACCGTGCCCCGGTGCCCGCGCAACACGGTGGGAAGCGCGCGGGTCGCGGTGTTCCACACGCGGATCGTGCCGTCGTCGCCGGTGCTGGCGACCATCCGGCCGTCGGGGCTGAACGCCACGCCTTCGGCGGTGCCGTCGTGACTGCCGAGCACGACCGGGTCGCCCGCGCCCGTCGCGTTCCACAACCTCGCCGTGCCGTCCGTGCTCGCCGTCGCCAGGTACCGACCGTCCGGGCTGAACTGGACCATCTCGACCGAGCTCGTGTGGCCCGTCAGCACGATCGGCGCGCCGGGGTGATCGAGCGGCCAGATCCGGACGGTGCCGTCGCCGCCGCTGCTGGCCAGCGTCCGGCCGTCCGGGCTGAACGCGACCCCGAGAACGCGCCCGTCGTGACCACGCAACACCTCCGGCTCACCGACGCCGTCGACCGGCCACACCCGGATCGTGCCGTCCTGACCGGCACTCGCGACCCGCTGTCCGTCCGGGCTGAACGACACCGCCCACACCGCGTCCTGGTGACCGCGCAACAACACCGCCTTGCCGCTTCGCCAGTCCCACACGGACACCACGCCGTCGACCCCGGCGCCCGCGACCCGGGTTCCGTCCCGGCTGAACACCGGGGCCCACACCTCGCCACGGTGGCCCCGGAGCACGACCGGCTCCCCCGACACCTGCCCGCCGGCCCAAGTCCGGACCCGGAGCGCGCCGTCCGCGCCGCTGGTGACCAGATGCGTGCCGTCCGAGGTGAACGCGACACCGGTGATCTTGCCCTGATGCCCGGTGAAGCCGGCCCGGACGTGCGAGTCGACGGCGGCCTGGCGCAGCGCCGCCTCGGTCTCCGCGCCGGGGCGCACCCGGTACGCCTCGCGGGCCAGCAGAAGCCCGAGTTCCGGGTCCAGCTGCGCCTGCGTGCGCGCGTCGGCGACCAGCTGGCGGCTATAGGCGAGTTCCCGTTCCTCGGCGTTCTTTCCGGCGAGCATCGACGCGAGCACCGCGAGCACGGTCACCACGGCCGTGGCCGTGACGAAGAAGCCGAAGGCAGCGCGCGTTCGCCGCCTGCGGGTCCGGCGTTCGCGGTCGGCGACCCGGAAGCTCAGGGACAGGAACTCGCGTTCGGCGTCGTTGAGCCGCTGCCGGGGGTCGTCCCGCCACGCGGTCAGCCGCGCGCCCCGGTACAGCAGGTCGTCGTCACGGTCGTGGCGCTCCCACTCGGCGACGGTCTCGGTGAGCCGCCGGTGCGCCAGCAGGGCCTCGCGGTCCTGGGCGAGCCAGGCACGCAGCCGCGGCCAGGACCGGATCAGTGCCTCGTGCGCGACCTCCACGGTGTCACCGCCGACGGTCACGAGACGTTCCTCGGTCAACCTCGCCAGCACCTTCGCCACGGACTCCGCGCCCGCGCGGTCGAGCAGCTCGCTCCGCGCGACGCGCCGTTTCGTGTCCTCCGTCCCCTCGCCGAGCGCGGTCAGGCGCAGGAAGACGTCTCGGGCGACCTGTTGTTCACCGGGGTCGAACTCGTCGAAAACCCGGTCGGCCGTGCGGGCGATCGCGCCCCGCAGACCGCCCGCTTGCCGGTACGCGGCGAGCGTCATCCGGCCGCCGGACCGGCGCTTCCACGTCTCCACCAACGCATGCGACATCAGCGGCAGCGCACCCGGCTCGTCCGCGGTGTCGGCGACGACCGCCTCGACGAGCGCGTTCTCCACGGTCAGCCCGGCGCGGACAGCCGGTTCCCGCACCACGGCCCGCAGGTCGTCGGCGTCCATCGGGCCGACGAGCACCTGCCGGTCGCGCAACGCCGTCACCAGCGCCGGATATTGGGCGCACCGGGCGTAGAAGTCCGCCCGCACACCCAGCACGACGCGGGCCGGACCGTGCTCGCCGGCGGCCGTCAGCAGGCAGTCGACGAAGGCGCGCCGTTCGTCCTCGTCGCGGCACAGCGTGAAGAGCTCCTCGAACTGGTCGACGACGATCACCAGCCGCACCGTTTCCGCCCGGCCGTCGAGCACCTGCCGCAGCAGCACGCGGACGGCGCCCGGGTCGGCGCGCAGGTCGGTGGCCGTCGACGCCGCGGAGATCCCGCCGAGGTCGGCGAGGTGGATCGCGAGTTGCTCGACCGGACGAGTGCCCGGTGTCAGCAGCATCGTGGACCAGGCTTCGCCCGACGCGATGTCCCCTCGCCAGACCGCGGGCAGCAGGCCGGCCCGCAGCAGCGACGACTTACCGCTGCCCGAGGCGCCGAAGACCGCGAGGAACGGCGACTCCGCGAGCCGTCCGCACACCTCCTCGAGCAGGTCCCGCCGGCCGAAGAACCGGTCCGCGTCCTCGGGCTGGAACGACGCGAGCCCCAGGTACGGCGCTTTCGCCGGTTCGTTCTCCTGGTTGTCCGGCATCAGGTCGAGGCAGGCCTTTTCCCAGCGTTCCCGCCAGACGTCCGGATCGCCGCCGCAGGCCTTGACATAGGCCAGCGTCACGCGAAGCGAGGGAAACGTCTGCCCGCCGGCCGCTTCGGACAGCGCGGTCACGGAGAACCGCGCGCGCTTGGACAGCTCCCGGTAGCTCAGCGCGCCGGCGGCGGATCGCAGCTGCCGCAACTCCGAGGCGAACCGCTGCAGAGGGCCCTCTTCCGCATCGAGTGGACGCTCACGTCTGCCTGACTGGGTCATGGGAGCCCTCCCGAAAAACTGGAGATCGCCGGGAGCCGGGTGCTCGTTACCGGCACGGATCGCGGCTCGTCACGCGATGTCCGGCTCCCCTCGAGGCACCGGACAACACCCCGGCGAACAGCGGACTTCCTTGTCCAGTGGTCGGCACAGCTGCTGGACAATCCCCGCGTTGCTATACCGGGAGACGTCCGTCCCCACTCTACGATGGCGAGGCTGAGCCGGTCGTGAGCAGCTCCCTGAGTCTCCAGGTTCTCGGTCCGCTGCGGCTCTTGCGCGACGGCGTCGAACTCGACCCCGGCCCGCGCCAGCAGGCCTACCTGCTCGCCCTGCTCCTGGCCCGCGGCGGCCGGCCGGTCAGCGCGAGCGAACTGATCGAGCTGATCTGGGACGACGCCTCCCCCGCCAGCGCCGTCAACGTCGTCCAGAAGTACGTCGGCGCTCTGCGCCGGATCTTCGAACCCGAGCTCCCGCCCCGCGATGGCGGTTCTTACCTGCATCGGCACGGCAACGGTTACCGGCTCACCACCACGCACGGCATGCTCGACCTGATCACCTTCCGCCAGCACGTGAAGGCCGCCAGAACCGACCTCGCGCGACACCGCGACCGGACCGCGCTCGACCACTACGCCGAAGCCTTGGGACTGTGGCAGGGCCCCGCCGGACACGGACTCACCCACGGTTCCGCGGCGATGCCCGTCTTCACCGCCCTCGACGAGGAGTTCCTCGACGCGTGCGGTGCCGCTGCCGACCTGGCGATCTCGTTGGGCCACCCCCACCGGGTACTGCCGTCCCTGAGGCTGGCCACCTCGATGGCGCCCTTGAACGAGTCGGTGCACGCGAGGCTCGTCACCGCGTTGGCCGAAGCCGGGCACCAGGCGGAAGCGCTCGCGGCGTTCCACACCGTACGTTCGCGCCTCGCCGAGGAGCTCGGCATCGATCCCGGCCCTGCGCTCCGGGCCGCGTACCAACGGGTGCTGAGCGGGGCCGGGGCCCCGGCCACCGCATCCGGGACACCGCGGGCAAGCGGTCTGGTCGGCCGGGTCGAGGAGCTCGCCGTGCTTCACCAGGCGGTGGCGCCGGCCTTCGCGGACGGTACCGGGCTCGTCGTCGTCGAGGGCGAGCCCGGCGTGGGGAAGACCCGCCTGCTGGAGGAGGCCGCTGCCGAGGCGGACCGGCGCGGCGCACTCGTCGTCTGGGGTCGCTGCCTCGACGACGACAGCACGCCGTCGATGTGGCCGTGGGAACAGGCGATCGGCACGGTCCTCGACCACCTGCCCGTCGCCGCGCGCGAGAAAAGCGGAGAACTCCGCCACCTCGCCCGTCCACACGAGAACGGCTCGGGGACGCCGGCGCACCGGTTCGGCTTGTTCGAGCGGGTCGTCGCGGTCCTCGGCCAGGTCTCGGCCCGGCGACCGGTCGTGCTCGTGATCGACGACCTGCAGTGGGCTGACGTCGCGTCACTGCGGCTGTTCGCTCACCTGGCGGCGCGGATGCCCCGGGGTGTCGTGGTCGTCGGCGCGCTGCGCGACCGTGCGCCCGCCCACCGCGGGGAGGTGACGCGCACGCTCGCCGCGGCCGGCCGGCTGCCCGGCCACCACCGCATCCGGCTCGGCCCGCTCGCCGAGGACGAAGTGGCCGAACTCCTCCGCCGCGAGACCGGCGAGGACCCCGATCCGGACGCCGCCCGCACCATCCACGCCCGCACCGCCGGCAACCCGTTCTTCGTCCGGGAACTTTCCCGCTGGCTCGCCGGCCGCCTCACCGGGGCCACCGCACGAGCCGGCGTGCCGCCCACGGTGCACGACATCGTCCACGACCGCCTGGCCGGCCTCGGCCACGAATCCCGCGACCTCCTCCGGCTCGCGGCGTTCATCGGCCGCGAGGTCGGCCTCGACCTGCTGGCCCGGGCCGCCGGCCTGGACGTCGCGACCTGTCTGGACCGCCTCGAACCCCTGGACGCACTCGGCCTGTTCGCCCCCGTTCCCGACGACCCATTTTCGTTCCGTTTCACCCACGACCTGGTCCGCGAATCGGTCGCCGAAACCACACCGCCGTCGCGGGGGACCCGGCTACGCCTGCTCATCGCGGGCGCCCTCGAACACACCGACAAGCCCGCCTGCCATCAGGGAGCCGGGTCCATATCGGCTTGCCGCCTCACCGGAGTGGTGGCTACGGTCCGGTGATGCGACTGCCGGCGGTGACCTTCGAGGCGGACGACCCCGCCGCACCGGCCCGCTTCTGGGCCGGCCTGCTCGGCCGGGAGGTCGTCGAGGACCGCGGCGGTCTGCTGCTCCCCGGCGAGGACACCCAGCTCGGCCTGCGGTTCGAACCGGGCCGCGCCGGCCGGCCCGGCGCGAACCGGATGCACCTGCACGTGACCAGCACCGACCTCGACGACCAGCAGCACACCGTGGCCACGGCGATCCGGCTCGGCGGCCGCCACCTCGACGTCGGTCAGCGGCCCGAGGAAGCGCACATCGTCCTGGCCGACCCGGCGGGCTACGAGTTCTGCGTGATCGAACCCGGCAACGGCTACCTCGCCGGGTGCGGCCCGCTCGGTGAGCTCACCTGCGCCGGCACCCGGCAGACCGGCCTGTTCTGGAGCAAGGCGCTGGATTGGCCTCTGGTGTGGGACCAGGGCGAGCAAACCGCGATCCAGTCACCGGGCGGCGGCACGAAAATCGCCTGGGACACCTGGGAAAGCACGCCCGTGGCACCTGGCGTGGAACCGAACCGGCAGCGCTTCGAGCTGCTCCCGGAGGGCGACCAGCGGGCGGCGGTCGAAACGCTGGTCTCCCTCGGTGCCGCCCGGCTCGACACCCGCAACGACGGCACCGTCGCGCTGGCGGATCCGGACGGCAACCGGTTCTTCTTGCGGCCGCGCTGACCACGTCCCGTCCGCCGGGGCGACCGAGGACGTGCGCGCTCAGGCGATCTCCGGCGCCGTCCCGGTCCAGGACGGTGCGCCGAGGTCCTTGTCCGCGACGACGAACTTCTTCCGCATCTCGTCGATGAGCGCGTCGACCTCCTCGGTCGTGCGGCGCATCAGCTCGTCGGCCTTCCGGAGGAAGGTGTAGAGCGTGCCGTAGAAGCCGCCGGGGTCGAGATTTTCGGTGCCGTTGTCGCTGAGCGCCTCGACCATCTTGTCGGC
The DNA here is from genome assembly GCF_053600695.1 of Amycolatopsis sp. NPDC005003. Classification (NCBI taxonomy): domain Bacteria; kingdom Bacillati; phylum Actinomycetota; class Actinomycetes; order Pseudonocardiales; family Pseudonocardiaceae; genus Amycolatopsis; species Amycolatopsis sp. NPDC005003. Next base: position 199,194 of record NZ_JBSGAI010000012.1, on the reverse strand, counting down.
GATCGCGAAGGGGATCATCGGGCCGGCGGTCACCAGGTCCACGATGCCCCGGTAGGTCTTCCAGCCGGTGGCCAGGCCGGCCGCCACTTCGCCTTCGGCGTCGAACTTCTCGAGCTGGTCCACGCACGCGCCCATCAGGCTGTTCAGGTTGAACCGCGCACCGTGGATGATCGCACCGAACCCGGTGAGCGACTCCGCCAGGACGTTCAACGCCGAAGCGCGGAAGTTCTCGTACCACTCGTTGATGGTCGAACAGCGCGCCTGGGCGTCGTGCGGCACCGAGCCGGGCGGCCCGCTCCAGTGCTGGGCCCACCACCCGTTGCCCAGCTGCAGCGGTTCCAGCCGGCCGTACGCGGCCAGCGCCTGGCCGGAGGCGTGAGCGTTCAGGAGCGCAGTGCCGGCGTCCCCGATCCAGCCGCCGTCCTGGAGCCTGAGCGCTTCCGGGTGGTCCCGGTCGGCATAGCCCTTGACCTTGCCGACGTCCTGGCCGCTGAGAATTTCCGCGTGGCTGAAGAACTCGGCCACGCTGAGGTCCCGGCTGCCGTCACCGTGGACGGAGCCCTGCATGATCGGGTGCAGAGTGCAGTACGCGATCGACCACCCGACGTCGTTCATCGCCGAGCGCAGCTCCGTCGGCTTGACGATCGGGTCTTCGAACTGGGCCCACCTCGGCCCCCACGGCGGCCCGTCGGTGTTCACCACGCTCAATGCCTTGAGCATTCCGTGCAGGGCCGGCGCGTAACCGTGGCGAAAGACCGGATCGAGATCGGCGACCGGGCCACCGTCGTCCGCTGTGTACCACCGCTGTGCCATGGCGCCTGCTAGCCCGGGTTCAGTTTCTTGGCGATCGCGTTGAGGGTCTGCACGTTCTGCGCCTCGGCTCCCTCGTACGCCTCGGCGGACTGGAGCATCCGATCCCGCAAGCCGTTGAGGAATTGGATGAACTCACCTTCCTCGTTGACGAAGTCCGTCAACTTGAGCGCGAATTCGTGCGCGAACCGGAGGAGTCCCTCCTGGAACTGCCCGGTCTTCCCCCAGCCGCCCTGCAGCACGCCCTGTTCGGCTTCGATGGCGATGTCGCGGAGCCGGCCATGTCCTTCCTGCAGGTGGTCGATCACCCCGCCGCCGTCGCCGAGACCGGCACCACCGAGCACACTCGTGCCGAACCTCCGCAACTCCGGCATGTCCACGACAAGGTCCACCAGATCCCCCAACCGCACGTGTTCCCCCGAACCAGCGCAGTCTAGCTCCCGATTAGGTCGCTTCGCACGATTTCTTGCGATCCGGAAGAGCGCGGAATTGCGGTGGTACCGGCCCGGTGATCAGGAACACTCGCCGAATGCACGCCCCCGCTGACTACGATAGAGTGAAGTCAGGCCGCGCGGCGCGGCGCAAGGAGCGTGACTTCGTGAACCTCGGCTACCGGACCTTCATCGCGGATCCCATTCCGCTCGACGTCAGCGAACCAGTGCCCAACGGTGACCGGCGGATGTTCTCCCCCCTGTCGGTCACGCTGGTCCACGGCGAACGCGACGCGGTGCTCGTCGATCCGCCGCTGACCCGGGGCCAGGCCGAAGACGTCGCCTCCTGGGTCCGGGCGAGCGGCAAGAACGTCACCCACATCTTCGCCACGCACGGCCACGGCGACCACTGGTTCACCGCGGGCCTGCTCGCCGACCGCTTCGGCGCCGAGGTGGTCGCCTCCGCCGGCACCATCGAGCAGATGCGGCACAACGTGGCCATCCGCGAGGGCTTCTGGGACCGGTTCTTCCCGGGCCAGATCCCGGACACGCCCGTCACGGCCACGGTGCCGGAGGGCAACCGCTTCGCACTCGAAGCTCACGAGCTGCGCATCATCGAGGTCGGCCACAGCGACACGGACGAGACCAGCGTATTGCACGTACCCGACCTGGCCCTCGTGGTCGCCGGCGACGTCATCTACAACGGTGTCCACCAGTACCTCGTCGAGGCCAAGGACGGCGGCCTCGAAGCCTGGCGCGCGGCGATCAAGGCCGTCGAGGACCTTCGGCCTCGCTCGATCGTGGCCGGGCACAAGAACAAGGAGCTCGACGACGACGCCGCCCGCACCATTACGCAGACCCGGGCCTACCTGGACGCGGTCAGCGAGTTGCTCCCCCGGCACGAGACCCCGCTCGGCTTCTTCGACGCGATGGTCGAACGCTTTCCCGGCCTGCTCAACCCCGGCGCCCTCTGGAGCGGCGCGCTCGCCCTCTACAGCTGAGGACTTTGCCGACGGCAGGCTTACCTAGACGCAAGTCAGAGGCCTATACTCGGGACATGGGAAAGCTGCTCGAGGACCGGGATGCCTGGTCGTTGGAGAACTGCTCGATCGCGCGCACGTTCGAGGTCATCGGCACCCGCTCGGCGATACTCGTGCTCCGCGAGGCTTTTCTGGGTTCGCAGCGATTCGACGAGTTCGTGCGCCGGTCGGGCCTCGGCGAACCCGCGGTCGCCGCGCGCCTGCGGGAACTGACCGCGGAAGGTCTGCTGGAGCGCGTGCCCTATCGGGAACCCGGCCGGCGCACGAGGGACGAATACCGGCTGACCCGCAAGGGCCGCGACCTGCTGCCGGTGATCACGGCCCTGCGGGACTGGGGTGACACCTGGGCGGCCGACGCCGACGGACCGCCGCTGCGCGCACTGCACCGAGGATGCGAAGCGACCGTGCACACGCGGCTGCTGTGCGACGACGGCCACCTCGTCCCGCCCGAAGAGATCGAGATCCGGCAGGGTCCGGGCTTCCGCCCGAGCCACCGGTAGTCGCGGAGGGCACAGACTGCCGACAGCCGTGCGCCCTGGGAGGGCCGGGATGATCCCGGCCCTCCCAGGACAGTTCGGTACGAGGATCAGATCTTGCCCGCGGCGACGTCCGCGACGGTCACGCGGAAGGCCTTGTAGTTCACCACGTAGCGCTTGGCCGACTCCGCCGAGGTGATCTCCTCACGGATCGGCAGGCCGTTGCCGGCGTTGATGATCAGCACGTCCGCGCCGCCGCCCAGGATGGCGGGGGGCGCGGTGAGGGTCAGCGCGGCCTGGCCGTCGACGTCGGTCTTGCCGACGATCATGTCCGGGATGGTCGCGTACAGCTTCAGCACGCCCGCGCGGACCTCCGCGTCGGCGGCGTTGGCGAACAGCGCGTGTTGGGCGTTGCTCCACAGGTGGTTGTTGATCAGGTTTTCCAGGTCCTTGCCCGTCGGACGCGGTTTGGGGGCGGGCACCGGCTTGCCGACCTTGCGGAACATCTCCGCGGTCTCCGCTTGGGCGGCCGCCCAGGCCTTGTCGGCCTCGGCGGGGCTCAGGCCGATGCCCAGAGCGTTGTTGGCCGCGGTGATCATCGCGATCCTGGCCTTGTCCACGTCGCCCTTCGCGGCAAGACGGGCCGCCGCCATCACCTTCCCGTCGTAGGGCGTCGCGGGCTGGGCCTGGCCCTTGGCGACCGCGTCCACCAGGGTCTGCGCCGAGTCGCCCGTGAACTGGTCGCCCTTGTCGGTGTAGAGGGTGTAGTTGAGGTCCGGTTTGCCGTCCAGCCCGAACTTCGTGTTGACGATCAGCGACGCGTCTCCTGGCTGCGTGCCGGCCGCCTGGACCGCCGAGGCCAGCTTCACCAGCGGTGCCTCGACCGCCTGCGGGGCCGCGCCGGACGGGCCGGCCGGGACGCTGCCGCCCGAGGTGCCCAGCACCACAGCCGCCGCGACGGCTGCCGCCCCCGCCGCGGCGACGCCGGCCTTGGGCCAGGAGAACCAGCGCTTCGGTCGCACGACCGTGGCCACGGGTTCCGCCATCGCCGTCTGCAGTGCCGTGCGGGCACGGGCATAGGCCTCGGGACTGGGGGACGGCACGTCACGCAGATTCTTCATGAGATCCATTTCATCCATGGGCTGTCTTTCACGTTGTCGGGACTTGCAGCAGCGCGACCACTTCGGGGGCTTCACGCAATGCCTTGCGTGCCTGGTGCAACAGGCGGCGGGCCGTGCCGGCCGGGATGTCGAGCACCCGCCCGGCCTCGGCGACGGTCAGGTCTTCCCAGGCGACCAGGCCCAGCACTTCCCGCTCTTCCGGTTTGAGCCGAGCCAGTGCCCTGCTCAGCAGTGCCTGCGTGTCCACGCGGACATCCACCGCCGGCCAGGGGTCCCAGTCACCCGCCACGCGGGCCAGGTCCGACGCCGGCTCCTCGGCCGGTGCCGACCGCCAGTGCCGGCGCAGCCTGTTCAGCGCGACGCCGTACAACCAAGGCCTCGCTTCGGGATACGAAAGGTCGTAGTTCGCACGGGACTCGTAAGCCGCCACCCATACATCGCCGAGCACGTCCTCGGCTGCCTGCCGCCCCACTCTGCGCGCCAGATAGTTCCCGAGCGCGGTCTCGTGCCGGCTGATCACTTCCGCGAAGGCGCCGGTGTCTCCGCGCAGCGACCTACCGATCAGTTCCGCGTCTGACGACATGAAGCTCCTCGGGTTTCGCTTCGCCCTGACACCCCGTCTTTGCCGACGCGCGCCCAAAGCGTTCAAGCTACGTCACCCCACGACGAACATCGCTGGTCAGGCGACGTGCGCCCGATCCGTCCGCACGCCTCGGCGCGTGATCCCTTTACAGCCCGAACAGAACGGGATCACACTGGCGGCGGCCACACCAGGCCATCGTCGCTTCGGCACGGCAACCGGGGAGAGCGCGATGACAGCGCACGGCCGACCACCACTGTTCCCGTTCGAGGCACCGCCCTCGACCGACCCGGCCGCCGAGGCGATCCGCATGCTGCACGCCGACCCGGTGCCCTTGGTGCGGCTGGCGAGCGGGCACGAGGTCCGGCTGGTCACCCGCTACGACGACGTCCAGCGAGCGATGGCCGACCCCCGGATGAGCCGCGCCGCGCTGGCGACGCCGGACGCCCCCACCATCGTCCCCGGCCTGCAGTCACCGGACATGATGCCGAACATGGACCCACCCGACCACACGAGACTGCGCCGCCTGGTGTCCAAGGCGTTCACCGTCGGCAGCGTCGAACTCCTGCGGCCGCGCGTGGAGACGATCACGACCGAGCTGGTGGACCGGATGCTGGCCGCCGGACCGCCGGCGGACCTGGTCGGCGCGCTGGCCGAACCGCTGCCCGGCACCGTGATCTGCGAACTGCTCGGCATCGCCCACGGCGAGCGCGAACCCCTGCTCGCCTTCATCGAAGCCATGTCCATCACCACCACGTTCGACCAGGAGGCGTTCGCGGCCACCGGTGCCGTCGCCGCGTCGCACCTGCTCGGGTTGATCGAACGCAAGCGGCGGCACCCCGGCGACGACCTGCTCTCCGGGCTGACCCAGGTGCACGACGAGGACGGCGACCGGCTCAGCGAAGCCGAACTGCTGATCACCGTGATGCTGCTGATCGGCGCCGGCCAGGAGACCACCATGGCCCAGCTGGCCAAGTCCGTGCTGCTGTTGTCCCGCCACCCGGACCAGTGGGAACGCCTGGTGGCGGCACCCGGTCTGGTGCCGAACGCGGTCGAAGAACTGCTCCGGGTCGTTGCGCTGGGCCACGCCGGGCAGCCCCGGATGACCCGTGCGGACGTGGACTTCTCCGGCCGGACCGTCGAAGCCGGCACCACGGTGTTCCCGGTCGTGACCGCGGCCAACCGGGACCCCGCCGTCTTCCCCGATCCGGACCGGTTCGACGTGGACCGCGGCGAGGCCGCCCACCACCTGTCGTTCGGCCGGGGTCCGCACTTCTGCCTCGGCGCGCCGCTGGCCAGGATGGAACTGCAGATCGCGTTGCACGCGCTGGTCACCAGGATGCCCGGCCTCCGGGTGGCCGAGCGGGACGACGAGCTGGCCTGGCAGCCCGAGAGCCTGACCCGGGGACTGCGGCGGCTCCTGATCACGTGGTGACTCCCGCGGCGGCTCCTGCTCGCCTCACGGTGCCCGGCGCAGGCCGTCCAGTACGAGGGTGATGACGCCGTCGGCCTCGGCTCGCCAGTCGGGGCGGTCGTGCGCCGCGCCGATGCCGTGCAGGGCCACCAGGACCGCGCCGGCGCGCACGTCGCCGCGGATCGCGCCGTCCCGCGCCGCCGCGGCCACCAGGTCGGTGACCGCCTGCTCCAGTTCCCGGCTGCCCTCGGCCAGTGCGTCCGTTCCGGTCGCCATCAGCGTGGCCAGCGTCCGGGCGAGGCCGCGGTAGGTGTCGATGTAGCCGACCATGCCCCGCAGGAAGCTCGCCAAGGCCTCCCCCGCCGGCAGCGTGGCCCGAAGTTCGCGGGCGCGGCCGCACAACGTCGCGACCTCCTCGCGGTAGACGGCTTCGGCCAGCGCTTCCCGCGTCGGGAAGTGGCGGTACAGCGTGCCCGTGCCCACGCCCGCCAAGCGGGCGATGTCGTCGAAGCGCAGGTCGAAGAAGCTTCCGTCGTCGAAGAGCTCCCGCGCCTTGGCCAGCACCGCGGCCCGGTTGCGCCGGGCGTCGGCGCGCAGCGGCTTGCCTTCCGTTGACAACCCGGGTCCACCTCCCTACGTTGATAAGTGGAGATGACCTCCAATTTCATCATAGCCGACGAGGTGTGCGTGAAGATCCTCATGTTCGGCCGGGGCGCGATCGCCACGGTGCACGCCTGGGCCCTGGAACGGGCCGGCCACGACGTCGAGTTCTACGTCCGGCCGGGCCGCGCGTCGGCTTACGGGGAGACGATCGAGCTCGATCTGCTCGACGCGCGCAGACGCGTGTGGGGGCAGCGCGTCGTCCAGGCGTGGCCGGTGCGCTACCGCGAACAGCTGGCACCCGACCACGATTTCGACCTGATCGTGCTGAGCGTGCCGCACCACCGCCTCGCCGAAGCAAGCGCTTTCCTGGCACCGCGCGCCGGCCACGCGACGGTGCTGGTGTTCGGCAACGTCTGGGCCGAGCCGCCGGCCGCGATCGGCGCTCTTCCCGCCGACCGGGTCGCGTGGGGCTTCCCGCTGGCCGGCGGCGGCTTCGGCGAAGACGGCGTGCTCCGCGGGACACTGCTGCCCGCGGTGGCCTTCGGCACCCTGGACCGGCCGCCGAGCGAGCGCGAGAAGGCCGTCCGGCGGGTGTTTCGCGAGGCCGGGTTCCGGGTGCGGGAAAAACGCGATTTCCGCGGCTGGCTGTGGCTCCACTTCGCGATGAACGCCGGCCTGCACGCGCAGGGCCTGCGGCGGGGAACGCTGGCCGACCTGGTGGGGGCGACCGGCGACCTGCGCGAGGCGCTGCTGGTCGCCCGTGAGCTCCTGCCGGTGCTCGAAGCGCGCGGTGTCGACCTGCGAAGGCACCGGAGCAGCGCGCTGGCTTACCGGGCGCCGACCTGCCTGACGGCCCCCGCGTTCGCGTGGCTGACCGCGCACGTCCCGTTGGTGCGCAGGAGTTTCGAGACCCACGTCGACGCGAGCGCCGAGGAGCCGCGGGAGATCTGCCGGGACACCCTGGCCGAAGCGCGACGGCTGGGCATCCCGGTCCCCCGGCTGGAAGCGGCGGAACCGAGCTTCGCCGGAAGCGCCTGAGCCGGCCGGGGATCGCGGCTCACTCCGCGGAGAGCCGGCGCCGCAGCGCCGCCACCAGCGCCGCCAGGCCCAGCTCGAACGCCCCGTCCGCCCGCTTCCGCCCGACCGGTGCCGCCTCGATCGCCTCGGCGAGCACGGGCAGGTCGTCGCGTTCGAAGCGCCAGACGTCGTCCGGGGCCGTGAGGTCGAGCGCCGATCCCAGTGCGTAGGCGTCGAGCACACCGAGCCAGAGCACCACCTCGCCGACCGGCACCCCGGCGAGCCGCAACAGGGTCGCGACCCGCTCGTAGCCCAGGAGCACCGAGCCGCCGGTCATCGTCTGCGCGTTCAGCAGCGGCATCAGGTTGGGGTGCTCGGCCAGCGCCCGCCGGTAGTCCCGCATCCACCGGGAAATCTGCTCGCCCCAGTCGCTTCCGTCCAGCGGGGGCGGCTCGATCACCGCGACCAGCCGTTCGCGCAGCGCCTCGATGATCGCCGCCCGGCCGCTCAGGTGGTGGTAGATCGAGGACGCGCTCACGCCGAGCCGCCCGGCCAGCTCCGCCATCGTGAGCTGACCGGTGGCGTCGATGGACGCGAGCGCGGCATCGAGGATCGTCTCGGTAGAGAGCAACCGTTTCCGTCGCTGAACCACAAGTCCTCCACTGATTCGGTCGCCACCGAGCGTAAGCATCGACTAAATCCTTGACGACCTCGACAGGCCGTCGCATGCTTAAGCGAATGACGTTCGGTTAAGCATCCCAGGCCCGAGAGGACCTCACCATGGCCGGATCTTCCGCTCCCGACCCGCATGGCTCGCTCAGACGTGGTGTCCTCGGCACCGGCAGCCTCGTCTTCATGGTGGTGGCCGCGGCGGCGCCGCTGACCGTCATGGCCGGCGTCGCGCCGCTGGCGATCATGATCGGCGGGATCGGGGCCCCGGCCGGGTACCTCGCCGCGGGCCTCGTCCTGACCGTCTTCGCGGTCGCCTTCACCCGGATGACCCGGCACGTCGGCAGCGCCGGCGCGTTCTACGCCTACATCGCGAAAGGCCTGGGCCGGGCGTGGGGACTGGCCGCGGCCCTGCTGGCGCTGGTCTCGTACAACACGCTCCAGATCGGGGTCTACGGGTTGTTCGCCGCGCAGGCGAAAGCCACGCTGGCCGACGTGTTCGGGCTGGACGTCCCGTGGCCGGTGCTCGCGCTCGCCGCCGTCGCGCTGGTCCTGGTGGTGGCCTGGCTGGGCATCGACGTCGGCGCGAAGGTGCTCGGGGTGCTGCTCGTCCTCGAGTCGGGAATCCTGCTGCTGATGGCGATCGGCGTGCTGGCGCACGGCGGCACGGGCAGTCTCGACGCGCGGTCGTTCACCCCCGGCGCGCTGTTCGGCCCCGGCATGGGTGGCGTCCTGGCCTTCAGCTTCGCCGCGTTCATGGGCTTCGAATCCACCGTGTTGTACCGCCGGGAAGCACGCGACCCCGAGCGCACGATCCCCCGCGCCACCTACCTCGCGGTCGGCTTCATGGCGGTCTTCTACTGCTTCATCGTGTGGGCGGTCATCCAGGCGTTCGGCAGCGACCAGGCGGTCGCGGCGGCCGGCGGCGACGTCGCCGGCCTGTTCTTCACCGCGATCGGCACCTACGTCGGCCCCTGGGCCGCCACGCTGATGCACCTGCTGGTGATCAGCAGCGTCTACGCCTCGCAACTCGCCTTCCACAACGCGATCACCCGCTACACCCACGCCCTCGCCCGCGACGGCGTCCTGCCCTCCTGGCTCGGCGAGGTCCACCCCCGCTTCGGCTCGCCGTACCGCGCGAGCCTGGTGCAGACCGGGCTGGCCGTCGTCGTGATCGCCGTGTTCGCGCTCACCGGCGCCGACCCGGTCACGAAGCTGCTGCTGTGGGTGAACACCCCGGGTGTGGTGGGCATCCTGGTGCTGCAGACCCTGACCGCGATCGCCACCGTCGTGTACTTCCTGCGCCGCAACCGATCCGTGCGCACCCCGACGGCCGTGGCCGCGGGAGTCGTGTCCTCGCTGCTGCTTTCCGTCGCCACCTACATCCTGGTCGACAGCGTCGGCCTGCTCACCAACGCTTCGGCCACCGTCAACGTGGTGCTCGTCAGCATCGTCCCCGCCACGCTGCTCGCCGGCGGCCTGCTCGCCCTCTGGCTGCGCCACCGGCGGCCCGCCGTGTACGACCGGGTCGGCGAAGGCGACGGCGACACCCGGCCCGCTCCCGAAGGGATCCCCGCGTGAACCCGGACCTCGTCGTCTGCGCCGGTACCGTCCACCCCCTCACCGGCGACGACCGCCCGGTCGAGGCGATCGCGATCACCGGCGGCGTGGTCACCGCGACCGGCACCCGCCACGACGTCCGGGACTGGCGCGGTCCCCGCACCGAAGTCGTCGACCTGGGCGACGCCACCGTGACCCCGGGCCTGATCGACGGGCACACGCACCCGGTGATGGGCGTGCAGCTCACCGCCGACGTCGACCTGTCCGCCGCCCGGTCCCTCGAAGAGGTGCAGCGCCTGCTCGCCACCGCGGCCGCGGACCGGGCGCCGGGCGCGTGGGTCCAGGCGTGGGGCCTGGACCCCAACCTCTTCGGCGGCCGGCCGGTCACCGGCGCCCCGATCGACGCCGCGGTCGGCGGCCGCCCGGCGTTCGTGCGGCTGTTCGACGCGCACTCCGCGCTCGTCACCCCGGCCGCGCTGCGGATCGCCCGCGTCGACGGGCCACGGCGGTTCGCCCAGCGCTCGAGCGTCGTCTGCGACGACGCCGGACGGCCGACCGGCCTGTTGCTGGAGGCCGCCGCGATGGACCTGGTCGCCACACACGTCCCGCGGGAACCGGTCGCGGCCCGGGCCGCCCGGCTGCGCGCGGTCCTCGGCGAGATGGCGGCCACCGGGCTCACCGGTGGCCACGTGATGGACCTGCTCGGCGACAGCGCCGCGGTCGTCGCCGCCGCCGAAGACCTCGGCGAGCTCCCGCTGCGCCTGCGGTTCGCGCCCTGGTGCGACCCCGGTATCGACGCCGACGGCCTGGCCGGGCTGATCGGCGTCCAGGGCCGCGGCGGGCGCCGGTGGCGGATCGGCGGCGTGAAGTTCTTCGTCGACGGCACGATCGACAACGGGACCGCGTGGCTCGCCGAGCCCGACTCCCACGGCGAATCGACCGACAGCTTCTGGACCGAACCCGCCGCCTACACGAAAGCCGTGCGCACCCTGGCCGCGGCCGGCGTCCCCACCGTGAGCCACGCGATCGGCGACGCCGCCGTCCGCCACGTCCTGGACGCCCTCGACGGACTCGGCCGCCCCGCGGCGGCGCCGCACCGCGTCGAGCACATCGAAACCCTGCCGACCGAGCTGATCGGCCGGTTCCGGCGGCAGGGTGTGGTGGCGAGCATGCAACCGTCGCACACCCACTTCACCAGGGCCGACCACACCGACAACTGGTCGTCCCGCCTCGGCGAAGAGCGCGCCGGCCGGGCCTGGCGCTGCCGCGACCTGCGCGACGCCGGGGTCCCGGTCGTCCTCGGCTCCGACTGGCCGATCGCGCCCTTCGACCCCCGCCGGATCCTCGCCGCCGCCCAGCTGCGCCGCCCCGCGGGCGAGCCGGACGTCCCGCCCGTGCAACCGCACCAGGGACTCACCCCGTTGATGGCGCTCGAGGGCTACACCCGCCTCGCGGCCGCGGCCGCCGGCGGCACCGGCACGATCACTCCCGGGGCGCCGGCCGACCTCACGGCCTTCACCCTCGACCCGCTGCGCGCCGACCCCGACGAACTGGCCGGCGCCCCCATCGCCCTCACCGTGGTGGCCGGCGCGGTCGTCCACCGCGACCCGGCACTCACCGGGTGACCGGATCAGCGGGCCGCATCGGCTCTCGCCCGGATCCGGTCGATGATCGCCTCGACGGCGGTCACGAAGTTCTGCGGGTCGTCGAGCTCGACGAACCGCGGGGCGAGCCGGGCGATGTTGGGGTAGCGGTCCGCGGGCAGCGTCAGGTAGTCGGTCTTCCAGCCGCGCAGGTCCGCCTCCCGGACCGCCGGGGCCAGCGAGGCCATGCTGGCGTCCATGGCGCTGTAGGACAGCACCACGTCGGCGAAGACCCGGTGGTACCGGACCGCGTCGGTGTCGTTCAGCCCGGCCCGGCGCAGGCAGTCGAGTTTGCGTTCGACGGTGCGGAATTCGTTCTCCCGGCGAGCGGTGCGGGCCGCCGAGAGCGCGCCGACGCGGGGGTGGCGGAGGAACGCGTCGTGCGTGTGGATCGCGATCTGCATGAGGTCGTGCGCCCAGTCGTCGGTCGGGGGCGGGGTGTTCGCCAGCGCCTCTTCGTGCAGGGCGTCGAGGAGGGCGAGCAGCAGCTCGTCCTTGTTCCGGAAGTGCCGGTAGATGGCGGTCGGGTGCGCGGAGAGTTCGCGGCCGAGTGCCTGGAACGTCAGCTTGTCCATCCCGGCGGAGTCCGCGACCCGGAACGCCGCTTCGACGATCAGCTCCTGGCTGAGCGTCCCCCGCGGCAACCGGCCTCGCCCGGCGTTCGTGGTCTTCCCGGTGCTGCTTTTGCTCATTCACCCTTCTCCGGTAAGCCGTGGCAGGACGCCGTGGCACTCCTCAGCCGGCGACGGCCGAGCCGTCCGCGCGCGGATCCGTGGCGGCGCCCAGCTCGCCCGGCAGCCGGCGGACCAGCTGGCCGTGTCCCACGCCGTCGTCGTTCGCGTCGATCTCCTCGACGGTGAATCCTGCCCGCTCGATCGCCCGGACGCCGGATGCGGGGACGTCGCGCTCCGCTTTGACCACCCCGGCACCCGAGGTCACCCCCGCTTCCATCGCCCCCAGGACCCAGCGCGGCGCCGACGCGGCCGCACCGGGCGACGCGCCGGCGGCCAGCTGCAGGGCCAGGTGCGTGTGCACCTGCGGCTGGGCGCGCCCGCCCATCGCGCCGTGCGCGCCGACGAGCTCGCCGGCCTCGCGGACCAGCACCGGCATCAGGGTGTGCAGCGGCCGCTTGCCTCCGGCGAGCCGGTTCGGCGAGGCCGGGTCGAGGCTGAAGGACGCGCCCCGGTTGTGCAGGACGACCCCGGTCGCGGGATCGAGCAGCGCGGCACCGAAGCAGTGGAAGACGCTCTGGATCAAGGAGATCCACGTTCCGTCGGCGTCCGCGGCGACGACCGCGACAGTGTCGCCGGACGCCCGCACCTGCCCCACCGGCGAGCCCGGCACCTCCGCCATCGCCTGCTCGGCGATGCGGCCGACGTGGGCCTCCGACAACAGCAGCTCCACCGGGGCGGCGGACCACTCCGGATCGGCGCAGTGACGGTCGCGCTCGGCGGCGGCCCGGTTGAGCACGGACGCGACCACGCCGGCGTCCCGGCCCGCCGGGTCCACCGGCCCGCGGGCCGCGCGCACCAGCTCGAGTGCCTTGAGTCCCTGGAGGAAGTACAGGCCCTGGGAGTTCCCGCCGCTGGAGAGGTACTCGGTTCCGTCGTACACCGCGCTGTGGGCTCGCGAGAATTCCACCGTGTGCCCGGCGAAATCCTCGTCCGTCATCGCGGAACCCCGACCGGCCAGCAGGTTCACCAGGCTCGTCCCCACCTCGCCACCGTACATCGCGGCGGGGCCCTGGCCGGCGAGCAGGGCGAGGGTCCGGGCGAGCCGCGGCTGCCGCAGGGTCCGGCCGGCGGACAGAACCGTCCCGCCGGGGGCGAACACCGCGCGCAGCCCCGGGTCCCGGGTCAGGCGGTGCCGTTCGCGCCACAGGTCCCGGGCGAGGCCGGGCGCGACGGCGACTCCGTCTCGTGCGGCGGCTTCGGCCGGGGCGAGCGCCGCGGAAAGCGGGCGGGTGCCCCAGTTGTCGGCGAGCGCGGCCCAGCCGGCGACCACACCGGGGACCGTCACCGGCAGTGCGCCGTCGACCGGCATGACGCCGTCCGCCCCCGCCACCGACCGGACGTCGACCGCCCGGGGCGCCCGGCCGCTGGAGTTGACGAACCGGACGGGCCCGCCGGCGGTGCCCACCAACGCGAGCAGATCGCCGCCGATCGAGCACTGGTTGGGGTACACCACGGTCAGCAGGGCCGCCGCGGCGAGCGCGGCGTCGACGGCGTTGCCACCGGTCCGCAGCACTTCGGCCGCGGCGTCGCTCGCCGCCGTGTGCGGCGTGGCGACGGCCCACCCGGGGCCCGCCGCGGTCAGCCGGCGATCGCTGCGCTCCGACATCTTTCCCCTCGTTTCCCGGGCACCTCGGCAGGCTTTCGGACTGCCGCCGACCCCGTTAACAGCCCCGTTACCGTGGATTCCTTGACTCCCGGGGACCGCGGATCTAGCGTCCCTGCTCATAGTCAACGACGTCGACTATGACATGGACTAACTCTCCCCGCAACGGCGTGAACTCGTGAAGGAGTCCGGTATGGCCAGGTCGCACTCCCCGTCCCGCCGACAGGCACCGCTCCTGGCCGGCTGCCTGGTCGCCGCCGCCGTGACCCTCGCCGGATGCGGCAGCGCCCCCGCCGCCGACGCTCCCCCGCCGGGCGCGGTCCAGGTCCCGGCGGGCGCACTCGCGCAGAACGGCCGGATCACCTACTGCGCGGACATCAGCGCGCCCCCGCTGACCTTCTACGACGCCGCGCAGAAGCCGGTGGGCGTGGAGATCGAACTCGGCGACGCGATCGCCGCGCAGCTCGGCGCCAGGTCGCGCTGGGCCAACACGAGCTTCAACGGCATCATCCCGGCGCTGCAGGCCAATCAGTGCGACGCGATCATCAGCCAGCTCTACATCAAGCCCGAACGCGAGAAGGTCGTGGACTTCGTCCCGTACATGTACGCGTCCAACACCCTGATGGTGGGCAGCGGCAACACCGGCATCGCGAGCGCCGACGACCTGTGCGGCAAGAAGGCGGCCGTCCAAACGGGGACGACGGTCGTCCAGTACTTCACCGACCAGTCCGCGAAGTGCGCGGCGGCCGGGAAGCCGAACCTCGACATCCGGCAGTTCACCAAGGACAGCGACGCGCTGCAGCAGCTCCGGCTCGGGCTGGTGGACGCCTACGGCACGACCCTGGAGACCGCCGCGTACGTCCAGACACAGCAGCCGGGCACCTTCAAGATCGTCGGCGAGCCGTTCAACCACGTCAAGGTGGGGATCGCGACCCGCAAGGACGGCACGGCCCTGCACGACGCGCTGGGCAAGGCGCTGGCCGCGATCCAGCAGAACGGGACCTACACCACCGTCCTCACGAAGTGGAAGCTGACCGGCGATGACATCACCCGGTAGCGCCACCGATTTCGACTGGGCGTTCTTCTGGCACTACCTGTTCTCCCCGTCGAGCACGTTCCTCGACGGGCTGTGGCGCACGGTCTACATCTCCGTCGTCGCGCAGCTGCTCGGCGTGCTGCTGGGCCTCCTGCTCGCGCTCGCCCAGCGCAGCCGGTTCGCGCCGCTGCGCTGGGCCGGCCGCGGGTACGTCTGGCTGATCCGCGGCACCCCGCTGCTCGTGCAGCTGGTGGTCGTCTACAACGGACTCGCGGCGGCGGGTGTCTACCGGTTCGCCGACGTCCAGCTCGGCGGGTTCGTCCTCCTCGGCGTCGTGCAGGCGGCCATCCTGACGCTGGCCGCGAACGAAGGCGCCTACATGGCCGAGATCTTCCGCGCGGCGCTCGACGCCATCGACCGCGGGCAGGCGGAGGCGGCCCAGGCGCTGGGCATGACCCCGGCGACGACGATGCGGGTGATCCTGCTGCCCCAGGCGCTGCGCATCATCGTTCCGCCGCTGGGCAACGAGTTCAACCTGATGATGAAGTCCACGTCGCTGCTGTCGGTCATCGGCCTGCAGGAGATGTTCCTGACCGCCCAGTCGATCAACTCGGCGACGTTCAAGACCTTCGAGATCTTCCTCGTGGCCGCCTGCTACTACCTCGCCTTGACCACGATCTGGTCGTTCGTCCAGCGGTTCATCGAGCGGAAGCTCGCCGATCCCGGCCACGTCGTCGCGACGCCGTCACTGCGGACGCGCCTGATGGGGTCCACTCTCGCCGGCAAGGGAGCGAACTGAGATGAACACTGCCGTGGCACCGGTGATGTCCGCGCGAGGAGTGGTCAAGCGCTTCGGCGACGTGACGGTCCTCAACGGCGTCTCGATGGACGTCCGGCCGCGCGAAGTCGTCGTGATGATCGGGCCGTCGGGCTCGGGCAAGACGACGTTCCTCAGGTGCCTCAACCACTTGGAGCGCATCGACGAAGGGACGATCCTCGTCCACGGTTCCCCGGTCGGTTACCGGCCCGGCCCGGGCCGCCCGGTGGAGGAACGGCCGACGGTGGTCGCGAAACGCCGCCGCAACATCGGGTTCGTTTTCCAGCGCTTCAACCTCTTCCCCCACCTCAGCGCGCTGGAGAACGTGGCCGTCGGCCCGGTGAAGGTCCTCGGGGCCCCGAAGGAAGCGGCCCGGGACCAGGCCCGCGACCTGCTGGCCAGGGTCGGTCTGGCCGACAAGGCGAACTCGCGGCCGTCGGCGTTGTCCGGCGGCCAGCAGCAGCGCGTCGCCATCGCCCGCGCGCTCGCCATGAAGCCGGAGCTGATGCTGTTCGACGAACCGACCAGCGCGCTGGACCCGGAAATGGTCGGCGAAGTGATCACGGTGATGAAGGACCTGGTCGCCGACGGCATGACCATGATCGTCGTCACCCACGAGATGGGGTTCGCCCGCTCGGCCGCCGACCGGCTCGTCGTGTTCGACCACGGCGTCATCGTCGAGGAAGGGCCGCCGGACAAGCTCGTGTCGGACCCCGAGCACGAGCGCACCCGGGCCTTCCTCCGGCGAATCACCGAATCCGGCTAGAGGAAGTACAGCCGGGAGAGGGCGACCGAGTCCGCCGGCGCGGAGGAGACGGGCTCGCCGTCGACGGTGACGAGTCCGGTCCGCTCCGCAACGCGGACCTCGGCGGTCCGGTCGTTGTGGATCATGTCCGCCGGTCCGATCCCACGGGTGCCGCGCACGCCGACGCGGCGGCGCCGAGTGGTCAGGTGGTCTTCCCCGGACTCGGCGGCCGCCTGGCTGACGAACGCGACCGACAGCTCGGCGGGCGTGGGTCCGTGCCCGCCCAGCTGCGGGCCGATCACCAGCGGTTGCGCGCTGTCGATGCTCGCGTTCGGGTCGCCTGTGACGCCCCACGCCGGGAAACCGGCTTTGAGGACCAGATCCGGTTTCGCGCCGAAGTGGTCCGGGCGCCACAGCACGATGTCGGCCAGCTTCCCGGCCTCCAGCGACCCGATCTCGTGGGCCATGCCGTGCGCGATCGCCGGGTTGATGGTGAGCTTGGCGATGTAGCGCCTCGCCCGGTCGTTGTCGTGGCGCAGATCCACCGCGCCTCGCTCGGCCTTCATCTTGGCGGCCATGGCGAAGGTGCGGCGGAACGTCTCGCCCGCCCGGCCCATCCCCTGCGCGTCGGACGAGGTGATGGCAATGATGCCCAGGTCGTGCAGCACGTCCTCGGCACCCATCGTGCTCGCCCGGATGCGTTCCCTGGCCATCAACGCGTCGCCCGGCAGGTCCGCCTTCAGGTCGTGGGCGTCCATGATCATGTGGAAGTGCTCGTCGACCGCGTCGCGGCCGAACGGCAGCGTCGGGTTCGTCGAAGACGCGATGATGTTGCGCTCCCCCGCCAGCCGCATCACGTTGGGCACGTGCCCGCCGCCGCACCCCTCGACGTGGAAGGCGTGGATGGTCCGGCCTTCGAGCACGGCCAGGGTGTCTTCGACCGACAGGCACTCGTTGAGCCCGTCGGTGTGCAGCGCCACCTGGACGTCGTACTCCTCGGCGGCGGTGAGCGCGGAGTCGAGCGCGCGGGTGTGCGCGCCGATGTCCTCGTGGACCTTGAACCCGCACACGCCGCCCTCGACGAGGGCCTCCACCAGCGGCTCGCGGGCCGAAACCGAGCCCCGGCCAAGGAAGCCGATGTTGATCGGCCACGCGTCGAACGCGGCGAACGCGTGGCGCAACGCCCACGGCGTGCTGATCCCCGGCCCCCACACCGGCCCGAACTCCTGGCTGATCACCGTGGTGACGCCCGAGGCCAGCTCGGCTTCGATGACCCGGGGCGAGAGCAGGTGGACGTGGGTGTCGATCGCGCCGGCGGTGGCGATCAGGCCCTCGCCCGCGATGATCGTCGTTCCGCTGCCGACGACGACGTCGACGCCGTCCAGGGTGTTCGGGTTGCCGGCCCGGCCGATGCCGGCGATGCGCCCGTCGCGGATGCCGATCGACGCCTTGCGCACGCCTTGGACGGCGTCGATCAGCAGGACGTTGCTGATCACCAGGTCGCAGGTCTGCCGTGCGGTCGCGGCCAGGATGTGCAGTCCGTCGCGGGCGGTTTTGCCGAAGCCGACGACGAACTCGTCGCCCGGTTTGCCGGCGTCGGACTCGACTTCGACGACGAGGCCGGTGTCGCCCAGCCGCACCCGGTCGCCCTTCCGGGGGCCGTAGGCGGCGACGTAATCGCTCGGCGTGAAGCTCATCGCGTTTCCTCGTGTTGGTAACCGCAGGCGATGGCGCGGTGCAGCGCCTCTTCCTTCGCGCCGGGGGCGTCCAGCGGGCCGTCGACGAGACCGGCGAAGCCGATGGCGACGCGGTCCCCTCCCATCGGCGTGAGGTCCACGGCTTTCCGCTCGCCGGGGCCGAACCGGACCGAGGAACCGGCCGGGATCGCCAGCCGTCTGCCGTACGCCGCGGCCCGGTCGAACCGCAGCCTCGGGTTGGCCTCGAAGAAGTGGAAGTGCGAGGTGACGCTGATCGGCACCGTCGAGGTGTTGGTGACGGACACCGGCACCGCCTCCGGCCAGTCCGCCGGCGGCTCGGGCCCGAGGTCGACCGCGCCGGGTGCGGTCCCGGTCGTCGCACCGATCGGGTCGGTCACGACCACCAGCCTGGTGCCGTCGTCGAACCCGGCTTCGACCTTCACGTCGCCCATCACCTCCGGCACGCCGGGAAGCACGTTCTCCGGGCCGAGCGCGGCCCGGCCCGCCGCGATCGCCTCGTGGAGCCGGCATCCGTCGCGGGCGGCTTCGCACACCGTGTCGGCGATCAGCGCCGTGGCCTCGGGCACGTTGAGCCGCAGCCCCCGGGCCAGCCGGCGCCGCGCGAGCTCGGCCGTGGTGAAGATCAGCAGCCGGTCCCGTTCACTCGGCGTCAGTCGCACGGCCGGTCACCACCCTTCCGACAGCACCCGGTCGAGGGTGTCGGCGAAGAAGTCGGCCGCGGGCTCGTCGAGGCACAGCGGCGGCTTCACCTTGAGGACGTTCATCCGGTCGCTCGTCGGCTGGATCACGACACCCAGGCCGAGCATCCGGTCGCAGACGGCGGCCGTCTCACTCGCCGCGGGTTCCAGGCTGGTCCGGTCGCGCACCAGCTCCACGCCCAGGTACAGACCGGAACCGTGAACGGCGCCGATGATTTCGTGGCGCTTTCCCAGTTCTTCGAGACGTGCTTTGAGATGAGCGCCGACGGTTCGGGCGTTTCCCTGCAGGTCCTCGTCCCGGATGATGTCGAGCACGCACAGACCGACGCGCGAGGACAGCGGGCTGCCTCCGGTGGAGGAAAAGAAGTAGCCGCCGTTGCGGTACTTCCCGGCGACCGCGCGGCTGGTGATGACGGCGGCCACGGGAACGCCGTTCCCCACCGCCTTCGCGACCGCGATGATGTCGGGGACGACGTCCTGCTGCTCGAATCCCCAGAACCAGTGCCCGAGCCGGCCGTAGCCGACCTGGATCTCGTCGGCGATCGCCAGGCCGCCGTGGCGGCGCACCGCCGAGTACACGGCGGCGAGATATCCGTCCGGCAGTGGCATTCCGCCCGCGTTGCCGTAGTAGGCCTCGCCGATGAAGCCGGCCGGCGGGCGTCCGGACGCGGCCAGCCCGTCGATCATCGCGGCCGCTTCGGGTCCGTACCGGTGGGCGTCGGCGCCCCGGTGCCGGCCCCGGTACGGATTGGGCGCGGGGACGGTGTGCACCCAATCCGGCCGGCTGTGCAGCGCGTTCGGGTTGTCGGCGACGGAGGTCGAGACCGCGTCCGAGGCGTAGGTCCACCCGTGGTAGGCCTCGCTCATCGCCACCACGTCGGACCGGCCGGTGGCCACGAGCGCGAGCCGGATCGCCAGATCGGCCGCCTCCGAGCCGGAGTTCACCAGGAAGACGGTGTCCAGCGGAGCGGGCGCGAGGTCCGCGAGCCGGGCGCCGAACGCCGCGATCGCCTCGTAGTGGAACCGGGAGTTCGTGTTCAGCAGCCGCAGCTGCCGTTCCGCGGTCTCGGCGATCCGCGGGTGGGAGTGACCGGCCACCGCGACGTTGTTGATCATGTCCAGCAGCGGACGCCCGTCCTCGGTGACGAGGAAGTGGCGCCAGCCGCGTTCGATCCGGGGCGGCTCGCGGTAGTAGTGCTCCTGCACTTCGGCCAGGGCGCGTTCGCGTTGCGCCAGCACGGAATCGGGGACACCGCCCGTCGCGGGCAGCCCGAGCAGAGGAGCGGGATCGGCGAGCGTGGCCAGCCAGCCCGGTGCGTACTTCGGCGCCACGCCTTCCGGAACCCGTTCCGCCCGGTGGCCCGCCGTGATCCGGGTCCGGCGGCCCGGTACGGTCGTCGCGACGACCGTACCGGCCACCACGGCTCCCGTGGCGTGAGCGTCGGCTACGTGCACCGCCAGCTCGAAGTCGTCCGCACGCAACACTATGCCGGGGCCAGTGAAGGACACCTCGCAGTCCCACGGTGCCCTGAGTTCCTCGGCACCGGCTGTCCAGAGGTCGATCCCGGTCGCGACCGAGGCAGGCGGCTCCTGGGCAAGCGCCGGGCTTCCGGCGAGACGGGCCTCACCGAACTTCGTCACCACTGCTCGATGCCCCGCCGCCAGCCGATCCGCGGCGAACACGTCGATCCCGGCGTTCTCCCACGCACCATCGTCCATCAAGGACGATTGCGGGGACAGGTCCAGTACCGCCGCGTCCGAGAGATCCAGCAGGACGCCGTCCGGGAGGGACATCCCGCCGGTGCTCAGGCCCAGCGCGTCGCGGATCAGCGCGGTCATCACCTCGGGCGGGACGGAAAGGGCCTGCTCCGCGATCCGCCACTCCCGGACCAGGCGCGTCTCCGCATAGGCGTTGTCACCGTCGACGGCCACCTGGTGGCAGCCGCTGACGACCAGGACGGCGGCACGCAGCACCACGAGGGGCCAGATCGCCTCGATTTCGGCGTCGGACAGCGGGCGCAGGGCGTGGTAGGCGCGCACCGCGGGCAGCACGTCGGCCGGCTCGGCGCCCGGGTGGTGCAGGACCGACGAGCTCGCGATCGCGAGCTCGCTGACGGTCCACGTCCGGGTCAGGTCGCTGAAGTCGATCACCCCGTCGACGAGGCCGTCCGCGCCGAGCACGGTGTTGTCGTCGGTGAGATCGAGGTGCACGACCTGGACCGGGAGAGCGGGGACGAGCGGTGCGACGAGGTCCCAGGCCCGCGCCGCGGCGCTTTCGATTTCGGCACGCCGAGCCGCGGGCAGCGACGAACCCAGCGCCGCCACCGTCCGGTCGGCGTACCGCAGGTCCCACTGCAGGACCCGGTCGCCGCCGGTGAGGCCGGCGAGCGCCAGGTCGACCTTGCCGGCCACCTCGCCCAACCGGGCCACGCTCCGCGGATCGAGATACCCCTTGCCGAAGAGGGTGCCGCCCTCCAGGAACCGGATCAGCCGGGCCACCACCGGGCCGTCCGGAGTCGCGACCGTCGCGCGCCGGGCGGCCCCGTCGTCCGCGCGAAGCACCTGCGCGACCCTCAGCTCCGGGTAGGCGGCAGCGATCCGGTCGGCCGCGGCGTCCTGGACCGGGACCTCGGCGGCGCGGAACGCCGGGTTCGACACCTTGAGCACCGCCACCGGGTGCCCGGCCGGCGTCCGCAGGAGGAAGTTGGCGTCCTGGTTGCTGCCCAGCTGGTGCGCGACAGCGTCCACGCCGAACGATTCACGGGCCACCCGGCGGGCCCACGCCTCGTCGACGCGGGGCGCGGGAAGCGTGCCAGCGTCGAAGAAATCCGTTCCGGTCGTCATGCCCGCCCTCCGGTGGCCGGTTCCTGCTGGGTGATGCAGTGGATGCCGCCGCCGCCGGCGAACACGTCCTTCACCGGGACCATGACGACCTCCCGCCCGGGGTACGCCGCCTCGAGGATCTCCTCGGCCTGGTGGTCGTTCGGGTCGTCGAACGCGCACCCGATCACGCCACCGTTGACGACGAGGTGGTTGAGGTAGCTGTAGTCCACCCAGTCGAAGCTGTCGCGGACGATCCGGGGCGCGGGGACTTCGACGATGTCCCAGGGCCGGCCGTCGGCGTCCCGTGCGTCGCGGACGACGTCCAGGATCTCGCGGGTGATGGCGTGGTCGGGATGCATCGGTTCCGGCTGGACGTGCACGAGGAGGACGCCGGGCGAAGGAATCGTGACGGTCATGTCGACATGTCCCCGGGTGCCCAGCCGCAAGGAGTCGCGGTACAGGCCGCGCGGCAGCCAGATGGTGTGGGTGGCGCCGATCGTGCGCGCCAGTTCCGCTTCGACGTCCGCCTTCGTCCAGCCCGGGTTGCGCCACGGGTCGAGCTGCACCGTCTCGGTCACGAGCACGGTGCCGAGGCCGTCGACGTGGATCCCGCCGCCCTCGTTGACCATCCGCGACACCTCCCGCTTGGCACCGGCGCGTTCCGCCACGAAGGATCCGATGCGTTCGTCCTTGTCCCACGTCGCCCAGGACTGCTGACCCCAGCCGTTGAAGACCCAGTCGACCGCGCCGAGCTGCCCGGAGGAGTCCACCACGAAGGTCGGGCCGATGTCCCGCATCCACGCGTCGTCCAGCGGCGCCTCGACGATCTCGACCTTGTCCTCGTCGAGGTGGCTCCGGGCCGCCTCGGTGCAGGCCGGGTCGACGACCATGGTGACGGGCTCGAACTCGGCGATCGTGTGCGCGACGCGGCTCCAGGCGGTCCGGGCGCGGTCGGCGGCTTCGCGGCTGTCGGCGAGGTAGGAATCGAGGGTGGGGAAAGCCATCCACACCCGCGCCTGCGGTTCGGTTTCGGCAGGCATCCGCCAAGACATCGGGTGCTCAGTGGTCATGGTTGCTCCTGTCGGTGCCGAGAGCCCGGCGAAGCGCCCGGAACCGGACCGTCCACATGTGCCGGGCCACTTCCGCGTCGGGCGCGTAGTACTCGGCTGCGTGGTAGACACCGGGATAGACGTGCAGTTCCGTGGAGACGCCGGCGGCGAGGAGCCGCCGCGCCAACGCGAGGTTTTCCTCCAGGAAAAGATCGGCGGTTCCCACGTCGATGAACGTCGGCGGCAGGCCGGCCAGGTCCTCCGCGTGCAGCGGGGCGGCGTACCCGTCCGGCTCCTGCCCGGCGAGGAACCACTTCCACGCCTCGGCGTTGGCCCTCCGGTCCCACGGGCCGACCGCCTGTGTCGTGGTGTTCCGGTGGTCGACCATGGGGTAGAGGGCCACGACAAAGGAAAGCGCGGGTCCCCCGAGGTCTCTCGCCTTGAGCGCGGTGGCCAGCGCGAGATTGCCTCCCGCGCTTCCGCCGAAGATCGCCAGCCGGCCCGGGTCGAAGTCCAGGGACATCGCGTTCTCCGTCATCCAGCGGAGAGCGGCGTAGCAGTCGTCGCTCTGGGCGGGGTGCGGATGTTCGGGTGCTTTGCGGTAGCCGGTGGAGACGACGAGAACCCCGAGTTCCTCGCAGATCTTCGCGGCCGTCGCGTGCTCGTAGTCGAGGTCACCGAGGTACATCCCGCCGCCGTGGATGAAGAACACCGCGGGCGAGCCCGGCCGAAGCCGCCGGGGCCGGTAGATGCGCACCGGTACGCCCGCGCCGAGCACCCGTACGTCCTCTGTGGAGCACGTCCGGGGGGCCTCGATCAGCTCGGCCGCCAGCAGGGCATCGGTGCGCCTGCGCTCGGCCAGGTCCTCGATGGCGTACAAGCCACCGGGGAATCTCTCGTAGAGCGCTTCCAACGGTGCCCGCAGTTCGGGATCGATGCCGTTCACCGGGTCCTCCCTCGGCTCCTTGTTTGAAAGACTTTCAAAGCCGTGCCTCGCGCCACTATCCGTCAGGGGCGTGGCTAGAGTCAAGAGGTGGCCAACGACAAGTCCAGGCGGCACCGCCGGCTCGAGCACCCGCGCGAGCGGGTCATGCAGGAGGCGTGGACGCTGCTCGCCGAACGCGGGCTGGCCGATCTGAGCCTCTCCGAGCTCGGGCGCCGCCTCGACACGAGCGCCGGCCACCTCTCCTACTACTTCGGCAGCAAGAACGGCCTGCTCCTCGAACTGCTCCGCTGGAGCGAGGACGAGCTGATCGGGCAGCTGGCCCTCCTGCCGGAGTCCGGGGGTTCGGCCGAGGAGCGGCTGCACCGCCTGTGCACGCTCAACTTCCCCCGCTACGCCGGCGATCCCCGCTGGCTGCTCTGGGTCGAACTCTGGCCGCGGGTGCTGCACGAGCCCGCCCTGCGCGAGGCCCAGCGCGAGTACGACGCCGCCTGGCGCGCGGGGATCGCCCGGATCCTCGGCGAGCTGACCGACGACGTCGAACCACTCACCCAGCGGGTGCTCGCCCTCATCGACGGGCTGAGCGTGGGCCTGCTGACGGGCGACCCCACGCTCACCGCCGAGCAGGCGTGGCAGCACGTGAAGGCACTGCTGCCCGCGCCGCGAATCGCCTGAGGCGGCGCTCTTTCAGAGCGGCTGCAATCCGTTCCCGGCGGTGTAGCGGACGCCGACCGGATCGGACAGCTCGCCGGCGAACGCACCGTCCCTTCCGGCCCGGAAGCCGATCAGGTTCCAGCGGTCTTCGGCGTCGCGGACCAGGCGGGGTGCGTACAAGCCGGGGCACGACACGGGCCGGGCCAGCGACAGGTCCCATGGGCCGGTCAGCGACCGACCGGGCACCGCCCACACCGAAGCCGAGGGGGCCCGGACGCCGAGGTTGCTGCAGAACAGCAGCAACGGCTGCGCGTCGACCACCGCGACCTGGGGGACTTCGAGGTGCCCGAAGCCGCCGGGCCGGGTGAGGGGCGGCCGGACTTCCCAGTTCAGCAGGTCGGCCGACCAGGCGTGGCCGAGCACGCCCCGGCGGAGCGGGTCGCCGTCCTTCGCGTGGGCGGTGACGAGCATGTGCCAGCCGGACCCGTCGGGCGCGCGGAAGACCCACGGGTCGCGCCAGGCTTCGCCGGCCCAGTCCGTGCGATCGCCGAGCCCGTACCAGGTGGGGTCGGGTTCGACCAGGGGCTTGGCCCCGAAGCGGTGCCAGGTGTACAGGTCGTCGGAAACGGCGAGGCCGATCCGCTGCACCACGTGGTCGCCGTCGTCGCGGACGCCGGTGTAGAACAGGTACCAGCGCCCGTCCGGCCCGCGGACGACGGACCCGGTCCAGGTCGCGAGGTCGTCCCACGCCGGCCCGTCCGCGGGCACGAGCGCGTCCGCGACGAGCTCCCAGTGCCGCAGGTCACGGGAAACGGCGTGCCCGATCGACGCCCGCCGGTGGCGCCGCTCGGGGTCGAGCAGTGCCCGCGAGGCCCGCAGGAAGAAGCCGTGGTGCAGACCGTCGTCGTCCGTCGCGTACCAGCTGTCCCACACCCAGTGGTCGGGCAGGCGCAACATCAGGAGATCTCCGGGTGTCGCGGACCGGCGACCGAAGCCCGGGTGCGCAGCGGCATCGGGATGCGGTGGACCGGGTTCGCCCCGGCGCTTTCGCCGTCGATCCCGGCGAAGAGCGCGTCCACCGCCCGGCGCCCGAGTTCGTAGTGCGGCAGCGCGACGGTGGTGAGCTTGGGCCGCATCCACGAGGCGAGCGGGTGGTCGTCGAACGAGACGACAGAGACGTCGTCCGGAACGCGCAGCGAGGCGTCGTCCAGCGCCTGGTAGGCCCCGAAGGCGAGCCGGTCGTTGAGGCAGATCAGGGCCCGCGGACGCGCGCGGCCGAGCAGGGCCCGCGTCGCGTCGAAGCCGTGCTCGGGCTGCCAGTCGGCGGTCCTGGTCCCGCTCGCGATTTCGACGCCGGCTCCGGCGAAGACCTCGCGGATGCCGGCGAGCCGCTCCACCGCGGCGACGCTGTCCCGCGGTACGTTCCGGAGCCCCGGCCCGGCGCCGATCAGGTGGATGCCGTCCCGGTGCCCGGCCTCGATCAGCACCCGTGCGGCCGCGCGGCCGGCCTCGATCTCGTCCGGCACCACCACGGGCAGCGGCGACGGCGTCTTGGGCACGGCGTTGAGGAGAACCGCCGACGTGCCCCGCAGGCTCTCGGGAACGGAAACGCGCCGGGTGTACATCGAGGCGAAGACGATCCCGTCGACCTGGCGGTCGTGCATGCCCTGCAGCAGCGCGTGTTCGAGCTTTGTGTCCCCCTCGGACTCACCGATGAACAGCAGGACGCCCCGGTCGCGGGCCGCCTCGATCGCCCCTTTGATCATGTCGCCCGCCAGCCGGGAGGTGGCGACCGTGTCGGAGACGAACCCGATGGTCAGCGTGCGCCCGGTCCGCAGGCCGGACGAGACGATGTTCGGGCGGTAGCCGAGCTCCTGGGCGGCCGCCTTGATGCGGTTCTGGACCGTTTCGGAAATCCGCAGCTCCGCACCACGCCCCGACAGCGCCAGGGACGCGGTACTGCGCGACACCCCCGCCGCCTCGGCGACGTCGGCCAGCGTGACCCGTCGTGGGCTCACCGTCGCACCCTGCCTTCCCCGCCTTGACACCGGCTCGTCCGATCGCCGAGACTACCGATGCTAACTCGGTTTAGCAATCGCGGTTTGGCAATCGAACTCCCTGCTCCACCGGTGAATCCACTTGCGACGGAGGAGACGATGTTGTCCCGTCGAACACCCACCACCCGCCCCTTCGGCACCCTCCTGGTCCTCACGTTGGCCGGCACGCTGGCCACGGCCTGTTCGGGGCCCGGCAGCAGCGCGGGCCCGGGGGAAACCACCGCGACGGCCGTCACCGCGGAGCCGACGTGCGGGACCGCCCCGGTGACCATGCGCGGGTACTTCGAAACCGGCTTCCCGATGGCCAAGGCGCTCACCGACGAGTTCACGAAGCAGTTCCCGAACGTCAAGTGGGACGTCCGGGAAGACCAGTTCGCGGTGATCACCCAGAACGCGCCCCGGGTCCTCGCCGACGACCCGCCGGACCTGATGCGGCTGCCGCAGGTGTCGGAACTGGTCAAGGACGGGCTGCTGAAGAACCTCGACGGCTACGCCAAGTGGTTCGGCTGGGACAAGTGGCCGTCCGGGCAGCTCGCCCAGCTGCGGATGGGCCCCGGCGGGCGGCCGCGGGGTGCCGGCTCGCTCTACGCGATGGGCCTGAACTTCAGCGTTACCGGCGTCTTCTACAACAAGCAGCTCGCGGCCCGGATCGGGATGACGACGCCGCCGGCCACCCTCGCGCAGCTCGACGAGGCCATGGCGAAGGCGAAGAACGCCGGCATCCAGCCGATCCAGCAGTTCAACGGCGGCGCCACCGGCGGCCTGGCCTTCCCGCTGCAAGACCTCATGGCGTCCCTCGGGCAGCCGGGGCCGATCAACGACTGGATCTACCAGAAGCCCGGCGCCACCATCGACACCCCCGCGAACCTCCAGGCCGTGCGGCACCTCGAGCAGTGGATCAAGGCCGGGTACTTCGCCCCCGACGTCAACGCCGTCGACTACGCGCAGATGGTCAGCCGGTTCACCGCGGGACAGGGACTTTTCAGCTTCAACGGCGACTGGGAATCGGCGAACCTCGACAAGCAGCTGGCCGGCAACGTCGGCTTCTTCCCGATGCCGCCGGCGCAGGCGGGCGCCAAGCCCGCGGCCATGTCGGCGCCCCTCACCGTCGGGATCAGCGCCAAGGCACCGCACGCCGACTGCGCGGCGTTCTACCTCAACTGGGTGGCGACCAACGGGAAGGCGCGGGAAGTCGCGGTCACGACCGGCGGATCGCACCCCATGGGACCGGCGGACGCGCCACTGCCCCAGGTGGCGGCGGGCTCGGTGACCGCCGGGACGCTCGAAGCCGCTGCGCAGGTGGACAAGGACGGGACCGCCATGGACTTCATCGCCAACGCGACCGGCGCCATCTACGCCAAGAGCTGGACTCCTCAGCTGCAGAAGCTGGTCTCCGGCGAGCAGACGCCGGACGGGCTGCTCAAGTCGGTGCAACGCGACTACGCCGACCAGGTCGGGAGCTAGCGTGGCGCGTCGCAAGCCGCTTGCCGTCCGCGACGAGCGCCCCGACGCGGCCTTCGGTGCGTCGATCGGCGCTGCGGCGCGAAGCGCCTTAGCCAAGGGTGGCGGCGAGGGCATGGGTGGCGCACCGAAGGCCGCCTCGGGGCGCGTGCCGAAGGCGCGCCGGCGACGGCGCGCGGGCTGGGTGGGCTGGCTCTTCGTGGCGCCCGCGCTGGTCTTCTACGCCGTGTTCGTGCTGCGGCCGGTCGTCCTGACCGTCCAGTACTCGTTCTACGACTGGAACGGCATCGGGGCGTCCCGGTGGGCCGGGTTCGGCAACTACGCGAAGGTCTTCACCGATCCGGCGCTGTACGAGTCGATCCTGCACGCGTTCACGCTGATCCTGTTCTTCAGCGGGATCCCGGTGCTGCTCGGCCTGGCGATCGCCGCGACGATCCGCCGGATCGCGACGAGCCGCCTCGCGCTCGTCGCCCGGACCGTGTTGTTCCTGCCGCAGGTCATCCCCCTCGTCGCGGCCGGCATCGCGTGGACGTGGCTGCTGTCGGCGACCGGCGTCGTCAACCAGCTGCTCTCGGCGGTGGGCCTCGGCACGGTGTCGAAGGCCTGGCTCGGCGACTCCTCGACCGCCCTCCCGGCGGTCGGCGTGATCGGCGCCTGGGTCCTGCTCGGCCTGTGCATCCTGCTGTTCCTTTCCGGCATGAGCAAGATCGACCCGGCGCTCTACGAGGCGGCCCGGATCGACGGCGCCGGCGTGGTCCGCGAGTTCTTCGCCATCACGGTCCCGAGCCTGCGCCAGGAGATCGGGGTTTGCGTCACCGTGACGGTGATCGCGGCACTGGCGAGCTTCGACATCGTGTACGTCTCGACCCAGGGCGGGCCCGGCAACGCCACCATCGTGCCGGGCCTGGAGATCTACTACCTCGCGTTCTCGCAACGGGAGGTGGGACTGGCCTCCGCGCTCGCCGTCGTGCTCATGCTCCTCGTCCTCCTCCTCGTCCTGCCGGTCCAACGCGTCACGAAGGAGGACAAGCCGTGAAGGACACCGGCTTGACCGGGCGGATCCTGCTCGTCCTGCTGATGGCCGCGACCCTGCTGCCGTTCCTCAGCCTCTTCGTCACCGCGTTGCACCCCTCCGGCAGTTATCCGTCCGGTTTGGACTGGCCGGCCGACCCGCAGTGGGGCAATTTCCGGCGCGCGTTCGAAGTGGCCCGGCTGGGCGAGTTCCTGAAGTCCAGCGTGCTCATCGTGCTCGGCGTCGTCCCCGTGTCCCTGCTGATCGCCACGATGGCCGGGTTCGCGACCGGGCACCTGCGGATGCCCGGCGGGCGGGCGGTGTTCCTGCTCTTCGTCGTCGGCCTCACGCTGCCGTTCGAAGGGATCATCACCCCGCTGTACTTCCAGATGCGCGACCTGGGCCTGCTCAACACCCGCTGGGCCATCATCCTGCCGCTGATCGGCCTGTACATGCCGTTTTCGGTGTACTGGATGCGCGCCCACTTCGTCACCATGCCGCCGGAGCTTTCGGAAAGCGCCCGCGTCGACGGGGTCGGCACCTGGCAGCTGTTCTGGCGCATCCACGTCCCGCTCGCCAAGCCCGCGCTCTCGTCACTGGCGATCCTGCTGTTCCTGTGGACCTGGAACCAGTTCCTGCTCGCGATCGTCCTGGTCGACGACCCCGCCGACCGCACGATGGCCGGCGCGCTGGGCGCGTTCCAAGGACAGTGGGGTACCGACATCCCGCTGTTGTGCGCCGGCTCCCTGCTGATCCTGACGCCGACGCTGGTCGTCTTCCTCGTCTTCCAGCGCCGGTTCGTGACCGCGTTGCTGCAGGGTTCGCTGAAGGGCTGACCGCGCGCGGCGGGATTGTGGGAAAGTTACAGGCACTGCGTTTGCCGGGCCGTGAACCGCCCGGGAACCTGGGACCGTTCCGCTCGCGGTGAGCCGGCCACGGCTCACCGCCGCACCTGCTCCGACCGGAGGATCCACGAACGAAGGAGTTCGGATGGACAAGCTCTTCAGCCGCCGGGCCGTGCTGGTCACCGGCGCGGGCCTCGCCGCAGGTCTCGCGCTGCCGGGGGTCGCCCTCGCCACCGGCGAGGACGGGGTGGGCTTCACCCTCGACGCGGAGACGCTCGACGGCGGGGAACAGATCACCTCGATCACCCTGCACACCGGCCGGATCGGGCCGATCGACCCCGCGAGCCTGACCACCGGCACGTTCCGCGTGCACGCGAAGGCCACCAGCCCGATCGACACCGTCGGCCAGGACGTCGGCTACGACCTCGACCGGCCGGTGACGGCCGCACGGCTCGATCCCCGCGGGAACATCGTGCTCGAGCTGAGCCACGGCGAGGGCCGGCCCGGCGGGGCCACCCTCGGCTACCTCGGCAGCAGGAGCCGCAACGTCCGGCTCGACCTCGGCTACACCGTGACGCAGACCGCCCCCGTCCGGCTGCGGCACGGCCGGCCGGTCACCTTCACCCGGTTCACCCAAGGCCGGCTGGCCAACCCCGAAGTCGACGCCTTCGGCCACCACACCTCCCGCTCCGGGATGAAGTACCGGCTCTACTCCCCCACGGCACCCCGCGGACGGCGGCCGTTGATCGTCTGGCTCCACGGCGGCGGCGAAGGCGCTTCCCTGCCCGACGGCTACTACGACAACGAAACCACGCTGCGCGCCAACCGCGGCGCACTCGGTTTCGCCACCCGGGAAGCGCAGGCGATCTTCGGCGGCGCGCACGTGGTGGCCCCGCAGAGCACGTCCGCCTGGATGGACGACGGTCCCCGCTTCGCCCCGCTCATCCACGAAATCGTCCGGGAGGTGCAGCGCACGCGGCCCGTCGACCCGGACCGCGTCTACGTCGCCGGCTGCAGCAACGGCGGCTACATGACGCTGAAGATGACGACGACCTACCCCACGACGTTCGCCGCGTCGGTCCCGATCTGCGGCGTCGTCACCGCGCGGAAGGCCGGGGATCCCCCGCTGGTGCCCGACGCCGAACTGGCCGCGATCGGCACCCCCACCTGGCTGGTCGCCTCGCGCGACGACGACACGGTGGACCCGCTGGCCAACACCGTCCACGCGCACGAGCTGATCCCCGGCTCGGCGCTGACCCTCTACGACCAGGTCGTCCGGAACGGTTACCGGTTCCCCGGCCACTGGTCGTGGATCTACGTGGCCCGCAACGACCCGAGCACCGACGGCACCCACCTCTGGCAGTGGATGGCGCGGAACCGCCGCTCCTGACCCGGGCCGGCTCACTTCCGGGGCAGGCCCTGGGGGTTGACCTCCGAGGCCGGCAGCGCCTCCGACGTCAGGTTCCAGCGCTTGAGGACCTCCGCGTACTGGCCGTTCCGGATGATCGTGTCCAGGGCCTGCTGCAGCGCCTTCACCAGGCCGTCGTCCTTCTTGGTCATCGCCGCGATGTCCGCCGGGATCGTGCCGCCGCCAGAGACCGTGCCGACGATCTTCGTCTTGCCCTCCACGGCGACGTGGTAGGCCGACGTCGGGTTCGGGCCGGCGAAGACGTCGATCCGGCCGGACTGCAGGGCCAGGTAGTAGTCGGAGGTCACCTGGTAGTACTGGAACTTCGCCGGGGCCAGCCCGGCGGCCTTGTTCTGCTGGTCCCAGCGCAGCAGGATCTGCTCCTGGTTCGTCCCGGCGCCGACGCCGATGGTGAGCCCGGCGATGTCCTTCGGCTCCTTGACGGCGATGTTCTTCTCGTTCTTCACCTCGAACGCGATCGTGTCCTTGCGGTAGGTCGCGAAGTCGTACTTGTCCTTGCGCTCCTCGGTCACCGTGATGTTCGAGAACCCGGCGTCGAACTGCCGGTTCTCCACCGACAGGAAGAGGTTCTCCCATGACGACGGCTGCAGGTCGAGCCGGAGGCCGAGGACGTCGGCGACCAGCTGGGCGAGGTCGGGCTCGACGCCGATGACCGTCTTGTCATCGTCCGCGCGGAAGGACAGCGGCGGGGTGCCGTTGCCGGTGGTCCCGACGACGAGGGTGCCGCGGGCCCGGATGCCGGCGGGGACGAGCGCGGCGATCGCGTCGGCCTTCTGCGCCCGGATCCGGTTCTGGTTCGCGGTGATGTTGACGCCGCCGGGCTGGTCGGCGGGCGCACCCGACGTCGCCGCTTCGGGGCTGCCGCACGCGGCGAGCGCGAACACCGAAGCGAGCAGCAGGGTTCTCAGTTTCATGACTCTCCTCAAAGGACTTTCTCCACAAAGGCACGGGTGCGGGGGTGCTGCGGGTGGTCCAGCACTCGGGCGGGCGGGCCCTGTTCGACCACGCGGCCTTCGTCGAGGAAGACGACGGTGTCGGCGACCTCGCGCGCGAAACCCAGCTCGTGGGTGACCACGACCATCGTCGTGCCCGCCTTCGCCAGGTCGCGGATGACTTCCAGGACCTCGCCGACCAGCTCGGGGTCGAGCGCCGACGTCGGTTCGTCGAACAGCAGGACGCCGGGTTCCAGTGCCAGCGCCCGGGCGATCGCCACCCGCTGCTGCTGGCCGCCGGACAGCCGCCGCGGGTACTGGTCCGCCTTGTCCGCGAGCCCGACCCGGTCCAGCAGCTCACGGGCCTTGGCCTCGACCTCGGCACGCGGACGGCGTTGCGCGGAAATCGGCGCCTCGACGACGTTCTCCAGCACGGTCAGATGGCCGAACAGGTTGAAGTTCTGGAAGACGAACCCGATCTTGGTGCGCTGCTTGAGGATCTCCCGTTCCTTGAGCTCGTGCAGGCGGTCGCCGGAGCGGCGGTAGCCCATCAGCTCGCCGTCGACGCTGATGAACCCGCGGTCGGCGCGCTCGAGGTGGTTGATCAGCCGCAGCAGCGTCGACTTCCCGGAACCCGACGGTCCCAGCAGGACGGTCACTTCCCCGTGGCGCACCCGGAGGTCGACGCCGTCGAGGACGGTCAGCGCGCCGAAGCTCTTGTGGACTCCCCGGACGTCCACCGTGTACTCCGCGGTCATGCGCCCCGCCCCAGCCGGCGCTCGAGGTAGTACTGCGCGATCGACAGCACGGTGGTCAGCGCGAGGTACCAGGCCGTGGCGACCAGCAGCAGCGGGATCACCCGGCCACTGCGCGTGTAGATCACCTGGACCTGGTAGAAGAGCTCCGGCAGCGCCATCACGTACACCTGCGAAGTCGCCTTCAGCAGGCCGATGATCTCGTTGGCCGCGGTCGGCACGATCGTGCGCAGCGCCTGCGGCAGCACGATCCGGCGGAACTGCCGGCCCGACGGAATCCCCAGCGCCGCGGCGGCTTCGCGCTGCCCGGCGTCCACCGAAAGGAAGCCCGCGCGCACGATCTCCGCGGCGTACGCGCCCTGGTGCAGCGCGAGCCCCAGCCCGGCGGCGAGGAACGGCGGGATCAGGCTCATCGTGCCGACCGAAACGAACGACGGACCGAACGGGACGCCGAAGGAGATCTCGTTGTACAGGATCGCCAGGTTGTACCAGAACAGCAGCTGCAGAATGAGCGGGACCGAGCGGAAGATCCAGGTGTAGGTCCAGCTCACCGCGCGCAGCAGCGGATTGCGGGAAACCCGCATCAACGCCAGCACCGTGCCGAGCAGGAACCCGGCCACGACGCCGAACAACGTCAGTTCGAGCGTCAGCGCGACCGCTTCCAAGATCGATTTCTGGAACACGAACCGGGCGAACGTCGGCCAGTCGAACGCCTTGTTGGTCACCAGCGCGTGGCCGGCCATGGCGACGAGGACCGCCACCACGGCGGCGGCCACCCAGGTCAGCGGGTGCCGGGCGGGCACGATCTTCAGCGCTTCTTCCGGCGTCGCGGCGGACGCGGGCCGCGTCCCGAGATCGCTGGTCATCTCGCCCCCACCGCAGCCGGAAGCGCTTTCGAGAACGGCAACCGCGTCTGCGGGACGGCGGTCACGTCGAAGTGCGGTGTGTAGCCGGTCGCCAGGTAGAGCCCGCGCGCCTCGGGCTGGCTGGGGCCCGTGGTCAGGAAGATCCGGGTGTAGCCGCGAGCCGCGGCTTCGGCCTCCAGTTCGGCGACGACCCGACGGGCGAGGCCCCGGCCGCGGTGCGCGCGTCCGGTCCAGATCCGCTTGAGCTCGGCGGTTTCTTCGTCGTAGCGCTGGAACGCCCCACCCGCGACGGCGACGTCGCCCACGAGGAGCAGCAGCAGACCGCCGTCGGGCGGGGAAAAATGTTCGGCCGGGTATTCCCGGAGCTTGTGGTGCTCGTCGACGAGCGCGCGGTGGTACCGCGTCGCGTATTCGCGGGCGAGGTCGGCGAGCAACGGCCGGACCCGCGGATCAGACTGGGCGACCCAGACGGATTCGGGCATGGGAATACCTGCTCCGGAATGGAAAGGGGAAGAAAAGCGCGGACGCTTTCCGCTGACACCGAAGAACTTTAGGAACCGTGCGGAGCCCAGTCAACGAGCCGGTCGCGAGTTCCAGATCCTGGAAGCCAGTGCTCCTCCCGCCTCTGCGACACCCCGCCCCCGGTTTATTCCCGGCGCCCCGGAGCGTCCCACCCGTTGGGCCACCTCGGCCCGCCCAGGGGGAAAGGGCGCACACTGCGGCCACAGGCCGAGGAGAAGGGACCGCCGGGATGACTGGACCACGCATCGCCGTCGCGCTGGACGGGGCCGGGTGGCACCCCGCCGCGTGGCGCGAACCCGGCGCGCGGCCGCGCGAGCTGCTCACCGCCGGCTACTGGGCGGACCTGGTCCGCGAAGCCGAGGCCGGCCTGCTGGACTTCGTCACCCTCGAAGACTCGCTGGCCCTGCAGACGGTGAGCTACCTCGACCGGCCGGGCGAGCGGACCGACCTCGTCCAGGGCCGCCTCGACGCCGTGCTGATCGCCGCCCGCGTCGCGCCGCTGACCTCGCACATCGGGCTGGTGCCGACCGCGGTGGTCACCCACACCGAGCCGTTCCACCTGTCGAAGGCGATCGCCACGCTCGACTACGTCAGCACCGGCCGGGCGGGGGTGCGCGTGCAGGTCGCCGGCCGGGCCGAGGACAACCGGCACTTCGGCCGCCGCGAATTCGGGGAGTTCCGGCTCGAAGACGCCGCCGAACCGGACCGGCCCAGCCCCCTCGCCGACCTGTTCGACGAGGCCGCGGACTACGTCGAGGTGCTGCGCCGCCTGTGGGACAGCTGGGAGGACGACGCCGAGATCCGCGACGTCGCCACCGGCCGGTTCGTCGACCGCGAGAAGCTGCACTACATCGACTTCAGCGGGCGCTGGTTCTCGGTCAAGGGCCCGTCGATCACGCCGCGGCCGCCGCAGGGGCAGCCTCCGGTCACGTCGCTGGCCCACGCCGCCGTTCCGTACCGGCTCGCCGCCCGCTCCGCCGACGTCGTCTACGTGACGCCGTTCGACCGCGAGCAGGCCACGACCATCGTCGCCGCCGTGCGCGAGGAGCAGGACCGGGCCGGCCGCGCCGGCGAGACGCTGCACGTCTTCGGCGACGTCGTCGTGTTCCTCGGCGAGACCGAGCGGGCCGCCGCCGACCGCAAGGCGCGGCTCGACGACCGGTTCGGCGCCGAGTACACGTCCGACGCGCACGTCTTCACCGGCACCCCGGCCGGGCTGGCCGACCTGCTGCTCGACTGGCAGCGCGCCGGGCTCTTGGGCTTCCGGCTGCGGCCGGGCGCGCTGCCGCACGACCTGACCGCGATCACCCGTGGCCTGGTCCCCGTGCTGAGGTCCCGCGGGGCCTTCCGCACCGGGTACGAGGCGAGCACCCTGCGCGGGCTGCTCGGCCTTCCCCGGCCCGCCAACCGCTACGCCGGCGTCTGAGGAGGCCCGAGATGTCCCGGAAGCAGATCCACCTCGCGGCGCACTTCCCCGGCGTCAACAACACGACCGTGTGGAGCGACCCCGAAGCCGGCAGCCACATCGAGTTCAGCTCGTTCGTCAAGCTCGCGCAGACCGCCGAGCGCGCGAAGTTCGACTTCTTCTTCCTCGCCGAAGGTCTCCGGCTGCGCGAGCAGAACGGGCAGATCTACGACCTCGACGTCGTCGGCCGCCCGGACACCTTCACCGTGCTGTCCGCGCTGGCCGCGGTCACCGAGCGGCTCGGGCTGGCCGGGACGATCAACTCGACGTTCAACGAGCCCTTCGAGGTGGCCCGGCAGTTCGCTTCGCTCGACCACCTGTCCGCCGGACGGGCCGCGTGGAACGTCGTGACGTCGTGGGACGCCTTCACCGGCGAGAACTTCCGCCGCGGCGGGTTCCTCCCCCAGGACCAGCGCTACGAGCGCGCCGAGACGTTCCTGCGCACCGCCTGGGAGCTGTTCGACTCGTGGCGCGGCGACGAGATCGCCGCCGACGCGGACTCGGGTGTGTTCCTGCGTGATCCTTCGGCGGGCGCCTTCGCCCACCACGACGCGCACTTCGACATCGAAGGCCGCTTCCCGGTGCCGCGCAGCCCGCAGGGGCGCCCGGTGATCATCCAGGCCGGCGACTCCGACGAGGGCCGCGAGTTCGCCGCGGCCACCGCCGACGCGATCTTCAGCCGCTACGGCACCCTCGAAGCCGGGCAGGCGTTCTACTCCGACGTCAAGGGCCGGCTGGCGAAGTACGGCCGCCGGCCGGAGCAGCTGGTGATCCTGCCCGCGGCGACGTTCGTGCTCGGCGACACCGACGCCGACGCCCACGAGCGCGCCCACGTCGTCCGGCGGCAGCAGGTCAGCGCGCAGACCGCGATCAAGTTCCTCGAACAGGTCTGGAACACCGACCTGTCCGACCACGATCCCGACGGCCCGCTGCCCGCGACCGACCCGGTGGTCGACGGGTCCACGATCGCGCCCGGCCGCGCCAGCGTCCGCATGTACCGCGATCCCCTGGCCACGGCCCGGGAATGGCGGCAGCTCGCGGAGGCGAAGAACCTGTCCACCCGCGACCTGATCATCGAGGTCACCGGACGCCAGACGTTCATCGGCTCCCCAGCGACGGTGGCGGCGGCCATCGACGACCTGGTCCAGGCCGACGCGAGCGACGGCTTCATCCTCGTCCCCCACGTCACCCCCGGCGGCCTCGACGAGTTCGCCGACACGGTGGTACCGCTGCTGCAGGAGCGTGGCTCGTTCCGGACCGAGTACGAGGGCGCCACCCTGCGCGACCACCTCGGGATCGAACCGGCCTAAGCGCGACTGTCCGGTTCGGACACCACGGCCGCCGCGTCGGGGGTGGTGCGGCCGTGGACGGCGGGGCGGCCGCCGTAGGGGTCCTGGTCGGTCCACAGCGCCGTCGGCGCGGCCGCGCGCACCACGGGCACGACTTCGGCGGCGAACCGCTCCAGCATGTCCAGCTGCTG
The DNA here is from genome assembly GCF_053600695.1 of Amycolatopsis sp. NPDC005003. Taxonomy (NCBI): domain Bacteria; kingdom Bacillati; phylum Actinomycetota; class Actinomycetes; order Pseudonocardiales; family Pseudonocardiaceae; genus Amycolatopsis; species Amycolatopsis sp. NPDC005003. The sequence continues at coordinate 162,186 of NZ_JBSGAI010000012.1, read as the reverse complement.
CTCGTGCGGGATCATCGTGGGCAGGCTGAACGACTGCAGGTCGTGCCCGAAAGCCTCGTGCCACCACAGGATCTTCTCGGCGATCTGCTGCGGGCTGCCGACCAGGACCGGGCCGCGTGCGATGGCGTCGTCGACCGTCGGGAATTCCATCGGGTTGCCCGGCGTGTGGTTTCCGGGCTGGTTGAAGAACTCGACGATCTTTTCGTAGGTGGGCCCGAAGGCCTCGCGGGCTTCCTGCGTCGTGTCGGCGAGGTACAGGAACCCGGCTCCCGCGCCGACGAACGCGAACCGCGGGTCGTGGCCGTGGTCGGCGTAGTGCTTGCGGTAGTGCTCGATCAGCGTGGTGTACCGGTCCCGCGGCTGGAGGGCGTTGGCCGAGAACAGCGGATCGCCCCACTTCGCCGCCAGCTCGGCCGAGGTCAGCGTGGTGGCCGAGCCGTGCCAGATCCGCGGGGCGCCCGCGAACGGGCGCGGCAGGCTGGTCACCCCGTGCAGCGGGCCGCGGAACCGGCCCGACCAGGTGACGTCTTCCTCGCGCCAGAGCCGGCGCAGCAGCTCGTACTTCTCCGCGAGCGCGTCCCACTGGTCGCCGTTCTCGATGCCGAACATCGGCAGCTGACGCAGTTCGTTGCCCTTGCCGATCACCAGTTCCAGCCGTCCGCGGGAGAGCTGGTCGACCGTGGCGTAGTCCTCCGCCACCCGCAGCGGGTCGTGGATCGACAGGACCGAGACGCCGGTCTGGATCCGCACCCGGCTCGTCGTCGCCGCGATCGCGCCGAGCAGGACGGTGACGCCGCTGCTCAGGAAGTGCCCCGCGTGCCGTTCGCCGAGCGCGACGGCGTCGAACCCGAATTCCTCCGCGTAGCGCGCCGACGTGAGCGCCTGGGCGAAGCGCTCGTCGGGCCGGATCCGGCGGCCGGTCACCGGATTCGTCAAGTGGGGCAGGATGTCCAGGACCTGGAATCTCATCGCGCGGCTCCGTCCGCTTCGTGGAACACGATCATCGTGCCGCCCGGGGACCACGCGCCGTCAAGTCGTTCCACCCGCCGGGCACCCTTCACGCCGCGGCGGTCACGAACGACAATCCCGGTCATGACGCCCCCGCCCGAACAGCGCGCGAACGCCGAGGTGTTCCACCTGGACATCCGGATCGACCTCACCGGCCGGGCCGGCGACGCGGCCCTCGTCGCCGCCCGGCTGGCCACCGCGTTGGACGGCCTGGCGAGCATCGACGTCACGACCGGCCGTCCTCGGCGCACGGCCGTCACGCCGAGGGCGGCGCCCCACCTCAGGCTGGTCTCCGACCCGGTCCTGCGCATCGAAACCGGGGCCCGGCGTGCGGTCCTGCTGGGCCGCCCGCTCACCCTGACCCGGCTGGAGTTCGACCTGCTGCGGTTCCTCGGCGCGCACCCGGACCGGGTCTTCACCCGCGCGGCGCTGAAGTCCGCGCTCTGGCCGCGGCGGCCCGGCGGCGACCGGACGGTCGACGTCCACGTCCGCAAGCTCCGGGCCAAGCTCGAGCCGCACCTGGATCCGATCACCACCGTCCGCGGCGTCGGCTACCGCTTCGAGGGATCGGCGCCGGTGACCCTGATCTGACCCCCGTTCGGTAGCGGACGTTCCCTGACCGCTACTCCTGCGATCGTGGTTTTCGCCGCCGGAACCCACCGGCGGCCACGATTCGAGAAAGACCGGAAAACCATGTCGCTCACCGCTGTCGCCCACCTCAACTTCACCGGCCAGGCCCGCGCGGCCCTCGAGTTCTACCAGTCGGTGTTCGGCGGCCAGGCCACCATCGTCACCTACGGCGACTTCGGCATGCCCGCCGAACTGCCCGACGCGGGCAAGGTCGTCTTCGGCCGGGTCACCGCGGACAACGGCTTCGGCGTCATGGCCTACGACGTCCCCGGCGCCGACGGCCCCGCCACCCCGGCCACGCCCACCACCCACCGCGAAAACGGCACCACGATCACGAAGGAGCCGTTCTTCCTCTCCGTCCGCGGGGCGACCGTCGACGAGGTCTCCCCGGTCTGGAAGGGTCTCGCCGAGGGCGCGACGGTCATCGAGGAGTTCGGTCCCGCCCCGTGGGCGCCCGCGTTCGGCATGCTCGTCGACCGCTTCGGCGTCACCTGGATCATCGACGTCGCCGCCGAGTACCAGGGCTGATCCGCCGCCGCGGCGGTGGGATGCCCGGGTGCATCCCACCGCGCTCCGGCGCGCGGCTCCCGGGCTCAGGCAGGCGCGGCGGGCGCCGCGAGCACGGTGCCCGGGGCGGGCTCGGCCAGGATCCGCTTGCCGGCCCGTTCGGGCCGGATGCCGGGAGTCGTCCGCCCGTCTGCCGGCGGGAGGCCGCCGAGCGCGCGGATGGCCTCCTCGTCCACCTGGACGCCGAGGCCGGCGCTGTCACCGAGCACGAACGCGCCGCCGGAGATCTCGTGGTCCACGGTCAGGCCGACCGGGGGCCGCAGGTCCTGCAGCTCGCTGACCAGGTGGTTGGGCACCGCGGTCGCCGCGTGCACCAGTCCGGCGGGCGTGGTGCCCACCGGGCTGACCGGAAGGTCGTGGGCGTGGGCCAGTGCCGCGACGCGCAGGAAGTGCGTGATCCCCCAGACCGACGCCGTCTGCACGACGTCCACCGCGCCCGCCGCCAGCAGCGGGCGGAACTGCTCCAGCCCGGTGAGGTTCTCCCCGGTCGCCACCGACGCGCGGATGCCCCGGCCCACCGCCGCGAGCCCCTCGGCGTCCCACCGGCGCACCGGCTCTTCCACCCAGGTCAGGTCGAGCGTGCGCTCGAGCTCGCCGACGTGGCGGAGGGCCTGCTTGCGCGTCCACGACTCGTTGGCGTCGAGCATCAGCCCCGGGCGCACTCCCCCCGAGAAGTCCGCCAGCACGTCCCGGACCAGGCTCAGCCGCCGCCGGTCCTGGTCCACGTCGAGGCCGCCCTTGATCTTCGCGATGCGCAGCCCACGCTCGGCGTAGGCCCGGTAGGTGCGCGCGAGCTCCTCCTCCGGCAAGGCGATGTCGAGGCCCGACGCATACGCCGGCACGCACCGGTCACGCCCGCCCAGCAGGCGCCACAACGGCTGCCCGGCCACCTTGGCCTTGATGTCCCACAGCGCCGTGTCGAGGGCGCCGATCGTGCCGAAGACGGCACCGGCGTGGCCGGCCTTGAAGGTCCAGCGGAGCATCCGGTCGTACAGCGCGGCCACGCCCCGCGGATCTTCCCCTTCGATCGCCGGGAAGATCGCCTCGAGCTGCGGGTGCGGTCCCATGCCGATCCCCGAAACGCCCTCGTCGGTGTCGAGGAGCACGAGGGGCACCGGCACCACGCCGTTCGCGTAAAGGCCGTTCGCGTCGCCGACCGGCCGGCCCCATTCCTGGACGGTGGTCAGGCTCCTGAAGCCGGTGATCCGCATGTCAACCCTCCACGGAGCCGGTCGCCGGGTCCCCGGCCCGCGCGTAAATCGACAACATAAATCGTATTACGTATGATGAAAAAATTCGCTGCCCCCGCCCGATTCGGAGGTGATCGTTGAGCACGGTCGCGTTTCCGCCGCCCGACGCGCCGCACCAGCGCGGCCGCCGGGCCGACGCCGTCGTCGGCCACCTCGTCGAGCTGATCGCGAGCGGGGTGCTCCAGCCCGGCCGGCTGCTGCCCGTCGAGCCGGTGCTCTGCGAAACGTTCGGGGTCAGCCGGACCGTCGTCCGCGAAGCGATCAAGTCCCTGGAAGCCAAGGGACTCGTCAAGGCCCGGCAAGGTGTCGGCACGCAGGTGTCGGCCCAGGAGTCGTGGAACCTGCTCGATCCCGCCCTCCTGGCGGCCATCGTGCGGCACGACCAGCGCTACGACATCCTCGATCAGCTCATCGACGTGCGCACCTCCCTCGAATCGAGCATGGCCCGGGAGGCAGCGCTGCGGGCCACTCCGGCGGACCTGGCCGAACTGCGGGAACTCATGGCCCGGCTCGACGCGGCGGTCCGGGAACCGGACCTCCTCGACGACATCGACGTGGCGTTCCACGAGCGGATCATGCTCGTGTCCGGCAACCGGCTCGGCCGGGCGATCGTCCACACGGTACACGCCGAGGCCCGGCGCAGCCCGCGCTACGTCGGGCACTCCGCGCTCCGGCACCGCCGCCAGTCGAACCGCCAGCACCTCGCCGTCCTCGAGGCGATCGAGGCCGGCGACCCGGACGCGGCGGGTTCGCTGATGGCCGAGCACATCGCGACGTCCTGGCAGCGGCGCCGTCCGGCCGGCTGAGCCCCGGCTCATTCCTTCACCCCACCGCCGACCAGCCCGCGCACGAGCGCGCGCTGCGACAGCAGGAACACGACCGCCACCGGGACGACCGCGAGCAGCGTGGCAAGCGCCAGTTCCGGCCGGAAGATGTTCACCTGCTGGCCGCCGCCACCGACGGCGGGGTTGAACGAGGGCGTCGACGACAGCAGGTCCGACAGGCCCACCTGGATCGGGTACTGCTTCGAATCCGCGAGCACCGTGTAGGGCAGGAAGAAGTTGTTCCAGTCGGCCACGAAGCTGAAGAACAGCACCAGGGCGACCACCGGTTTCGCCAGCGGCAGCGCGACATGGCGGAACGTGGACCATTCGTCGCAGCCGTCGATGCGCGCCGCGTCGAGCAGTTCGCGGGGAACCGCGGTCGCGTAGTAGATGTAGGCGAGGTAGACCCCGAACGGGTAGAACGCGAACGGGAGGATCACCGAGAGGGCGTTGCCGATCAGGTGCACGGAGTTGAGCTCGAGGAAGATCGGGAGCACCAGCGCCGCCGCCGGCATGATCATCACGACCAGGGTCAGCGTCAGCACCAGCTTCCGGCCCGGAAAGCGCCCGAAGGCGAGGCCGTAGCCGGCCGGGATCCCGGTCACCAGGACGATCGCGGTCGCGCTCACCGCGTACAGCAGCGAGTTGCCGATCCACAGCCGGTAGAGGTGGTCGCTGAAGGCGTCCAGGTGCTGCCACGCCAGCGCGAGGCGGTCGAAGCCGCCGAACGCCAGCGGATCCCCGGTGACGAGGGCCTCGTCGGTCTTCGTCGGCGCGAGGATCAACCAGACCAGCGGGACCACGAAGAACGCCGCGAAGGCGGCGAGGAGCACGAACCGGAGGCCACGCGCGGCGAATCGCATCAGTCGTCCGTCCTGAACAGCCCGGTGCGGGTCACGATGAGCGCCGCGGCGAGCAGTCCGATCGCGAGCAGGTCGACGGAAATGGCGGCGGCGGCGTTGAAGTCCGCGTAGCGGAACGCCAGCTGGAAGGCGAGCTGGTTGGCCGACCAGGTGTCGGGGACCAGCCCGAGGCTCGCCTGGTTCACCAGCTGCGGCTCGACGAAGAGCTGGGTCCCGGTCGCGAAGGAGAGGATCACCATGTACGCGATCCACTTGCGGATCAACGGGAGCTTGATGCGGAGCGCGATCGTCACCGGGCCGGCGCCGTCGATGCGCGCGGCGTCCTCCAGCTCCTGCGGGATCGTGTTCAGCGCGCCGTACATGATGACGATCCAGCCGCCCGCCCCGGTCCAGAAGGCGATCATCGCGAAGATGAAGGGCAGCTTGCCCGGCGCGATCGACTCGACGAACAGGTGGGACCCGAACACGTTGCGCACCAGGAAGGAGCCGGGGCTGACGGTGGGGTCGAGCATGAACAGCCAGACCAGCACGGACGACGCCCCGGCGAGGGCGCCGGGGATGTAGAACAGGAAGCGGAAGGCCGAGGAGACCCGGTTCGCGCGGCCGTGCAGCAGCAGCGTCAACCCGACGACGAGCACGACCAGGGCGCCGAGCCAGACGCCCGTGTAGAGCAGGACGTGGCCGAAGGCGGGCAGGAAGCGGTAGTCGCCGGCGGTCCGGGTGAAGTTGCGGAAGCCGGCCCAGCCACCCGTGTCGTCGGTGAACGCGAGCCACACCGCGTACACCACCGGAAGGACGCCGAACGCGACGAGGAACGGCAGGTAGGGCCCGACGAACCCGAGACCGGACCAGGTGTGCCGGCCACGCTTGCGGGGAGCGGGCGCTCCTGCCCCCACGGCAGGAGCGCCCGCTTCGGCGGTGCTAGCCGACCGCATAGCCGGCCGCCTGCGCCGCTTGCCCGAGCGCCTTCCCGAACGGCTCCAGCAACGAGCTCAACGGCTTGCCCGCCACCAGCTCCGTGACCACGCTGGTGGACCACACAGGCTGGTCCGGGTACGAAACCAGGTTCCAGCCGGACCAGATCTGGTCCGCGGCGGCCTTGAGCGCCGGTGTCGGGTCGGCGGCGTAGTAGGCGTTGGCCGCCTGCTGCTCCAGCCACTTGGTGGCCAGCGGTGCGTAGGCCGGGTAACCGGGCCGGCTGTCGGCGCCGCTCGGGTTGAACACGGTGGTGGCCCAGGTGACGAAGTCCGCCGCGGTCGCGAGGTTGGTGGAGTGCCGGGAAATGATCCACGGCCCGCCGCCGACCTGACCGGTCGTCACCGGCGTTTCGCTGCCCCACTGCAGCGGCGGCGCGGCCGTGATCTGCTTGGCCGGCACGTGCAGCGCCTGGTCGAAGACCGCCTGGGCGTACCACGACGGCCCCGGCATCAGCAGCACCTTGTCGTCGGCGCCGCCGTACTTCTGGGCGAAGTCCGGGGTGAACACGCTCAGCGGGGGCACCGTCCCGTTCTTGATCAGCGGGTCGAGCAGGCCGGCCACCCGGGTGCAGTGCGAGTCCGTCGCGGCGATGGTCACGCTGGTGCCCTTCACCTGCGAGAGCGGGCACTGGTTGCCCCACAGGTAGATCCAGTGGCTGAACGAATCCCCGATGTTCCCGACGATGTAGCCGGGGTGTTCCTTGGCGACGGTTTCGCCGAGAGTCGCCCATTCCTGCCAGGTTTTCGGCACCGTGTAGTGGAATTGGTCCATCAGTTTCTTGTTGACCCAGAGCACGACCTGGGCGAGGTTGTCCTGCACGCAGTACTGCGTGCCGTTGATCGTGCACTGGGCGGTCGAACTCGCCGGCCACTTGGCGAGCACGTCCTGCGGGATGAGGTCCTTGACCGGCGCGGCGAACTCGAACGGCTTCTGCGCCATCCACACCGGGTCGTTGACCTGCTCGCTGAAGATGACGTCCGGCCAGCCCTTGCCGGTCCGGTTCCACAGCTGGATCTTCGTCTGCAACGTGGTCGCCCCGTTGCCGTCGCCGTCGAAGGTGACGATGTCGGCGTGGACGCCGGGGTGTTCCTTGGCGTAGGCCTGCGCCACCGGCAGGCGCGCGGCGTCCACCCAGATGGTCAGGTCACCCCCGACCTTCCCCGGAGAGTTCGTCGGGCTCGACGCGGTATTCGTGGCGGTCGAGCAACCCGCCACGGCCATTGCCGCCACGAAGACGAGCCACAGACGTCGCTGAATCATGGCTGATCACACTCCCCTGCGGGGACTGTCCAGAGGCTCCGTCGACTCTGGGATTCGAATAACGTAAGTCGTATGACGTCTGATGTCAATCGACCTCAACGCATCCTCGGCCACGGCCGGAAAGTGACAAAATCCCTGTCGGAAAAGAAAAACGATCTCAGGGCAGGGAGAATCGAGGCCGGGAAACGACGGCCGACGCGTCAGCGGATGGCCTCGGTGACGGGAAGTCCGGCTGCGCGGAACGAACCCAGCCGTCGTGCCGCCGGTCGGCGACCGTCACGTGCACCAGCGGCCGGAAGTGCTCCCGGTCGATCCGGTCGTAGCCGTGGCGGATGATCGACTGGTAGATGGTGTCGGAGACGACCAGCGTCAACGGGGTGGCCGAGCGGCTGAGTGCCCGCTTCAGTTCGGGCGAGTCGAGCAGCCGGAACGTGAGATCCACCGCCTCACCGAAACAGCCGTGGCGGTCGTAGTGGACTTCACCGGCGTGCACCGCCGCGCGCAGCCGCAGGCAGTGCGCCGGGTGGCGGGCGTTGTGCTCGGCCAGCAGCCGGCCGAGCTCGGGGATCACCCGGTTGAGCAGCACCGTTTTCGGCGTGCGGTCGCTGGGGTGGATCAGGGTGAGGATTCCGTCGCCGCAGTCGACGAGCGGGTCGCGGCGCCGCCGGGTGATACCGCCGGTGTGCAGGGCCGCTTCGAACATCTCGTAGAGCGCCGCGCGAAGGGTGATCTTGTCCGGGTTGCGCCGGGCCGTGGACGCCTCGACGTCCACGGCCACGATCGCCCGGTGGCACGGCACGTGCCGCGGCGGCCGCCTCATGGCCCGGGTCGCCGCAGCGCGATCGCGAGCCGCGCGACACCGGCCACGACCTGCCCGGTGAACCGGGCCCGGGCACGGCGGCCGGGCAGCGCGTGCAGTTCGGCGGTCCACTCCTCGAGCCAGCGGGCGCGGGCGTCCGCGGGGAGCAGGGCGGTGGCGAAGGCCAGGACCTTCCGGGAGAGCCCGAGGCCACCGAAGGATCCACTGTGGACGATGAACCGGTCCGGGTAGAGCGTCGCCAGCGACAGCGCTTCCAGCTGCGCCTGCACCGTGTCGAGACCCAGCCGGCCGGCCAGCGGCACCAGGACCTCCAGGGTTTCCCGGGATTTCCGCTCCTGCCGGGCCTGCGGCAGGAACCGGATGGTCCGCATGTTGTGCAGCCGATCGGCGAGTTTGAGGATCAGCACCCGGCGTCCGGCGGATTCCAGCGGACCGCCGTCCCGCTCCAGCACGAGCAGCCCCTGGACCAGCGCCGCGATCTCCTCGCCGAACTCGGTGCGCACCAGGCCGAGCGGGCACCGGGTGTCTTCGACGACGTCGTGCAGCAGGCCCGCGCACACCATCCGGGCGTCGAGGCCCAGCCGGGCCAGCGTGGCGGCGACCTCGAGCGGGTGGGAGATGTAGGGGTCACCGCTGCGCCGGTGCTGGCCGCGGTGCCAGAACGCCGCGAACACGTACGCGCGTTCGACCAGCTCGGCGTCGGCCTCCGGGTACTGGCCGGCGATTTCGGTGACCAGCCGCGGAACGGTGTTCATGCCGCCTCCGCGGGAAAAAGTACGTCGGCGGTGCTCATGCCGCCTCCGCGGGAAAAAATACGTCGGCGGTGCTCATGTCGTCTCCCCCGCCAGGCCGAACCCGAGCATCCGGGCCGGCCGGTGCACCCGGGCCAGCGCGGCCCGGGCCCGCTCGGCCCCGTCGCCGGTCAGCCGGTAGTACCGGCGCCGCGGCCGCTTCTCGACGATGTGCTCGTTCGGGTTCTCCCAGCGGCTTTCGACCCACCCGAGGTTCTCGAGCCGGGCGACGATGGGATAGATGGTGCCGCTGGGCAGGCCTGTCTCCGCGCAGAGCTCCAGGCCGTACTGCTCCCGGGCGGGCCGCTGCAACAGTGCGCGAAGCACCAGCTGGGTCTGCAGCGTCATCCGAGGTTCTCCCATATGTCGTACTCTACATAGGTAGGCCTCAGCTTGTCCACAGGACGGCGGGCCCTTCCGCGCCCCGTGCCCGACCCGGAATGTGACGTCAGGCGCCGCCGTGGCGGCGATCGTCCGCGAAGAACCATTCCGGTGCCCGCGGCTCGCGCGGCGGCGGGAGGGCGAGCAGGGCGGCGATCACCGACAAGGTGTCACCGCGGTGGCGCCACACGGCCTCCTCGGCCGAACCGGCCCTCGTGCGGGCCGCCGACGCCTGGTGTTCGCCGTGGATCTCGATGCGGTCGCTGAACTCCGGCCACCCGTAGGTGCCCACGAGGATCGCCAGCTCGCCCCGCCGGTCGCCGATGTACTGGAACCGGAATCCGCGGGCGACGAGCGCGTGCAGCCCCTGTTCGACGGTGGTCACCGGCGGTCCCGCTCGTCCGGGGCGCGCCGGGAGTTCCCGGCGGGCGGGCCGGCCGGGGCGGCCGCGCGGACGGGCGTGACCCGCGCCGGGCGGCCGCGGTCATCCGGTGTCCCGCCGCCGCGGGCGCTTTCGACCCAGCGCACGGTCATGACCGCCTCCGCGGGCCGGTACCAGCGGTGTCGCGAAGACGGGACACGGGTCCTCCACTCTATCCGGTGCAGCGGACCAGCGTTCCCCGTCCGCCCGGCCGGGCGGGTTCCCGCCGGATGGGAGTTTCGGCCGGAGTTTCCGCGCGATTTCCGGTGCTGCCGCGGAAAGCGGCGATGCGCTACGGTGGTCGACCGTCCGCGGTGTGCGGATCACCCATTCGGTCTCGGAGCGGCGTCATGGGAACCAGCGGGTCGAAGCCCGGGAGCAAGCCGGAGCGGGAACGGCTCCGGCACCAGCTGCTCGCCGGCGGCAGCAGCCCGGCCAAGATCGCGGCCGAGATGACCGGCCGCTGGCAGTTCAACCCCCGCCAGGCGTGGCGATACACCCACGGCCTGTCCCAGACGGCGGTCGCCGCGCGCTGCAACGACCTGCTCGGCGACGGCCGGGCCCCGATGACCGGCAAGCGGATCAGCGAATACGAGGCGTGGCCGCAGCGGGGCCTCCGCCCCACCGTGCACGTCCTCGCCCTGCTCGCCCGGGTCTACGGCACCGTGCCCCGCGCCCTGCTCGGCGAGGACGAACTGCCGCTGCTGCCCGAGCCGGAGCGGCTCGTGCTCGAGCAGCTGCCGCCGGCCGAGCCGGACGCCGCACCCCCGCCGCCCGGGCCCGGGCGCCTCAACGCCGCCGCGGTCAACGCCGCCGCCCACGCGTCCGGGGCGCACGCCGAGCGCGCCGAGATCACCGAAGTCGGCGCGATCACGCTCGAGCAGCTGGACCACGACGTGGTCCAGCTCGCGCGCACCTCCATCCGCACCCAGCCCGCCGAGATCTTCGGCGAGCTCGTCCGCGTCCGCGACCGCGTCTTCCGGCTGCTGCAGCGGCAGGCCCACCCGGCCCAGCAGTCGCACCTCTACCTGCTCGCCGGTCAGACGTGCGGGCTGCTGGCCAACGCGAGCATGGAGCTGGGCTGCTACGGCGCCGCGGCCGAACAGTCGCGCGCCGCCTGGGTCTACGCCGAGATCATCGGCCACAGTGGACTCAAGGCGTGGCTGCGGGGCACCCAGGCGCTCATCGCGTTCTGGTCGGGGAACCCGCGGGAGGCGGCGGACCTGGCGCAGGCCGGCCGCGAATACCTGCGCAACGGCACCGGCTTCGTGCGGCTGTGCAACATCGAGAGCCGCGCTTGGGCCCACCTCGGCGACGTCCGCGAGACGCAGAAGGTGATCGGCCTGGGTCACCACGCTCGCGAGCACGTCACCGAGCCCGACGAGCTGCACGACCTCGTCGGCGGCGAATTCGGCTTCGACGAGGCCCGGCAGTCGTTCTGCAACGCGGGCGCCTGGGTGCAGGTGGGCAAGCCGGTGCTGGCGATCGAAGCCGCCGAACGCGCACTGGGCCTGTACTCGACGGATGCCGAACGCCACCGCCGCTACGGCGGCGAGGCCTCCACCCGGCTGGAGATGACCGACGGCTACCTCGCGACCCGGGAGCTGGACGCCGCCGACGCGGCACTCGACCCGGTGATCAGCACGTCCGCCACCGCCGGCGTCGCCCACCTGGCCGCGCGCCTGTCCGACATCTGCGCGACGCTGGACACCGCGCCCTACCGGAGTTCCCGGGAGGCCCGGGAACTCGCCGAACGGATCCGCGCCCACCCGGCGCTGTCCGCCGGGCGGTGAAGCCGGGTACCCGCCTACATTGGACGGCATGACTTCGACCGCCGAGAAGGCCACCCTCCTGCAGCAGCTGCACGCCGCTCCCGAACTGCTGCTCGTCGTCAACGTCTGGGACGCCATCACCGCCAAGGTCGTCGCCGGGACTCCCGGGACCCGGGCCCTCGCCACGCCCAGTCACGGCATCGCGGCCTCGCGCGGCTACCCCGACGGCGAGAAGATCCCGCGCGACGAGATGATCGCCGAAGTCGCCTTGATCGTGCGGAACGCCGGTGACCTGCCGGTCACCGCGGACCTCGAGGCCGGCTACGGGGATCCGGGCGGCACGGTGGCCAGGGCGATCGAGGCCGGCGCCGTCGGCGCCAACCTCGAGGACCAGATGAAGCCGCTGGGCGAAGCGGTGAAGGCCGTCGAAGCCGCCGTCGCGGCCGCGCAGTCGGCCGGGGTCGACTTCGTCCTCAACGCCCGCACCGACGCCTTCCTCAAGACCGATCCCGAGACGGCGCTGACCGAGGCCATCACCCGCGGCCGCGCCTACCTCGACGCCGGGGCGTCCAACTTCTTCGTGCCGGGCAAGCTGGACGAGAACCAGGTCGCGCGGCTCGTCGGCGAACTCGGCGAACGCAAGGTCAACCTCATCGGCATCCCCGGCTCGATCCCGCTGGCGCGCGCCCAGGAACTCGGCGTGTCGCGCGTTTCCTACGGCCCGTGGAGCCAGAACGTCGCGCTGACCGCGCTGGCCAAGCTGGCCGAAGACGTCTACGCCGGTGGCGGGCTCCCCGCCGACACCCGCAAGCTCAACTGACCCCGGGCGCCGCCGCCCGGCCGGCGCGACGGGCCAGGTCGGCGAACGCGTCACGCAGGGCCTGCGGGCCGGCCACCTCGACGTCGCACTCGAACCGCAGCAGCCCGGCGGCCAGCGCCCCCCAGGACCAGGACCCGGCCAGCAGCCGGGTCTTCCCGGGGGCGGCTTCTTCGACGATGCCGTCCCCGGCGAACGGCGCCACCTCGGCGACCGGGCGGTCGAGGAGCACTTCGCCCCGGCACGGCCAGCCGTCGGCGGTGGTGGCGCCCTTGAACCGGGCGGCGAGGAACGCCGCGACGTCACCGCCCGGCACCGCCCGCGGGGTGAACCGGGGGCCGTTGGGCACGCGCAGGGTCATCCGGTCGGCGCGGTAGGTCCGCCAGTCCTCCCGGGCGGCGTCCCACCCGACCAGGTACCACCGTCCACTCCGGACCACCAGGTGGTGCGGCTGCACCCGCCGCGGCGCCCGGAGCTCGGCGCCGGCCGGCCGCTCGTAGTCGAACCGGACCTCCTCGGTGGCCCGGATCGCCGAGCTCAGCGCGAGCAGGATGTCCGGGTCGAGCTGGGTGGTGCCGCCGGCCGCGGTGATCTCCAGCGCGTCGACGCGCTGCCGCAGCCGGGCCGGCAGCACCTGCCGCACCGTGGCCAGCGCCCGCGCGGCCGCCTCTTCGATCCCGGCGCCGGTCCCGACGGCGATCCGCAGCGCCACCGCGAGCGCGACAGCCTGCTCGTCGTCGAACAGCAACGGCGGCAGCCGGCTCCCGGCTTCGAGCCGGTAGCCGCCCTCCGGCCCCTTGACCGCCTGGACCGGGTAGCCGAGCTCCCGCAGCCGGTCGACGTCCCGCCGCACGGTCCGTTCGCTGACGCCCAGCCGGCCGGCGAGCAGCGAGCCCGGCCAGTCCCGGCGGGCCTGCAGCAGGGACAGCAGCGAGAGCAGGCGACCCGAGGTGGCCGTCGAGGAAGCAGTCGGCATGGGTCGATGGTGCCACGAGAAGCGGACGTTCCCTGACCGCTACTGCGGCAACGTCAGGCGTCCGGGCCTGGGTTGCCGGTACTCGCTCAGTCGCTCAGCAGCAGCTGGTCGACCATGAGGTGTCCCCACGCGCCGGTCGCCTGGTCGACGACCTGCACCCGGGCGCTGCGCCCCTGCAGAGCGCCGACGTCCCAGTCGATCGGTTTGAGCACGCCGGTGTCGTCTCCGGTCGCCGTTCGCACCACCTGGCCGTCGACGACGAGGTTGATCGAGGTCCCGGCCGGGTGGTCGCCGCCGGCCAGGAGGAAGTGCAGGTGGTTGCGGTCGAGGGTGAACGGGGGCGAGGTGATCGTGCCGGTGGCCGGGTCGCCGCCGCCGGCGAAGGTGTCCAGGACCGCGTTGCCGACCATGCCGGGCAGGTGTTCGAACGACGGGCCGGTGCCGGTGAAGCTGCCGGTGGCGGTCCAGCCGGGGTCGTAAGAACTTCCTTCGAATCCGGAGATCACGTGTGCCGGGCGCTGGGACAGGTCCGGGAACCCGGTGATCGTCGTGTTCGCGAAAGTCGCGCTGCCGCCGGTGGTGTAGAGGTTGATGCCGGTGTCGGCGGGGTCGGCGAACACCTCGCTGGAGTGCACGTACCGGCCGTCGTCGACGAACACCTCGATCGTGGTCCGGTCGACCAGGATCCGCAGGTGCGCGCTGGTCTTCGCCGGGTTCCACGGCGCGTGGCTCTCCCCGCGCGTACCGGTGGTGTCGGGTTGCCCGGTCTGACGCCGGTTGAGGTAGCTGTAGTCGTGGTGGATCCCGGTGTCCGCGTGCCGGGTCCCGTCGGGCGAGACCCGCAGCTGCAGGCCGACGTTGTCGAGCTGGGTCCAGCTGACGTCGGTGTCGAGCTGGTAGGCCGAGCCGTGGTAGGCCAGCGGAACCAAGCCACCGTTCACCTCGATCGTGCCGAGGTCGGTCACCGAGCTCGCGTGGGCGGCCAGCGCGGGAGTCGGTTGCGAGGCCAGGGCGTAGCCGTCCGGATAGTGCTTGAGCGTGATCTGCCGGACGATCGAATCGGTGCCGTTGAAGCCGTCCGCGGCCCACGTCGGGGTGGTGTCGGCGTACGCCCAGTTGTTCATCCAGGCCAGGCCGAACCGCCGGTCCACCGGCGCGGCCGGGTCCTCCCAGGTGACTCCGGCGTACCAGTCGAAGCCGTGGTCGAGCCACTGTGGCGCGGCGTCGGCGGTGAACGCGGCGCCGTCGAAGGCTCCGGTCCAGTACGCGTAGGTGCCCGGTGTCCCGCCGGCGCTCACGCCGAGCACCCAGTGCGTGGTGCCGTCGTCGGCGCGGATCGGGAAGAGGTCCGGGCACTCGAGGATGCCCATTCCGCCGACGAAGTCCGACTGCCACGTCCAGTTCTTGAGGTCGGGCGAGGTGAAGAACCCGATCCGGTCGCCTTCGGCGATCGCCGCGACCCACCGGCCGCGCGCGGCGTCCCAGCTCACCTTGGGGTCGCGGAAGTCGCGGCGGCCGCCGTTCGGGATCACCGGCGTGTCGCCGTACGGCCGGAACGTCCGGCCGCCGTCGATCGAGTACCACAGGAACTGCGCCTGCGGCCCGGAGGCGTTGACCGGGTGGTCCATCTGCGTGACCAGCTGGACCACCGCGCCGGCACCGAAACCGGCCGTGTTCGCCGTGTCCACCACCGCGGAACCCGACCACAGGTCGTGGTTGGCGTTGGTCTTCTTCGGTGCCGCGATGCCCTGGTCGGCGAAGGCGACGCCGTCGGTGGTCGTCGCCAGCCGCCAGGCGGTCCCGACCTCGGTCGGGTAGTCGGCGTTGTAGAGGTAGTAGTAGTTGAACTTGCCGTCGACGTACACCGGCCGCTGGGGGTCGTTCTTCCAGTGGTCGGGCACCGTGAAGTGGTACTGCGCGCGGTAGGTGACCGCCGCCGCGGCGGGAGGTGCGTCGGTCGGGCCCACCGCCGCCGTCGCCGCCAGGAGGGCGGCGACCGGCAGCAGGCGAAGGCGGCTCGTCGTTGAGCGCATGGGGACCTCCGGGAGATCAGGGTTCGAGAAGGGCGAGACGTTTGCCGTCCCACGCCACCGGCACGGGATCGCCGATGGCGCCGACGAAGCCGGACTCGCCGCGGTGGTGGAACGCGAGCAGCACCCAGCGGCCGTCGGACCGGCGGCGGACCAGGCGGCCGCTGTAGCAGCGGTCGTCGGTGACGGGTTCGGCGGCCGCGATGTCGAACGGCCCGAGCGGGCTCCCGGCGGGCGCGGCCCAGATCCCGCCGGTCGTGCCGGTGGCCCGGCGGTCGGCCGAGGCGTGTTCGGCCAGGCAGGAGAACAGCAGCACCGGGCGGCCGTCCACCACCTCGGCCTGCAGGACTTCCAGCTGCCCGAACCCGCGCGGCCCGGGCGCGGTCAGCGGCGGGCGCAGCTCCCAGTGCCGCAGGTCCGCGGAGACGGCATGGCCGACGACGCCGCGCTCGAACGGCTCACCGGTGGCGGCGCGAGCCGTGACGAGCATGTGCCAGCCGTCCCCGGCCGGATCGGCGAACACCCAGGGGTCGCGGAACGCCTCATCATGCCAGCCGTCGTCCAACGTCTCGTACCAGCGCGGGTCGGCGGCCAGCACCGGATTTTCCGCAGCGCGGTGCCACGTGACGAGATCCGGCGAGGTGGCGTAGCCGATCCGCTGGACGTTCTTGCCGCCGGGCGCGCGGGTGGCGCCGGTGTAGAACAGGAACCAGGTCCCGTCCGGGTGCCGCACGACCGAACCGGTCCAGGTCGCCAGGTCGTCGAACGCGGGGGCGTCCGCGCGGACCAGCGCGTCCTCGATCCGGTTCCAATGCACCAGGTCGGCCGAGACGGCGTGGCCGATCGAGGCGCGGTAGTGGCGGGCTTCCGGGTCGTGCAGCGCACGGGAAGCGTAGAGGAAGAACAGGTGGTAGCGGTCGCCGTCGTCGGCGAACCAGAAGTCCCAGACCCAGGAGTCGGGCAGCGAAAACATGCGATCCTTTCGAAGAGCCGTCATTCCTTGACGCCGCTGGCCGCGACACTGCTGACGAACGCGCGCTGGAAGGCGAGGAACACCACGAGCACCGGGAGGGTGATCATCGACGTGTAGGCCATGACCTCGCCCCAGGCGGTGTTGTCCTGGAAGAAGTACTGCATGCCGACCATCACCGGCCGCAGCTTCTCGTCCTGCACGACCATGCTCGGCCACAGGTACTGGTTCCAGGCCGGCAGGAACGTCAGGATCGCGACGGTGGCGAACGCCGGGCCGGACAGCGGCACGGCGATCCGGCGGTAGACGGTGAACCAGCCCGCGCCGTCGATCCGGGCCGCCTCGTCGAGCGCGGTGGGAATGGTCGAGAAGTACTGCGTGAACAGGAAGATCGAGAAACCGTTGGCGATGAACGGGACGATCTGCACCTGGTAGGTGTCGAGCCAGCCGAAGTCGTACACGAGCTGTCCGTTCTGGACCAGCAGGGTCGGCAGCTGCGAGACCCAGTAGACCATCGGCACCGCGATGGTCTCGAACGGCACGATCAGCGTGGCGATGACGACGCTGAGCACGACCCCGCGGCCGGTCCAGCGCAGCCGCGAGATCGCGAACCCGGCCATCGAGTTCACCACCAGCCCCGCGGCCACGATCACCACCGTGACCAGGACCGAATTGAACAGGAACCGGCCGACCGGCACCCGGTCGAACACCTCGGCGTAGTTGTCGAAGCCGATGTCCCCCACCGGCAGGAACGCCCGCCAGCCGCCGACGTCGGACAGGATCTGGCCATCGGGCTTCAGGCTCGAGACGAACATGAACACCAGCGGGAACAGGAAGAAGACGGCGAGCCCGACGAGGACCAGGTAGGTCCAGACCCGGCGGCGCCGCCGCAGCACGCGCTCGTCGATTTGTCCCTTGTGGATGATCATGCGCTCAGTCCCTGTCCCGGGTCAGGAAGCGCTGGACCAGCGCGACGATCAGCACCAGCACGAAGAACACCAGGGACAGGGCCGAGCCGTAGCCGATCTGCTGCTGGTGGTAGCCCATCCGGACGGCGTGGTAGACCAGCGTCGAGGTGGAGTCCACCGGGCCGCCCTGGGTCATCACGTCGATCTGGACGAACAGCCCGAGCGCGGCGATGGTGATCGTGATCAGCACGAACACCCGGGTCGGCCGCAGGCACGGCCAGGTCACGTGGCGGAACTGCTGCCAGGTGCCCGCGCCGTCGATCCGCGCCGCCTCGTACAGCTCCGGCGGGATGGTCTGCAGGCCGGAGAGCCAGATCAGCATGTGGAAGCCCACCGCCTGCCAGATCGACAGCACGATGATCGCGAACAGCGCGGTGCTCGGGTCGTTCAGCCAAGCCGTGCCCTGCCAGGCGCCGAAGGTGATCGAATCGATGAACGAGTTGATCAGCCCGTCGGGCTGGTACATGAACTTCCACAGGATCGAGACCACGACGATCGAGGTCACGACCGGGATGAAGAAGATGACCCGGAACGCCACCGCACCCCGGATCTTCCGGTTCACCAGGATGGCCAGCAGCAGCCCGAACCCGGCCTGCACCGGCACGACGACCGCGGCGAAGCAGAACGTGTTCACCAGCGAGCGCAGGAACGCCGGATCGGCGGTGAAGGCCCGGACGAAGTTGTCGAGGCCGGTGAAGGTGGTCGGTTCGGGCGAGACGAGCCGGGCGTTGGTGAACGACAGGACGAACCCGAGGAGCACCGGGACGATGAGGAACGCCAGCAGCAACAGGACCGCGGGCGCGGCCATGGCCCAGCCGGCCCGGCGCGCGGAGCGTCGTTCGTGGTGGACCTTCGGGCGGGAAACGGGTTTCGGGACCGCGCTCGCGGCGCGGGTGTCCGGCGAGATGGTCGCCGTCATGGAGAAGCCTTCCCTCTCGGTGGGTGCGCTGCCGGGGAGCTAGAAGCCGTAGCCGTTCTGGGACTTGATGTCGGTGTCGATCGCCTGCACGGCGGTGTCGAGCGCCGGCTTGACCTCGGCGCCGCTCATGATGTCCTTGGCGGCCTTCTCGAACGTCGAGGAGATCACCGGGTAGCCGGGCGTGGCCGGTCGGGCCAGGGCGAACTTCTGCGACAGCACGGCGAACGGGTGCAGCGGAGCGGTGTCGCCGAAGTACTTCGACGCCGCTGCGGCCGCCGTGGTGCTCGGGATGACCACCTGGCTGTCGGCGAAAGCGGTCAGGTACTTGTCCTGGAAGCTGAACTTCAGGTAGGCCCGGGCGCCTTCGGTTTGCTGGCAGCCCGCGGAAATGCCCCACTGCCAGGAACCGCCGCCGATCTTCGGGCCCTTCCCGAAGTCCACCGGAGGCAGGATCAGCAGGTCGGTGCCGACGCTTTCGAGAGCGTCCTTGGCGTTCCACACGCCCGTGTAGCTGAGGGCGACCTTGTCGTCGATGAAGCGCTGGTTGCCGACCGGGCCGGCGTTGTCCGCCCAGCCGTTCTTGAACGCCTGCTGGAACCAGGTGAAGAACTTCACGGCATCCGGGCCGTTCAGCACGCCGTCGGCGGACTTCATGGTGACCCGGTCGATCAGGTCACCGCCGGCGCTCTGCAGCATCGGCGAATACGCGTACGACCACCACTCCCCCTTGTCCGCGGCGCCCAGGTCCAGCGGCGTGGCGTAGCCGTTGGCCTTCAGCTTCGCGACGGCCGCGTCGAATTCCTCGAGCGTCCACGGCCGCTCGATCGTCGGGATCCGGATGGCGTTCCTGTCCAGCACCGACTTCCGCGCGAAGATCGACAACGCGGCGTCCCAGTAGCCCGCCGAATAGACGGTGTCCTTGTAGCGGCCGACGGTCGTGGGCAGCAGCGTCCCGATCAGGTCGTCGGGCAGTCCCAGCGGCTGCAGGTAGCCGGCCCACGCCCAGTTCGGCATCACCGGGCCGTCCATGTCCAGCAGGCAGGGCAGCTTGCGCGACGCGGCGGCCGCGGTGACGGCGTCGTTGTACGAACCCTGCGGGAAGTTCTGCTCGACGATCTTGTACTGGTTCTGGGAACTGTTGAAGTCGGCGATGATCCGCTGGTAGACCGCCAGCTCACCGGGATTGCCCGCCGAGTGCGTCCACATCGTGATCTCACCGGGAGCGCCGGAGGATTCTTGGCTTGCGCGGGCGCAACCGCCCAGCGCGAGCACTACCGCTACCATGACGGAGAGGGATTTGCGTTTCACCGTGGAATCTCTTTCTCTGTTGCGGAGCGCGACCTGGCCGTCGCCTCCGTGCCGGATGGCAGCGCCAACTGCCATGTGGGAATGCAGTGAGAAGGGCGGTCCGCCGTCAGCCGCCGAACGCGGCAGGCGGCGGGCCCACCGAAGCCCGGCGGATGACCGGGCACGCCATGAGGTGCGGGGCCGCCGGGTCCGCCGGACGAAGCCCGAGCGCGACCTCCATCGCCCACCGGCCCATTTCGTAGTGCGGCAGCGCGATCGTCGTCAACGGCGGATCGAGTTCGGCCGCGACCAGCTGCTGGTCGTCGTAGCCGACGACGGACAGGTCACCGGGCACCGAAAGGCCCCGGTGGTGTGCGGCCGCGTAGGCGCCCATCGCCATGCGGTCGTTGAAGCAGAACATCGCGGTGGGCCGGTTGTCCGCCGTCAGGTCCAGCAACCGCCCGGCGGCTTCCCGCCCGCCGGAGGCCACCGGTTCGGCGCGGACGTGCCAGGCGGGATCCGGCTCGATCCCGGCCTCCGCCAGCACCCTCAGGTACCCCTCGTACCGCAGTGGCGACGCGACGAGTTCGAACCGCTCCGCCGCGTCCAGGAAGGCGATCCGGCGGTGCCCGGCGGCGACCAGTTCCCGCACCGCGGCCATCCCGCCCGCCCGCTCGTCCGGGACGACCGCGGGCCGCCCGCCCGCGGCCGGGGCGCAGTCGAGCAGGACGGCGTCCGCGGGCAGGCCGTCCGGCACCTCGACCACGCGGTGCCACATGCTCGCGTAGATCACGGCGTCGACCTGCTGGCCGCTCAACGCGTTCAGCGCCTGTCGCTCGGCGCCGGGGTCCTGCTCGGTGTCCACGAGGATCACCAGGTGCCCGTGCGCCCGCGCCACGTCGTTGGCCCCGGCCAGCATCCGCCCGGCGAACGGCGTGCTGGCGATCGTGTCCGAGATCAGGCCGACCATCCGGGTCCGCTGCGTCCGCAGGCTCCGCGCGACCGAATTCGGCTCGTAACCGACCGCCGCGGCCGCCTCGCGCACCCGCTGCTGGGTCTGCGGCGACACGCGCGCCGCGTCCCGCCCGCTGAGCACCAGCGACACGGTTGCCGTGGACACCCCGGCACGGGCGGCCACGTCGGACATCCGGACTCGGGCCATCGCGGCGCTCTCCTTCCCGCCTGCTCCGTTAATCGATTAACGGGAGGTTACGGGAGTATGCAGCGCCGTCGTTCCGCCGTCAAGGGGTGCCCGCCCCGGTGGGGCCGCCCGGAAGCGGCCCCACCGGAGGGGCGCCTCACACCAGGGACGCGGTCAACCCGCCGTCGAGGACGTAGTGGCTGCCGGTGATCCAGCTCGCCCGGTCGGACGCCAGGAACGCCGCGACCTCCGCGATGTCCTGCGGGGTGCCGAGCCGGCCCTGCTTGGCCGCGACCAGGTCGCCGAACGGGACCTGGGTCGCCGCCTCGAAGTCCGGGACCAGGCGCTCGACCATGGCCGTGTCGGCGAAGCCCGGGCAGACCGCGTTGACCCGGACGCCCGTCGGGCGCATCTCGACCGCCGCCACCCGGGTCAGCTGGATGACCGCGGCCTTCGTCGCGCAGTACGAGCCGAGCAGCGGGCTGCCGCCGATGCCCGCGATCGAGGCGATGTTGACGATGTTGCCCTTGGACTCCACCAGGTGCGGGGTCGCCGCCTTCATCGTCACGAACGTGCCGCGCACGTTGACCGCGAAGATCTTGTCGAAGCTCTCCGTCGACTGCTGCAGCAGCGGCGACGACACCTCGATCCCGGCGTTGTTGACCAGGACGTCGAGGCCGCCGAGGAGGTCGACCGCCTGCTGGATCGCCGTCTGGACCTGGGTTTCGTCGGTGACGTCACAGTTGGCGACGCCGGCCGCGCCGATCTCGCCGGCCGTCTGCTTGGCCGAGAGGGAGTCGAGGTCGCTCACGACGACCCGGGCGCCGCGTTCGGTGAACAGCGCCGCGATCGCCTTGCCGATGCCGGCGCCGGAGCCGGTGACGAAGACGCGCTTTCCTTCGAGTTCGGACATGCTGGTCCCTTTCACATCGCTTCGATCTTGGGGAGGATCTCTTCCTTCAGCCGCTTCATGTCGTCGAGCGTCTTGGCCACCGGGACGTCCTGGAAGGGCGGCCACAGGAACGGCATCGTGAGCCCCGCTTCCCGGTAGCGCTTGAGCTGGTCGGTGATCTGCGCCTGGGAGCCCACGAGCAGGTTGGTGCCCTTGCCGAGCGGGCTCTGGTCCATGTCCTGGTCGGTGATGACGAACCAGATCATGCTGGCGATCTCGAGGTCGTCGACCGAGCGCGGGGTGTCGAGGGCCGCCAGTTCGCGGTGGATTTCGGTGCGCCAGCGCCGGATGTCCTCGGGCGAGTCCTGGATGCCGATCCAGCCGGACAGGCCGTACTTCGCGATGCGGGCGGCCGAGCGTTTCGCGTCCTTGAGGCCGCTGAAGAAGATCGGCGGGTGCGGCTGCTGCACCGGCTTGGCGCCGAACCCGCTGCGCTGGAAGTCGGCGAACTCGCCGTGGTACTCGAACACGTCGTTGGTCCAGATGCCCTGCATGATCTCCAGGGTTTCCCGGACGTGCCGGTGTCGCTTGGGGAAGATGTGCGTCGCGCTCGCGGCGGCGAACTCCTCCGGCATCCAGCCGGACCCGACGGCCACGTTCAGCCGGCCACCCGAAAGGTGGTCGATGGTCGCGAGCTCGGCGGCGAGGACGCCGGGCGCGCGGTAGGGCGTGTCGATGATGCTCATCCCGATCCGCACCTTCGACGTCTTGGCCGCCAGCCACGGGATGAGCGGCATGCCCTGCAGGAACTCGCCGCGCGAGCTGACCGGCAGGCCCTTGGGGAAGCCCTCGATCATGCCGAAGGCGTACTGCATCTCCTGGGTGTCGGACGTCTCCGGGACGATGATCCGGTCGAGCGTCCAGACCGAGTCGAAGTCGAGGTCCTCGGCCAGCGCGGTGAGGTCCTCGAGCTCCCGCACGGTCACCTTGTCGCGGAAGTTCGGGAGGTAGAGCGCGAGTTTCATGGTGTTTCCCTTCAGCGGGTGGTGAGGGTCGTGCGGATCTCGGCCTTGAGGACCTTGCCGACGGTCGAGCGGGGCAGGTCCGGCCAGACTTCGATCTGCTTGGGTGCCTTGACGCTGCCGATGCGGTCCTTGACGAAGGCGATCAGCTCGCCGGTGTCCAGGTCGGCGCCGGGCCGGAGCTGGACGACGGCGGTGACGCGCTCGCCCCACTTCTCGTCGGGCAGGCCGACCACGGCGCAGTCGCGGACCGCGTCGTGGGCCAGCACCGCCTGTTCGACCTCGGCGGAGTAGACGTTGAACCCGCCGGTGATGACCATGTCCTTGGCGCGGTCGACGATGTGGAGGAAGCCTTCGCCGTCGAGGAACCCGATGTCGCCGGTGTGGTGCCAGCCGTGCGCGGAGGCTTCCGCGGTGGCTTCGGGATTGCGGTAGTAGCCGGCCATCACCAGCGATCCGCGCACGCAGATCTCGCCGCGTTCCCCTGGTGGCACGGTGTTTCCGTCGCCGTCCAGGATCGCGACGGTGACCAGCGGCGACGGCCGCCCGGCCGAGGCCAGCCGTCCGGTGTGGACGGTCCCGTCGGGCCGCCGGTGCTCGGCGGGCGACATCGTCGAGATCATCATCGGGGCCTCGGACTGGCCGAACAGCTGGGCCATCGGCCCGATCCGGTCGAGGGCTTCGGTCAGCCGGGCCGTCGACATCGGCGCCGCGCCGTACCAGAAGCACTGCAGCGACGAGAGATCCGTGCGGTCCAGGGCTTCGTGGCCGAGCACCAGGTAGATCAGCGTCGGCGGCAGGAACGTGTGGGTGACGCGGTGGCGTTCGATCAGCTCCAGGAACCGGCCGACGTCGGGCTTCGGCATGATCACGACCTCGCCACCGCGGGCGAGGACCGGGAAGCAGAGGACGCCGGCCGCGTGCGTCAGCGGGGCCAGGGCCAGGTAGACCGGGCGACCCTCGAACGGGTAACTCATCAGCGTGATCGCCGACATGACTTCGAGGTTGCGGCCGGTGAGCATGACGCCTTTGGGCCGCCCGGTCGTGCCGCCGGTCCCGACCAGGGCGACGACGTCGTCCGGTGGGTCGGCCACGGCCGGCAGGTCGTCGCGCGCGGCGTCGACCCAGGCGGCGAAACCGGGCGCGAAGCCGTCGCCGTCGCCGAGGCGGACGAGCGTGGTCAGCTTCGGCAGCCGCGGGGCGATCCGGCGGACCAGGTCCTCGAAGGCGGGCTGGAAGACCAGGGTGGCGCAGTCGAAGAGGTCCAGGAGCTCGGCGTTCTCGACGGCGGCGTTGCGCGGGTTGATCGGGCACCACACCGCACCCGCCCGGGAGATGCCGAAGACGCAGGTGAACGCGGTGGGGTCGTTGGCGGAGAGGATGCCGACCTTGTCCCCCGGGGCGACGCCGGAGCGCCGCAACGCGCGGGCGACGGCCTCGGCGAGCTCGACGACCTCGCCGTAGCACCGGGTGACCCCGTCGAGGGTCAGGCAGGGCGCCCCGGGGTCCAGCGAGGCGCCTTTCTCCAGGTAGAAGAACAGAGACATCGTCGTCCCTCCCGACTTCGCCGGCGGCTGGTGAAGACCATGACCGCCATTTGGACGAATGTCAAGATTTTCTTGGACGATTGGTCAGAAAACCGCCGGATGGTATCTTCGGACCCGTGACCAGCGCAGCCGCCGTGAGGCGCCGGACCCCAGCCGACAAGTTCGAGGACCGCCGCCGGGAACTGGCCGACGCGGCGCTCCTGGCGCTGGCCGACCTCGGCTACGCCCGCACCAGCCTGCGCACGATCGCCGAGCACACGAAGTTCTCCCACGGGCTGCTGCACTACTACTTCGCCGACAAGGTCGAGCTGATCACCTACTGCGTGCGGCGCTACAAGGCCGCCTGCGTACAGCGCTACGAAGGCGGCGTCGGCGAGGCGGCCTCCCCGGCCGAGCTGGCGGCTGCCTGCGCGGACGGTCTCGCAACCGCCCTCGGCGAGGCGCCCCTCCTGCACCGCATGTGGTACGACCTGCGCACGCAGTCCCTGTTCGAGCCGGCGTTCCGCGAAGACGTCGCCGAGATCGACGACAGCCTCCGGGACATGATCTGGCGCAACGTGAGCGCGTACGCCGAGCTCGCGCAGAGCCGGCCGACCTGCTCCGCGGCCGACGCGTACGCCTTGTTCGACGGGCTGTTCCAGCAGGCGCTGCTGCGCCACCTCGCCGGCGAGGAAACGGCACTCGACGACCTCCGGCGCGGGGTGCGGGAGCTGTTCCCCCGCCTGGTCGGCTGACCGCGGCCGGGCTTCGCCCGAGACGTCGCCGTACCCCAGCTGCTGGACGGCGGCGCGGGGCCGGTGCCGTCACGAACCCTCTACTGTGGACTCTCCGGCCAGCCGTATTCCGGTGACACCGGCCAGGGTTTCGAGCAGCCGGTCCTGGAACCGGTGGTTCGGTACCGCGGGGTGCGGCCGCACGCGGCGCTGGTGGTGCCAGTAACCACCGGAGCTGCGCGCGTCCGGCTCGTCGCCGGTGGCGAGCCACTCCTGGGTGAGGTGCCCGAGCCGGAGGTCGTCGGGCGCGTCGGGGCCGCCCATCTTCGTCGGCACCCAGCCCGGGTCGACCGCGTTGGCGGCCACATCGGGCCAGAGCCGCGCGACGGCCGCGGCCAAGGTGGTGACGAACAACTTGCTCTCCGGGTAGGAACCGGGCCGGTGGCCGGCCCAGTCGAGGCCGGTCAGCTTCGGCCAGCCGCGGAAGTGCTCGCCGCTGCTGAGGTAGACCAGCCGTTGCGGGCGGTCGACGAGCGCGGTGAGCAGGTAGGGCGCGACCACGTTCACCGGCAGGACCGCGGGCCCGGTGTAGACGCCGGCGTTGTGGATCACGGCGTCCATCCGCCCGAGCCGGTTCACCCGCTCGGCGAGGTCCCGCACCTGAGCCGCGTCGGCGAGATCCGCGACGACGGCCTCCGCGCCCCGGAGATCACGCACGGCGTCGAGACGCTCCTCGTTCCGGACGTGGACGACGACCTCGTGCCCGTCGCCGAGCAGGGTGCGGGCCGCCGCCAGGCCGAGGCCGTCGGCGGAGCCGGTGATGAAGATGCGGGCCATGCGGGGACCTCCGGTCGGTCACGGTTCGGCGGGCCGCCCGAAGCGGGTCATCGCGCGGAAGAGGTCGGCGGGGTCCGGGGCGTCGGGCAGCGCGGGGAGCGGGGCCCCGGGAACGGCGAACGCGCGCAGCAGGTGCCCGGTGAGCCGGCGCCACGTCCCGGGCGCGTCGTCCGCCGTGGCGGCGATGACGCCGGCGTTGGCCATCAGCAGGACGACGAGGTCCTCGGCCGTGAAGTCCGCCCGGAGGTGCCCGGTGCCCTTGGCGCGGCGGATGAGTTTGCGGAATCCCCGGTAGGCCTCGGCGCGGCGGGCTTCGAGCTCTTCGGCGGCCGGGAAGCTCATGGCGAGCACGGCGGCGAAGCCGCGGTCCGCGGCCTGCATCGCGCAGATGGACTCGAGGTAGCCGGTGAAGCCGTGCCAGGGGTCCGGGTCGGCCAGCGCCTCGGCGATGGCGGCGGCGTAGCCGTCCATGCGGTCGGCGAACACGGCGCTGATCAGCTCCTCGCGGGTGGCGAAGCGCCGGGAAAGCGTCGCCTTGCCGACCCCGGCCTCGCGGGCGACCGACGCCATGGAAACCCCGAGTCCTTCGGTCGCGTAGAGCCGGCGGGCCGCGGCCATGATGCGTTCGCGGTTGCGTTCGGCGTCCGCGCGCAACGCGGTTTCGCACTGCGTCATGCCCCCACCCTATCAAGTGGAACGAGCTACCCACTTGTCTGCTACGGTGAATCCAGGAACTGGGTAGGCCGTTCCACTTATTCCGAAGGTGACCCCCATGCGTGCTGCGACACTGGAATCCGTCCCCGCCACCCCCGCCGTGACCGAGGTCGGGCGACCGCGCCCGGAAGCGGGTGAACTGCTGGTGCGGGTGGCCGCGTCCTCGGTCAACGGCTTCGACGCCGCCACCGCCGCCGGCTACCTGCGGGGGATGCTGGAACACCGGTTCCCGCTGGTGCCGGGCAAGGACTTCGCGGGAACGGTCGAAGCGCTCGGCGAAGGCGCCGAGGGGTTCGCCGTCGGCGACGCGGTCTTCGGCGTGGTGATGAAGCCCTTCCTGGGCACCGGCTCGCTGGCCGAGTACGTCACCGTGTCGGCGGCCTACGGCGTGGCGCTCCGCCCGGCGGAGCTGGACGTGCGCGAAGCCGGGGCGCTGGGCCTGGCGGGCACGGCCGCGCTCGACGCACTGAACGCGGTGGGCGTCGCGAAGGACGACACGGTGCTGATCTCCGGGGCCACCGGCGGTGTCGGCGCGTTGGCGGTGCAGCTCGCGGCGGCGCGGGGCGCGCGGGTCATCGCCACCGCCCGTCCCGGCGCGGAAGCCGGGTTCGTCACCGGTCTGGCCGCGGTCGAGGTCGTCGACTTCGCCGGCGACCTCCCGGCCCAGGTGCGGGCGCTCGCACCGGAGGGCGTGGACGCGGTGCTGCACCTGGCCGGCGACGGCGACCGGCTGGCGAGCCTGCTGCGTCCGAACGGCCGGTTCGCTTCCACCCTCGGCGTCACGCCGGAAGGCGTCACCGCCGTCTCGGTGCTGGCCGACCCGAACCCGCGAACCCTGGCACGCCTCGCCGCCGAGGCCGCCTCGGGCGCGTTGCGGATCCCGGTCACCGCCACCTATCCCCTCGACCGCGTCGGCGAGGCGTTCGCCGCGTTCGGCGCGGGCGCGCTCGGCAAGATCGCCGTCACCCACTCCTGACCGGGCCGCCGTGGTGATCGACAGTGACGACACTTCCGTCCCCGGCTCGACCACTGCGCCGACCGAGGAGTTTTCGCCCCGCCACCGGGATTCCGCGGCACGGACCGTGATCGGATCGGCCGCGTCTCGCCCGGCGGACGTGGCCGTCCGTGCTGATGCACGCCCGTTCGCAGGCCCATCGGAACGGACATATCCGTTGAAGGGCAACAAAAGCTCGTTCATCCGTCAGGTGACGGATGTCTGCGGCGCGCGTACCGCGAAACATTGTTCTACGGAGTAGAACGCTCCGGCCTCGAGTCCGAGGAGGAGCGATGTCGCGTGCTACCACCACCGTCTCCACTCTGGTCATCTTCGTTCTCGCACTGAACCTCCGGCCGGCCGTCACCAGCCTCGGCGCGGCGCTGCCGGACATCTCCGTCGCCGGCGGTCTCGTCGCCGCGGTGCTCGTCGCCCTGCCGCTGTGGGCCATCGGCCTCGGCGGCTGGGCGACGCCGTGGCTGTGCGGCCGGGTGGGGACGCACCGGACCGTCACCGTGGCTCTCATCGGGCTGGTGCTGTCGCTGGCCGGGCGGGTGCTCGGGGGCTCGGTGGAGCTCCTGATCGGGACGGCGCTGGCGTGCCTGTCCATCGCCGTGCTCGGCACCATGTTGCCGTTGCTGGCCCAGGGTTCCGCCGCCTTCACGTTCGGGCTCGGGGTCGGCAGCACGGCGGGCGCACTGGTCACGCCCACGGCGGTCATGTCGTCGTCGTGGCGGGTCGCCCTCGGTGTGTGGGCGGGCACGGCGCTGCTGGCCCAGCAGGTGTGGCAGCGCACCCCGGGCGAGTTCGTGTCGCCGCGGACCGCCCCGGGCGCGGTGCGGGCCTCGGCGTTGACCATCCACTTCGGACTCATCTCGACGGTGACGTTCCTGGTGATGGGGTGGCTGCCGGGGATCCTGCGCAGCGCGGGCGTCCCCTCGACGACGGCGGGGGCGTGCCTCGCGCTGTCGATGGCCATGGGGTTGCCGATGATGTGGCTGGTGCCGGGCTGGACCCGCCGCTGGCGCAACCAGACCCTGCTGGTCGTCGTCCTGGCCACGCCCAACGTGATCGGGGTGACGGGCCTGCTCCTGGCACCCGCGGCCGCGCCCTGGCTGTGGGCCGCGGCGACCGGCGCGGGCATGGGCGCGCTCGCGTTCGCCCTGACCACCATTTCGTTGCGCAGCAAGGACAGCTCGGTGGCGTTGTCCGCGGTGGTCCAGGGCGTGGGGTACGTCATCGCCGGCTTCGGGGTGCTGGTCTGCGGCTGGCTGCACACGGGCACGGGCGCCTGGCGGACGCCGCTGATGCTGGTGCTGGCGGTGCTGATCGGCCAGATGGTCAGCGGGCACATCGCGGTGTTCCGCCGGGTCCCGACCCCGGCGCCGGCACCGTCATCGGCACCGTCACCAGCGCCGGCACCGGAGCCGGCGACCACCCCACCGGTCGTCGTGCACCCCCAGGACGACGCCCCGGAGGTCGCTGCCTGATCCGGCGCGCGGGCCCGCTGTCCCGGCGATCCGGGCAGTGGGCCGGCGGGTCGCGTGCGTACCCGAAGGGCCGGCTCGCGTACCCGGAACCCGAAGAGCCGGTTGGCTCGTACGGGGGCGCGGCTCAGCCGGAGGCGGACTGGTGCCGGGCCGCTTCCCGCGCGATGTCGATGCGCGAATGCACCCCCAGCTTGGTCAGGATGTGCGAGACGTGGGTGCCGACCGTCCGCGGGGACAGGTACAGGCGGGCCGCGATCTGCGGGTTCGACATGCCTTCGACCACCAGCGCGGCGATCCGGCCCTCGGTCGGGGTGAGGCTGTCCCAGCCGTGCGTGGCCTGGCGGTGCTTCACCTTCGGCCCGCGGCGGATGCCGAGTGCCCGGAACAGGGCGCGCAGCCGCGCCACGTCCCATTGCGCGTCCAGTTCCGCGTAGAGGTCGATGGCGTGGATGAAAGCGGCCCGTGCCGAACCACGGTCTTCGACGCGGGCTTCGGCGAAGGCGATCGCGGCCGCTTCCAGGGCCTTGGCCCGGGACAGCGGGCGGCCCGCGTCGGCGTAGCCGTCGGCGGCTCGCAGCAGCATCGTCCCGTCGCGCTCGAGCAGGCCCCGGCAGTACAGGGCCAGCGCGCGGCGGTGCGGCACGGCGGATTCGGCGGC
The DNA here is from genome assembly GCF_053600695.1 of Amycolatopsis sp. NPDC005003. Classification (NCBI taxonomy): domain Bacteria; kingdom Bacillati; phylum Actinomycetota; class Actinomycetes; order Pseudonocardiales; family Pseudonocardiaceae; genus Amycolatopsis; species Amycolatopsis sp. NPDC005003. The sequence continues at coordinate 132,646 of NZ_JBSGAI010000012.1, read as the reverse complement.
GATCCCGCGCGCCCGCGCCTCGATCTCGGCCGCCGTCCGCACATCGCCGATGGCCATCGCCAGCCGGGTCGCGTCGCCCAGCCGCTCCTCCCCCGCGTCTTCGCCGGCCGGCACGGCGGTCAGCACGGCGAGCGCCCGCTCCGGCGCGCCGGCGTGCTCGAAGGCGAGGCTGCGGGCCCGGACCAGGGATTCCACCACCTCGTCGCCGGCCTGTTCCGAATGCCGCGCGGCGACGTCGAGGTGGTGCTGGGCCGCGGCCGTCTCGTCGCGGTGGAGGTGGATGATCGCGGCGACGCCGTGGTCGCAGCACACCACGCCCGGGTCCTTCTGGTCGTCCGGCACGACGTCCACCTCGGCCAGCGCGTCGTCCCACCGGCCGGCACCCAGCATCAGCTGCCCGATCGCGCTCTGGACCTGGGTCAGCCGGGCCTCGCTGCCGGTGCGCTCGGCCAGCTCGCGCGCCTGCCCGGCGGCGGTGAGCGCGTCGGCGTACCGGTCGAGCGCGCCGTAGGTGACCGACTGGTTGATCCGCAGCAGCAGGGTGAGCTCGATCAACGTCGGATCGCCGCGCACGACGGCGATCGCGCGCTCGAACAGCGGCAGCGCGGCAGCCCACTCGCCGCGCGCCATCGAGCCCTGGCTCAGCACGTGCAGCGCCCAGCCCGTCGCCCAGCGGTCCTCGTCCGAGCCGAGCTCGGCCAGCGCCGCGGAAGCGGCCCGGCCCGCGGAGTCGACTTCGCCGAGGACGCGCCGGATCCGCGCGATGAGCACCAGCAGCCGGGCCCGGTGCCGGGCCTCGAGCCCCGGCTGGTTCAGCGCCTCGTTGAGCGCGGGCAGCGACTCTGCGGCGCGGCCGGCCGTCCCGCGGCTCTGCACGAGTGTCGTGTGCAGGTCGACGCGCACGTCGGGGTCGCGGACGCGGTCCAAGGCGCGCAGGGCGATCCGCTCGGCCTGGGCCACGTTGCCCACCCGGTAGTAGGCGTCGGCCAGCCGGCAGGCCAGCGCGCCGGTCACCGCGTCGTCGAGCGGCGCGTCCCGCACCGCCCGGCGCAGCAGCGCGACGGCGGCCACGGGTGCCTGGCCGATCAACGGCATGGCCACCTTCAGCAGCCATCGCACGGCCCAGTCCGGGACCGGCATGCGAGTGTCCGTTGTGGACACCATGGGCAGCAGCTGCCGCGCCACCCGCTCGACCGGGGCGCTCGCCTCGGCCAGCGCCAAGGCGGCGGACTGGTGCCAGGCGACCCGGACCGCCGTCGGCATTTCGTCGTACAGCGCCGTGCGGATCAACGGGTGCCGGAACTCCAGGTCGTCGCCCGCCGCCACCAGCACGCCGGCGGCGCGGGCCTCGTCGAGGGCGGGCAGCAGCTCGGCGAGCGAGGAGTTCGTGACGGTCATCAGGTCCGCGACCGAGAAGCCGACCCCGAGCAGCGCCGCCGTCCGCAGCACTTCCCGCGCCGGCTCCGTGAGGAAGCCGAGCCGGTCCGCGATCGCCTCCGGCAGGGAGTCCGGCGTGGCCGCGCCGGTCAGCTCCGCGATGCCCGCGGGGTCGACCTCCAGGCACGAGCTCCTGGTCAGCGCGTCGAGGAGTTCGGTGAGGTACAACGGATTCCCGGCCGCCCCGGCGGCCAGCTCCTCCAGCCGGGCGCCCGGCTTGCCGCCGGCCAGCGCGGCCACCAGTTCGAGCACCGCCGGTTCGGCGAGCCTGCCCAGCCGCAGCCGCTCGGCGGGCCGGACGATCCGGAAGAGCGAGCGCAGGTCGTCGCGGCGCGGAACCGGGCGCAGCACGCCGATCAGCAGCAGCGGGAGCTGCCGGACCGAGCGGGCGAGCCGGCTCCACACCGCCACCGTCGTGCTGTCGGCCCACTGCAGCTCGTCGACGACCAGCACCGCCGGGCCGTCCTGGCAGAGCTGGTCCACCAGCGCGATCAGCTGTTCGGCGGCCGCGGCGGCGAGGTCGGCCCCCTTGCCCGCCACGGCTCCGCCGCCCAGCAGCTCGGAAACGGCGTCACGACGGGGATCCCGCGTGACCGGCGTGATCTCCAGCGCGTCCAGGAGCGGCAGCAGCGGCAGGGCCTGCCCGAGTTCGTCGCCGGCGCCCCAGAACACCTGGCAGCCCGCATCGGTGGCGGCCGCGCAGGCGGACCGGACCAGCGCCGACTTGCCTATCCCGGGCTCGCCGTCGACCAGGACGGCGCGGCCGCGACCCGCGGCGACGTCCCGGATCCAAGCCACCAGCCGGGACAGCTCGCTGTCCCGGCCGACCAGCAGCTCGGTACCCTCCGTAAGCGGGCGCACACCGGGGATTTTAGAAGTAAAACCGGTTATCCAACAAGAGGCGCGGTTGGCCACCGCGGAACGACGGCCGGTGATCGCCCGTTCCCGGCGGGGAAACCTCCCATTCGGCAACCGCACCGATTCGTGATCCGGCCGTGATTCACGCACCCGGCTCCGGGCGATCTCCCGCCAGTCGCCCGCGCCCCGCGGCCGGCTCCGCGCACCCGGACAAGCACCGGGTCCGGCGGTCCAGGACGGGACGAATGCGTTGCGGCGCAGCCGGATCGACGCCGCATCCACGGAAGGAAACGCCTTCCGCCTCCGGCTACTCTCCGTCAGCAGGGCTGGGGTGTCGACGAGTTCGACGGCCCGCGCACCAATACCTGCCTTCGCAGACAACTCGGCGAATACCCGCGGACCCGTGTCATTTCCGGGAAGCAACTACACCCGGTTCGCCGTCCTGGATATGGCGGCCGATCCGTTGTTTTCCGCCTTGCCGGGTGCCCTCGGGCCACGTTTTTCGCACTCGGCGGACACCTTCGTCGAGCCTCGCGCCGAGTGACGTGGCGATCGACAGCGCGGCAAGATCGTCGATCTAGTATTCATGCGGCCATTCTGGTGAAATACCGGATCCGGCGCCATCACGCATTGTCAAGGGCCGGCGGGGTCCCTACAGTGGCCCGCCTGACGCCGGGGAGTGAATCACGGACCTTCCTTGGAGCCGGTACCTCAACTGTCATCTCCCTCGAGGAGCAAGACCTTGTTCGGAATAGTCAGGAACAGTGCCCGTGTTCGTGCTGCGCTCGCGCTCGCGGTCGTCACGGTCGTAACCGGTTGCGGCGCACTCGGCGCCACCGGCTCCAGCGCCTCGTCGGGCGGCGGCGGGCCGGAGAAGCCGACGCTGAAGGTTTCGATCCTGCCCACCACCGACCTCGCCCCGTTCTGGCTCGCCCAGGACGAAGGCTACTTCCGGGCCGAGGGCCTCACCGTCGAGTCCGTCATCGCCGCCAGCGGCCAGGCCTCGTTGACGAAGTCGATCTCGGGCGACGTCGACATCGCGTTCTCGACCTACCCGCCGTTCTTCACTGCCCGCAGCTCCGGCGCCGCCGACATGCAGCTGGTCGCCGACGCGACTTCGGTCAACGCGAAGTCCAACGCGATCGTCACGGTCCCGAATTCGCCGGTCAAAACAATCACCGACCTGGCCACCGCGAAGATCGCCATCACGGCCAAGAACACCGCGTCGGACCTTCTCACCCGTTCGATCATGCAGGACCACAACGTCGATTTCAGCAAGGTGAAATGGGTGCTGATCGCGCTGCCCAACATCGCCGCGGCGTTGCAGCAGGGCGAGGCCGATGCCGCGTACCTGCCGGAGCCGTACATCACGCAGGCCGCCAAGACGGCCGGCGCGATCCCGGTGATCGACATCAACTCCGGGGCGACCCAGGACTTCCCGCTCACCGGCTACGGCGCGACGCGGAAGTGGGTGAAGGAGAACCCGAAGACGCTGGCCGCGTTCCAGCGGGCGATGCAGAAGGCGACCCACGACGCCCTGTTCGACCGCGCCAAGGTCGAGCCGCTGCTGGTGCGGTTCGCCAAGATCGACGAGGACACCGCCAAGCTGCTCACCCTGCCCGGCTACGGCTCGGTCCTGGATTCCCGGCGCCTGCAACGGGTCCCGGACCTGCTGCTGCAGCTCGGCGCCATCCCGTCGCCGATCGACGTCAACTCGATGATCGGCCCGCAGGCGGGCAGATGACCGGGTGACGGCCGTCAGCCGAGGCTTTCGTAGGGGTCGGCCGGTGGTGCCACCGGCCGGGCCCGGCCGACGTCGAAGAACGGGATGGCGCCGCCGTTGACCGGGTCCGTGGCCCGCTCGGCGGTGTACCCGCCGGTGACCTCCAGCCACGAATCCGGTTGGAGCACCGGCGGAACCCGGCCGCTCAGGCCGACCTTCACCGGCTGGGCGTCGGCCGCGCAGCAGTTGAGGAGCATCCGGACCAGGTACGGTGTGCCGCCGTGGTCGAAGGCCACGAACCCGGTGATCGTGACGGTCCGGCCGGCCAGGGACCGGCCGTGGTCGTAGACCGCGCGGTCCGCGTAGTCGATCACCGTGAGGCGGACGGGATTGCCGTCCGGGAGCGGGGTGAGGATCCGCGGCGCCGTCACCGCCGTGCCGGCGCGCATCGCGCTGTAGGAACCCAACGCCGGGGGCGCGGCGAGGATCAGCGCGAACACCGGCAGCACCAGCAGCCACGAAACGCGGGGCGCCGGGTGCCCGCCCGGGCGCCGCCGCGCGTACCAGACGGTCGCGGCGGCCGCGACCACCAGCACCGCGCCCGCGGCCAGCACCAGCGGCTGCAGGCCGGCCTTGACGTACCGCAGGTACAGCCCGGTGACGCCGGCGTGGAGCAGGACGCCGCCGACGAGGAACAGCAGGATCGCCTGCACGGTCCGGTTCACAGCAGCGCCGCCCCGGTCAGGGCCGCGGCCACCACGGCCACGACGAAGGTCGCCGGCGCGAACCGCAGCGCGAACCCGCGGCCGAACGTGGCGGCCTGCATGCCGAACAGCTTGAGGTCGATCATCGGGCCGACCACCAGGAACGCCAGCCGCGCCGTGGGCGAGAACTGCGTCAGCGACGAGGCGACGAACGCGTCGGCCTCCGAACAGATGGACAGCAGCACCGCGAGGGCCGACAGGGCGAGCACGGCCACGACCGGATCGCCGGCCGCGGCGTGCAGCCAGGCCGCGGGCACCACGGCCTTGAGCGTCGCCGCGGCCATCGCACCGCCGACGAGGAACCCGCCCGCGTGCAGCACGTCGTGGCGCACCGATCCCCAGAACGCCGCGCCCTTGGTCCCGCCGTCACCGTGGTCGTGCGCGCGGGGCCGCAGCCAGTCCGGACGGCCGAGCCGCTGCCACAGCCAGCCCATCACGCACGACGCCGCGAGACTCGCGGCGAACCGGGCGACGACCATCCGCGGCTGCCCGGGGAACGCCACCGCCGTCGCCGTCAGCACCACCGGGTTGATCGCCGGCGCCGACAGCAGGAACGCCACCGCGGCCGACGGGCTCACGCCGCCGCGCACCAGCGCGCCGGCCACCGGCACCGACGCGCATTCGCAGCCGGGCAGCACCGCGCCGGCCAGCCCGGCGGCCGGCACCGCCAGCGACGGCCGTTTCGGCAGCACGCGCGTGAAGAACGACGGCGGCACGAAGACCGCGAGCCCGGCCGAAAGCAGCACACCCAAGACGAGGAAGGGCAGCGCCTGCACGACCACCGCCACGAACACCGTCATCCAGCTCTGCATGACCGGAGTGGACAGCAGCCGCCGAACCGGGCCCTGTGCCACGAAGCCGACCAACAGGACCAACGTCAGGAGGAGGACGGGATCGACGTTCCAGCCCGGCTGTTCGCCCGGTTCCCGGCGGCGTTCCTCGATGGCAGTCACCAGCTGGTCTCCCGTACTTCCGCTCCACACCCGTTCGTCTATACGGGCCGCACGGCCGTACGGTTCACTTCGGTGGGGGTCACCGCGGCCACCCCGACGAAAGTCGCGGGCGGTTCACGACGAAAGTCGGACGGACGCCGCCGCCGATTCGTCCCGATCGGCGGTGAACGGCACGACCTGGCCGGTTGGTCCGCGGGCCATTCGGCGCAACCACCGCCCGCGCGCCCGGCACCGATCATTTCGCCCCCCTTCGGAACCGGCCGGCGGACTGTATAAACAGGACACCCATGGGGCCCCACCACTTCGCAGCAGCTTCTCCCAGGAGTGATCCATGCGCCGAAGAGTCCTCGCCGTAGCCGGTTTCGCGGCCTTGGCCTTGACCGTCCCCGCCCTGCCCGCCACCGCGCTCCCCGCCTCCGCGGCGGCGGTCCACCCGACCGCACGCGTCTGCGCCCAGGCCGTGAAGCCCGGTATGGCAACGTGTTTCGCCGAACGCCAGACCGACACCATGCACGCCGCCCTCGCGCCGGACGCCCTGCCGAGCGGGTTCGGCCCGTCCTCGCTGCGCTCCGCGTACAACCTCACCGCGAGCGGCAGCGCGTCGGCGACAGTGGCCATTGTGGACTCCAACGACGATCCCGACGCCGAAGCCGACCTCGCCACCTACCGGTCGACCTACGGCCTGCCCGCCTGCACGACGGCGAACGGCTGTTTCAAGAAGGTCAACGAGAACGGGCAGGCCAGTCCGCTGCCGGCCGCCGACAGCGGCTGGGCCGGCGAGATCTCCCTCGACGTCGACATGGTCTCGGCGATCTGCCCCGGCTGCCACATCCTGCTCGTCGAAGCGGACCAGGCGAGCATGGCCGACCTCGGCACCGCGGTGAACACCGCCGTCTCGCTGGGCGCCAAGTACGTCTCCAACAGCTACGGCGGCGGTGAGGACGGCAGCGAACCGGGTTACGACACCAGCTACTTCCACCACCCCGGCGTCGCGATCACCGCGAGCACCGGCGACAACGGCTACGGCATCAGCTACCCGGCGTCGTCGCAGTACGTCACCGCGGTCGGCGGCACGTCGCTCACCCAGGGCGGCGGCACCCGCGGCTGGACCGAAACGGCCTGGAGCGGCGCGGGCAGCGGCTGCTCGACCAGCGTGGCCAAGCCGGCGTTCCAGAACGTCACGACGGGCTGCGGCAAGCGCGCCAACGCCGACGTCTCCGCGGTCGCCGACCCGCAGACCGGTGTGGCGGTCTACCAGACCTACGGCGGCAGCGGCTGGGCCGTCTACGGCGGGACCAGCGCGTCCTCGCCGATCATCGCCTCGGTCTACGCGCTCGCCGGCACGCCCGGCGCGTCCGACACGCCCGCCGCCTACCCGTACGCCCACGCCGGCAGCCTCAACGACGTCACCTCGGGCAGCAACGGCAGCTGCTCGACGGCGGTGCAGTGCAAGGCGGGTGCGGGCTGGGACGGCCCGACCGGGCTCGGCACCCCGAACGGCACCGCGGCGTTCACGGCCGGCCCGACATCCGGCGGCGTCACGGCGGCGAACCCGGGCAGCCAGACCGGAGCCGTCGGAACGGCGGCGAGCCTGCAGCTGTCGGCGTCCGGCGGCAGCGGCGGCTACACCTGGACCGCCACCGGGTTGCCCGCCGGGCTGTCGATCAGCGCGTCCGGCCTGATCTCCGGGACGCCGGCAACGGCGGGAACGTACTCGGTGACCGCGACGGCGAAGGACTCTTCGGGCGCCACCGGCAGCACGGCGTTCTCGTGGACCGTCACCTCCTCGGGCGGCGGCAGCTGCGCGGGCCAGAAGCTGGCCAACCCGGGCTTCGAAAGCGGCGCCACGGCCTGGACCGCGACCAGCGGCGTGATCACCACGGCCACCGGCGGTGAGACCCCGCGTTCCGGGACGTACTTCGCCTACCTCGACGGCTACGGCAGCGCGCACACGGACACGCTTTCGCAGTCGGTCACGATCCCGGCGGGCTGCCACGCGTCGCTCAGCTACTCCCTGCACGTGGACACGGCCGAGACCACGACGTCGACGCAGTACGACAAGCTGACGGTCAAGGCGGGTCCGACGACGCTGGCGACGTATTCCAACCTCGACAAGGGCACCGGCTACCAGCAGCGCACGGTCGACGTCTCGGCGTTCGCCGGGCAGACGGTGACGCTGACCTTCACCGGCACCGAGGACTCGTCGCTGCAGACGTCGTTCTGCCTCGACGACACCGCGCTGACGGTGAGCTGAACAAGGCGCCGGGAAGGCCGCCCGCGGGTGGCCCTCCCGGCGCCGAGCGGGTGTCAGCCGGCCAGTTTTCTCAGCACCGCGCCGGAGACCGGGGCCGGCAGCGCCCGCAGCACGCGGACCAGCGCGGACGTCGTCCACGGGAAGGCCGCGTGGGCGGGTTCCCGCCGCAGCGCCCGGACCACGTGCCGGGCCGCCTGCCGCTCGCTGATCTGGAAGGGCTTCGGCAGCCCGTCGGCCCGGACGCGCGCGGTGGCCACGAAGCCGGGGTACAGCGAGGTGAAGCGGATTCCCTCCGGCGCCAGCTCGACCCGGGCCGCGTCGATCAGCGTGCGCACCGCGGCCTTCGCGGCCGAATACGGGCCTTGCCGCGGAATGCCCATCAGCCCGGCCAGCGAATTCGTCTGGGCGATCAGGCCGCCGCCCTGCCGGCGCAGCTGCGCGATGAGCGGGACGAGGTAGTTCACCGTGACGTCGTAGTTCAGCGCCATCACCCGGGCGACGTCCTCGACCCCGACCTCGGCCATGGCCATGTCCGGCCCCTGGCCCACGTTGAGCAGCGCGATGTCCACCGCGCCGAACTCCGCCACCACCCGCCGCACCACCGCGGCCGCGGCCGCGGGGTCGAGGGCGTCGGCCACGAGGTCGAGGCAGGGGCTCCCCGCCGCGCGGACGTCGGCGGCCACGGCCGCGAGCTCCGCCGCCCGCCGGGCCACCACGGCCACCCGGTTGCCGTGGCCGGCGAGGTCGCGGGCCACCTGGGCGCCGATGCCCGAGGACGCCCCGACGACCAGGATCGTCCGGTTCACCAGTTTCGCCATCCCGCTCCCTCGTGCCGGATCCGATGATCAGCCCCGGTTCCGAAAAACCTGAACGTGACTTTGTTTCATGTTTAGCCTACGCTGAGCCGATGACACCAGGGACAGGGCTCCTGCAGGCCGAGCGGCAGGCCGTGGTCGCGGCTTGCCACGACCTGGCCGCGGCCGGGCTGCTGATCGGCGCCTCCGGCAACGTGAGCGTGCGGGCCGGCGAGCACGTCGCGGTGACCGCGACCGGCGTCGTGCTCGGGCGGGCCACGCCGGAGGACGTCACCGTCGTCGACCTCGACGGGACCGTCGTCGCCGGCGAGCTCGCGCCGACGTCGGAACTGGAGCTGCACCTGGGGATCTACCGCCGCTGGAGCACCGGTGCGGTGGTGCACACGCACTCGCCGCAGGCGACCGCGGTGTCCCTCGTGCTCGACGAACTCCCGTGCGTGCACTACCAGCAGCTCCTGCTGGGCGGGGCCGTGCGGGTCGCGCCGTTCGCCGTCTTCGGCAGCGACGAGCTGGCCGAGCACGTGTGGACCGCGCTGGAAGGCAAGACGGCGGCGCTGATGGCCAACCACGGCGCCGTCGTGCACGGCCCCACGTTGAAGGCGGCGGTGGACAACGCCCTGCTGCTCGAGTGGGCCTGCGAGCTCTACCGGAACGCCGCGGCCATCGGCACCCCCCGCGTGCTGGACACCGCCCAGCAGACCGCGGTGATCGAAGCCGCCCTGCGGCACGGCTACGGCCGCACCTGACGGATCGAGGAGGATCTGTGACGCAAACGGTGATCACGCTCGGCGCGCACGTGTTCGACGTGCAGGTCCGGCCGGTCGAAGCCATCCCGGACGGGCAGGGCGCGGCCCTGGTGGAGCAGATCCGGTTCGGTCCGGCCGGGACCGCGGCCGGCACCGCGCTGACCCTGGCCAAGCTCGGTGCGTCCGTGCGCACCGCCGGCGCGATCGGCACCGACCCGATCGGCGACCTGCTGCTGGCCATGCTGGCCAAGTTCGGCATCGACACCTCGCTGGTGGTCCGCCGCGCGGAGGTGCAGACCTCGGCGTCGGTACTGCCGATCCGCCCGGACGGCAGCCGGCCGGCCTTCCACGTCCCCGGCGCCAACCTCACCTACGGGCCGGACGACATCGCCGGCGCCGAGGTCGCCCGGGCCACCCACCTCCACCTCGGCGCACCCGAGCTGATGGGCGGGGAGAACGCCGCGAAGATCCTCGCCCCCGCCCGGGCGGCCGGCGTGGTCACCTCGGCCGACCTGCTCGCCCCCGGCGACCCCGGCATCCTGGCCTGGATCGCGTCCGCGCTGCCCCACCTGGACTATCTGCTGCCCAACGAGCAGCAGGTCCTCGGGCTGACCGGCGCCGAGACCCTCGAGGACGGCGCCCGCACGCTGATCGGCCAGGGCGTCGGCTGCGTCGCCGTCACCCGGGACGCCCGCGGAGCGCTGGTGATCACGGCCGACGACGTGGTCGCCGTGCCCGCGTTCGCGGTCGACGTCGTCGACACCACCGGCTGCGGCGACGCGTTCTCCGCCGGCTTCCTCCGCGGCATCGGCCTCGGCCGCACCCCGCGGGACGCGGCCGTGCTCGGCTCCGCCGCCGCGGCACTGGTCGCCCAGGGGCTCGGCAGCGACCACGGCGAGTTCGACCTGGCCGCCGCGGACGCCTTCGCCGCCACCGCGCCCACGCTGGAGAGCGCCGATGCGCCGCACTGACGTCGTCGTCGTCGGCGCGGGCCTGGCCGGCCTCACCACCGCCCGCGAGCTGACCGCGGCCGGCCGGGACGTCGTCGTCCTGGAAGCCCGCGACCGGGTCGGCGGCCGCACCCTCAACCACGACCTCGGCGGCGGCAAGGTGGTGGAGGCGGGCGGGCAGTTCGCCGGCCCCACCCAGGGCCACGTCCTCGCGCTGGCGAAGCAGGTCGGCGTCGGCACCTTCCCCGCCTACGACCAGGGCGCCTCGGTCTACGTCAGCGGCACGCGGACCCGCCGGTACCACGGCGACATCCCGCCGGACCTGCTCGCGCTGCCCGATCTCGGCGTGGCGATGCGCCGGATCGACCAGCTCGTCAAGGAAATCCCCGTCGACGCGCCCTGGCGGGCCCCGAAGGCCCGCCAGTGGGACGGCATGACCTTCGAGAGCTGGATCCGCCGCACCACGGCGGGCTCCGGCGCCCTCGACCTGGTCAACGTGCTCCTCGGCTCGGCCTACGGCGGCTCGGCGGCCGACGCCTCGCTGCTCTACAGCCTTTGGTACATCGCCACGTTCGGCAACGAAGTCACCCCCGGCACGCTCGAGCGCGGCTTCGCGGTGGCCGGCGGGGCGCAGGAGAGCCGGTTCGCCGGCGGCTCCCAGCTGATCTCCCAGCGGCTCGCCGACGAGCTGGACGGCCGCGTAGTGCTCGGGGCGCCGGTGCGCGCGATCGAGCAGGACGGGTCCGCGGTCACCGTGCGGTCCGATGTGGACACCTGGCGTGCCCGGCGGGTCGTGGTCGCCGTGCCGCCGGTGCTGGCCGCGCGGATCGACTGGCGGCCGTTGCTGCCGCCGCAGCAGGACGCCCTGTTCTCCCGGATGACCTTCGGGGCGCTGATGAAGTGCGAAGCCGTTTACCCCGAACCGTTCTGGCGGGCGGACGGGCTCAGCGGCCAGGGCGTGTTCCGGCGCGGGTCGACGATCTGCTCGATGTTCGACAACACCCCGCCCGACGGCGGCCCCGGTGTCCTCATGGGCTTCCTCGGCGGGCCCCAGTGGCACGCCTGGGCACCCCGGCCGCCCCGCGAGCGGCGCGCCGCCGTCCTCCGGGCCTTCGCCACCGTCGTCGGGAAGGCCGCCCTGCGGCCCGTCGAATACTTCGAGCAGGACTGGACCACCGAGGAGTGGACCCGCGGCGGCCCCACCTCCGTCGTCGGCCCCGGCGTCCTCACCGAGCTCGGTCACTGGCGCGACCGCCCGTTCGGCCGGGTGCACTGGGCCGGCGCCGAGCATTCCGACCACTGGAACGGCTACCTGGACGGTGCGGTCCGCTCCGGCGAAACCGCCGCCCGCGCCGTCCTCGCCCACGAGTAGAGGGGACGACGATGCGCGAATACACCGTTTCCGAGCAGGCGCTCATCCCGCACCCGGTGCGGCGCGTGTGGGAGGTGATCTCCGCGACGCACCGCTACGCCGAGTGGGTCCCGACCGTCCTGGCGGTGACCGACCACCACGGCACCGCGGAGATCGGCAAGACCTACCGCGAGCGCAACAAGTCCCTCGGCCCGCTGACCACCCGGTCGACCTGGACGGTCCGCGAGATCGAGCCGCTCACCCGCCGCGTCGACACCGGCGTCGGCTTCGCGCCGCTGCGGGACCTGACCAACGTGTTCGAGTTCGAGCCGATCACCCGCGGCGACGGCAGCGAAAGCACGTTGATGACCTACGCCGTCCGGTACCGCCTCGGCCTCGGGCCGCTCGGGCCGCTGGTCCACCGCGTCGTCGCCGCGGGGCTGCGCTCCGACCTGACCCGGGCGATGGACAACCTCGCCGACGTCGTCCTCGCCGAGGGGGTGCGTCCGTAGCCCTACAGCAGCTTCCACGCCTGCGTCAGCGCGTCCCGCAGGATCTGCTCCATCTCGTCGAACTGCGCCTGGTCGCACACCAGCGGCGGCGACAGCTGCACCACCGGCTCGGCGCGGTCGTCGGCCCGGCAGTACAACCCGCCCTCGAACAGCGCCTCGGACAGGAACCCCCGCAGGACCCGCTCCGACTCGTCGGCCGAGAACGTTTCCTTGGTCGCCTTGTCCTTCACCAGCTCGATTCCGTAGAAGAAGCCGGCGCCCCGGACGTCCCCGACGATCGGCAGGTCCGCCAAACGGTCCAAAGTGGACCGGAAAGCGTCCTCCTGCCGCAGCACGTGGCCGTAGAGGTCCTCCCGCTCCATCAGGTCGAGGTTCGCCAGCGCGACCGCGCACGAAACCGGGTGCCCGCCGTAGGTGGAGCCGTGCATGAACGTCGTCTCGCCCCGGGTGAACGGCTCCATCAACCGCTCCGAAGCCAGCACCGCACCCAGCGGCGCGTACCCGGAAGTCAGCCCCTTCGCGGTGGTGATGATGTCCGGCTGGTAGCCGTACCGCTTGGCCGCGAAGTCGTACCCCACCCGGCCGAAGGCGCAGATCACTTCGTCGGAGACCAGCAGCACGTCGTGCTTGTCGCAGATCTCGCGCACCCGCGCGAAGTACCCCGGCGGCGGCACGAAACACCCGCCCGTGTTCTGCACCGGCTCCAGGAACACCGCGGCGACGGTGTCCGCGCCCTCGAACTCGATCGCCTGCTCGATCCGGTCGGCGGCCCAGCGGCCGTACGCCTCGTAGTCGTCGGCGTGCTCGGGCGCGCGGTAGAAGTTCGTGTTCGGCACCCGCAGGGAGCTCGGCACCAGCGGCTCGAAGTCCGCCTTCGCGCCCGGGATGCCGGTGATCGACAGCGCACCCTGCGACGTCCCGTGGTAGGCCAGCGCGCGGCTGATCACCTTGTGCTTGCCCGGTTTCCCGGCCAGCTTGAAGTACTGCTTGGCCAGCTTCCACGCCGTCTCGACCGACTCTCCCCCGCTCACGGTGAAGAACACGCGGTTCAGGTCGCCGGGCGACGCGTCGGCCAGCCGCGAAGCCAGCTCGATCGCCGTCGGGTGCGCGTGCCCCCACAGCGGGAAGTACGCGAGCTGCTTGGTCTGCCGCGCCGCGGCCTCGGCGAGTTCCTCGCGGCCGTGGCCGACCTGCACGGCGAACAGCCCGGCGAGCCCGTCCAGGTAGCGCTTGCCCCGGGCGTCCCAGATGTAGGGGCCTTCGCCGCGCACGATCACCGGGACGTCGGTCTCGTCGTAGGCGGAGTGGCGGGTGAAGTGCATCCACAGGTTGCGGCGAGCGGCCTGCGCGAGGTCAGCGGCGGTAGCGGTCATACCCCGGTTATCGCATGCGCCAGCCGTCCAGCGCAAGCGATTCAGTCGTCCAGACCAACTTGAACGACTAATTAATGATCTGTTTCCGGCAACAACCTTCGGATTTAGTCGTCACGGTCAGCGAGTGCCCCACTGGTAGGTCTGTTTCCGCAGCTTGAGGTAGACCATCACCTCCGCGTGCCGGACGCCGGGGAGGGCGCGGATCCGCGTCGAGATCAGCTGGAGCAGCGCCTCGTCGTCGGCGCAGACGGCCTCGCAGAGCAGGTCGTAGCGTCCGGCGCAGAGGATCACGTAGGCGATCTCGTCGAGCTCGGCCAGTGCGTCACCGACCGGTTCCAGCGGGCCGTCGACGGTGATCGCGATCATCGCCTGCCGGAACAGCCCGACCTGCAAGGGATCCGAGACGGCGACGATCTGGATGACGCCGGAGTCGGACAGCCGCTGCACCCGCTGCCGGACCGCCGCCTCGGACAGGCCGACGGCCTTGCCGATCGTCGCGTACGCGCGCCGCCCGTCCTCCTGCAGCTGCGCGATGATCTGCCGCGAAATGTCGTCGAGCACCGGCGGGGCGGGCCGGCCGGCGGTGTCCTGGCTGCTCACGCCCCGGATCATCCCCGACGCGGGCGACGCCAGGCAAACCCGCCACGCCGTGACGATGAGTGACCGGATCCGAATGACCTAGCCGCTTCAGACAACGATTTCAGTCGTCAAAGGCGCGTTGACAACACCGAATCGGTGCTGTTCCATCCGTCGCACCCTGCTCCCGGCCGGAGGGAACGCCCGTGCCCCGTACGCCCGCCCTGCCTGACGTCGCCACCCCCGCGAAGGCCCGCACGCTCAGCCGGTCCATCGGCGTCGGCGGCGGCACGCTGCTGACCCTCAGCTGCGTGACGCCGGCGTCGTCCCTGTTCGTCCTCGTGCCCGGGCTGTTCGCCGACCTCGGCACCGGCACCGCGCTCGCCATCGCCCTGGCGGTGCTGCTCTGCGTCGGGATCGCCTTCTGCTACTCCGAGCTCGGGACGCTGGTGCCGAGCGCCGGCGGCGAGTACGCCATGGTGACGACGGTGGCGAACCGGTTCGCCGGCTGGCTGACGTTCATGCTGTCGTTCGTCGTCATCCTCGTGGTGCCGCCGATCATCGCGATCGGCGTCGCCGACTACCTCGCCGCCGTCGTCGACGTCAGCCCGGCGGTGGCCGGCGCGCTCGTCATGCTCGCCGGCACCGTGATGGGGCTGCTGAACCTGCGCTCCAACGCCTGGATCACCGGGATCTTCCTGGTCATCGAGATCGCCGCGATCTTCGTCGTGTCGCTGCTCGGCTTCACCCACACCACGCAGAGCCCCGAAGTGCTGGTGAAGCCGGCCCTCGGCACGAGCGGGATCGGGCTGATCGCCGTCGTCACCGGGCTCGCCGTCGCGTTGTTCGTGACGCAGGGCTTCAGCACCGCCGTCTACCTGGCCGAGGAGATGCGGGAGCCGCGGCGGACCGTCGCGCGGACGGTGTTCTGGACGCTCGGCATCAGCGCGGTCGTCATCCTGGTGCCGGTCGTGGCGATCACCCTGGCCGTGCCGGACACCGCCGCGCTCGCGGGCGTCGACCTGACCGCGCTGGTCACGGGCTGGAGCGGCAGCGCGGTCGGGGTGGCGATCAGCCTGTGCATCGCGGCGGCGATCGTCAACGCGGTGATCGTCATGGTCATCCAGAACTCGCGCGTGCTGTACGCCTCCGCGCGCGACCGGGCCTGGCCGACGCCGGTCAACCGCGCGATGAGCGTGGTGAGCGAGCGGTTCGGCTCGCCGTGGGTGGCCACGCTGGTGACCGGGCTGTCCGAAGCCGTCCTCTGCTTCGTGCCGGTGGACACGCTGAGCGGCGTCACCGGGGTCGCCGTCGTCGCGCTCTACCTGAGCGTCGCGGCCGCCGCGCTCGGCGCCCGCCGGGCGGCGCACCGGAAGCCGCACGTCTGGCGGATGCCGGCCTGGCCGCTCGTCCCCGCGCTCGCCGTCGCGGCGCTGGCCTACGTCCTGGTCGAGCAGAAGGCGCTCGACCTCGGCATCACCGCCGGGGTGCTGGTCGTGTCGGCGCTGTACTGGTGGGGGTACCTGCGCCGGCGTCCCGGGCACTGGGTGGTCACGGTGCCGCAGGAATAGCCACCACTCGATCGGGGTAATCCTCCCGCGCTCAACCTTCGGGGCCGGTCACCCGTATTGATCCCCGGCAGGTTCTTCGGCGAGGGGACTTCGGATGCGCATGGTGCTCCTGCTCGGCACGGTGCTGGTCGCGGCGGCCTGCTCGGCGCCGCGCACCACCACGCCGAGCCCGATCGCCGAGCCGGCGCCGCTGACCACCACCCCTCGGGCCACGCCGGTCACCACCGCTCCGCCACCCCCTCCGCCGGCGCCGCCGTGCGCGGTCACGACCGGCGCCTGCGTGAGCCTGGCGCAGCGGCTGGCCTGGCTGCTGCGGGACGGCCGGGTGGTGCTCGGCCCGGTCCCAGCCGGGTTCGGGCCGCCCGACCAGGCGACGCCCGCCGGGTCGTTCCACGTCGTGTGGAAGGACCGCGAACACCGCAGCAGCGAGTACGGCACCGACATGCCCAACTCGGTGTTCTTCGCCGCCGGCGGCATCGCCTTCCACGCCGGTCCGCTCGACGCGCCTTCGCACGGCTGCGTCCACCTGACCGACGCCGATTCGGCGGCGTTCTTCGACGGGCTGAACGTCGGTGACGCGGTGCAGGTCTTGTAGGCTTCCTCCTCGTTGGACACTTCCACCGTCGTCTCCCGGCTGCGCGCCGCGGGCTGCGTGTTCGCCGAGGACGAGGCCGACCTCCTCGTCGCCGCGGCCACGACCCCCGCGGAACTCGGCGCGCTCGTGGAGCGCCGGGTCGCCGGGCTGCCGCTGGAACACCTGCTGGGCTGGGCGGAGTTCCACGGCCTGCGCGTCACCGTGCGGCCCGGGGTGTTCGTGCCGCGGCACCGCACCGGGTACCTGGTCGACGTGGCCGTCTCGCTCGCTCCGCCGGACCCGGTGGTGGTCGACCTGTGCTGCGGCTCCGGGGCGCTGGGTGCCGCGTTCGCCGCGGCGCTCCGGCCGCGTGAGCTGCACGCCTCCGACGTCGAGCCCGCCGCGGTCGAGTGCGCACGGCTGAACCTCCCCGACGCCCGCGTGCACCGGGGCGATCTCTACGACGCGCTGCCGTCGTCCCTGCGCGGCCGGGTCTCCGTGCTCCTGGCGAACGTGCCGTACGTGCCTTCGGACGCGGTCGCGACGATGCCGCCGGAAGCGCGTCTGCACGAGCCGCTGGTGGCGCTCGACGGCGGCGCGGACGGCCTCGACCTCGCCCGGCGGGTCGCCGCCGGTGCGCCGGAGTGGCTCGCTCCGGGTGGGACGCTGCTGATCGAATCGAGCGAGCGGCAGGCGCCGGTGCTCGCGGAAATCCTTGTTGCCGCGGGGTTGTCGCCGCGTGTGCGCTCCTGCGACGACCTGGGGGCGACGGTCGTGACCGGTACCGCGAAATCGTGACCTCACGTTCCGGCCCTCCCGGACGTCTACCTGATGTGATCGCGAAACCGTTCGAGCAAGTCGTCACCGAGCACGGGCCGATGGTCCTCCGGGTCTGCCGGGCCGTGCTCGGGCCTGCCGACGCCGAAGACGCCTGGTCGGAAACCTTCCTGGCGGCGTTGAAGGCGTACCCGGAGCTGCCCGCCGGGGCGAACGTCCAAGCGTGGCTGGTCACGATCGCGCACCGGAAGGCCGTCGACGTCACCCGAGCGCAGGCCCGCGGCCCGATCCCGGTCGAGGACCTGCCGGACCGGCCCGGCCGGGCGGAGGCGTGGAACGGCGAGCTGTGGGACGCGCTGGCGAGGTTGCCGGAGAAGCAACGCCTCGCGGTCGCCTACCACTACCTGGGCGGGCTCCCGTACCGCGAAATCGCCGAGATCACCGGCGGCACCGCCGAGGCCGCCCGCCGCGCGGCCGCCGACGGCGTCAAGACGCTGCGGGCCTGCTACCCCCTGGAAGGAGTGCGCTCATGATCGACATGTTCCAGTTCTCCGGCAACGAGGCCCTGCTCGATTCGAGGGTGCTGCACGAGCGGCTCGTCGCCGACGCTGCTCGCGAGGGCCTGCTGGACGTCGCGTACCACACGGTCGACTCCCCGGTCGGCCCGCTGCTGCTGGCGGCGACGGAGCAGGGCCTGGTCAAGGTGGCCTTCGACCGCCAAGACCACGAAGCCGTGCTGGCCGGCCTGGCGACGGCGATCAGCCCGCGGATCCTGCGGGCCCCGTCCCGGTTCGAGGAGGTCACCCGCCAGCTCGACGAGTACTTCACCGGCGAGCGGCACACCTTCGACGTCCCGCTGGACCTCCGGCTGGCCCGGGGATTCCGCCGGGCCGTGCTGGCACACCTGGCCGAGATCGCCTACGGCAACACGGAAAGCTACGCCCAGGTCGCGGCGGCGGCCGGGAGCCCGAAGGCGGTCCGCGCGGTCGGCACGGCCTGCGCGCTCAACCCGCTGCCGGTGGTGCTCCCGTGCCACCGGGTGGTCCGCTCCGACGGCTCGTACGGCCAGTACGCCGGCGGCGAGCAGGCCAAGCGCCTCCTCCTGACGATGGAGGCGGCGTGAAAACGCACGAAGAACGCGTCGCCACGGCCGTCCACAACAACGGCTCCGCACTCCCGCCCTGCCGCCGAGCCGTCCGATCCGGCTGCTCGCACGGCGGCAGCAAGCACCCCACCCGAGTCCGGCCGACCGTGGAGGCACCATGACGACGTTCGAAGAACGCGTCGCCACGGCCGACTGGGCCGCGGTGGCCGCGGAAGTCGACGACTACGGCTGCGCGCTCCTGCCGCAGCTGCTCACCCCGGCCGAGTGCGCACGTCTCGTCGCGCTGTGGGACCAGCCATCCCACTTCCGGGCGACGGTGAACCTGCGCCGCCACCGCTTCGGCGACAACGGCGACTACCACTACTTCGCCTCGCCGTTCCCGGCCCCGGTGCAGCGGCTCCGGCAGGCGCTCTACCCGAGGCTGCTGCCGATCGCGCAGGACTGGTCCGCGCGCCTCGGCCGCGAGGCCGAGTGGCCGTCCACCCTGGACGAATGGCTGGCGGTCTGCCACGCCGCCGGCCAGCAGCGTCCGACCCCGATCCTGCTGCGCTACGAGACGGGCGGCTGGAACGCGCTGCACCGCGATCTCTACGGCGACAAGGTGTTCCCGCTGCAGGTGGTGATCAACCTCAACGCCCCGGGCACCGACCACACGGGCGGCGAGTTCCTGCTGGTGGAGCAGCGGCCACGCGCGCAGTCCCGCGCCACGGCCACACTCATCCCGCAGGGCCACGGCCTGGTGTTCACCACCCGCGACAGGCCGGTCCGTTCGGCCCGCGGCTGGTCGGCGGCCCCGGTCCGCCACGGCGTGTCGGTGGTCCGTTCGGGCCGCCGCCACACGCTCGGCCTCGTGTTCCACGACGCGGCATGACTTCGCTCGAACTCGAAGCGCTGCTGGCCCTGATCGGCCGGGCCCGGCACATCGTGATCGGCACGGACGCGTCCTCCCGGGCGGACGCCCAGCGGATCGCGGAGGCCTGGGGCGGCTTGGTGCTGGCGACGGTGACCTGGCCCGAGACGGCGGCGTCGTGGCTGCGCCAAGCCCGCCGCTTCGCGGCACCGGAGCCGGACGCGTGGGTGGTCAGCGCCACGCCGGCGGGCTGGGCGGGCATGGCGCGGCGTCTGCTGCTCTCGACGTCCTGGAGTCCCCGACGAACATTCGCCACCTCGGCGCCGGCCGGCGACCCGATCCCCGGCCTGCGCGGCGTCCACCCGGACGGCACGACTTGGGAGACCTGATGAAGCACGCGGTACTCGATTCCCCGATCGGCGAACTGACGCTGGCCGGCACCGACGACGTCGTGACCGGCCTGTACTTCCCGAACCACTGGCCCCGCCCGGACCGCACCACGTTCGGCGAGCGCGACGACACGGCGTTCCCCGAAGCGGCCCGGCAACTGAAGGAGTACTTCGCCGGCCAACGCACCGCGTTCGACGTCCCGATGCGCGCGGCAGGCCCCGACTTCGACCGCGCGGTGTGGGGCGAGATCGCGTCGATCCCCTACGGCACAACGGCAACGTACGGCGACCTCGCGCGCTCTTTGAAGGCGTTGCCACACGAGGTCGGCGCGGCAGTGGGCCGCAACCCGCTGAGCATCCTGGTGGCCTGCCACCGCGTGGTCGGCAAAGGCGGAAAGCTGACCGGCTACGCAGGCGGGATCAAGCGCAAGCAATTCCTCCTGGACTTGGAGCGCCCACCGGCTTCGACCCTGTGGTGATCACCCGCCGAGCAGCAGGCCGATCCCCAGCCCCGTCATGGTCACGGCGATCACAACGTCCAGCACTCGCCACGCCACGGGTTTCGCGAACACCCCGGCGAGCCGTCGCGCCCCGAACCCGAGCGCACTGAACCAGACGGCACTGGCCACCCCGGCACCGACCCCGAACACCCACCGCCCATCCCCATGGGCAACGGCAACGGAGCCGAGCAGCAGAACGGTGTCGAGGTAGACGTGCGGATTGAGCCAGGTGAAGGCAACACAGGCCAGAACGGCATTCCGCAGCGAGATCCGTTCCTCCCCGACAACCATCCCGGAAGGCTTCAAAGCCCGCCGGGCGGCAAACACCCCGTACCCGAGCAGAAACACCCCACCCCCAACGGCCACAACCCCAACAGCAGCCGGCCACCGCTCCAGCACGGCCCCCACCCCGCTGACCCCCAGCCCGATCAGCACCAGATCGGACACCGCACAGATGACGACGAGCGGAGCCACCACACCACCACGCAGGCCTTGCTGGAGCAGAAAGGCGTTCTGCGAGCCGATGGCCACGATCAGCGACAGTCCGGTACCGAAGCCGGCCAGGAGGAGAGGAAGCACCCCGCAACGCTATGACCGAGCAGCGCGTTACTCCAGCTAAAGATTCTTACGCAACATTAGCGTTCGTGATGTTCGATCTGGCGCTCGACGGCGCGACGCAATCTCTGCGCTGAGTACTGTCGCCCTCGCGCGCTGGCCGCCGGCCGGTGCTAAGGCGAACACCCACCGCCGCTGCCGCTGCTGCCCGACGCGCAGTTCGCAGTCCAGGTCGTCGCCTCGCCGATCGTCGCCCGGATCCGCCGGGCCGCCGCCCCGCGGACCAGCGTCGCCAACGGGAACTCCCTGACATTCCCGAACGACAACCAGCGCGACATCGGGCACGGGGTCACGGATCCGTCGGGCAACACCGCGACGACGTCCTTCGCGCACCGGCCGCACAGCTCCGTGACTTCCGGACGCCGGCCTGCCGCGCCCCGGCCGAAGTGCCTCAGCCGGTCCACCACTATCCGCGTGGCGCCCAGCTCCAGGAGCGCCACCTTGGCGCCTTCGACACGCTGCCCGGGACGGACATCGATGACTCCGACGTTCACCGGGATCCCCCTTGAGACCGCTGTCTCGATCGTCGCCGTCGTCCTGGCATGACTGCCCCGCCTGCCGACGATCGCGTCGTGCTCGGCCGGGTCGTCCGAGTAGTAACTCGTCCCCAGCTCGACACCGGGCAACGCGACCGCGGTCCACATGCGCGCGGACAGGCGGAGCAGGTTCGACGTGATCTCCACCCGCAGGCCCGCCGCCACCGCGTGGCCGACGAGCTCGGGCAGCTCCGGCCGCAAGGTGGGCTCGCCGCCGATGAACTGCACCTTCCGCGCGCCGCAGGCCGCGGCCTGGTCGATGACGCGGATCCAGTCGGTGCGGGTCATCGGGCCGTGGCGGCCGGCCGGGGCACTTTCGGCGTAGCAGTGGATGCACATGAGCTGGCATTTTCCGGTGATTTCCAGCCAAACGAGATCAACCGGGGCCGCAAAGCCGTCATCGTGCCGATCCCGAGTCTGCACAGTCACCCCTGCTGGTTCGAGGGCCGGTAGGGAATCCAGTCTCGCAGCGTTGGTCGCCCAGCGGGAGACGGTACGGATATACTCGGCAGCCGGACCTTCCAAGGGGAGTGATGGGCCGACCCGACGCAGCCGGCGACGACCCGGTACCGGTCCCCCAGGACGGGACCCGTTCGGTGCTGTCCGGACGCGCAGGCGAGGTCGTGCAGGCTCGCGATGTCAGCGGCGGGGTGCATTTCCACCGTTCGCGCCCGCCGGATTCCGGCGTTCCCCGGCAATTGCTCGGTGACGTACGTGGATTTGTCAACCGGACCGCCGAAATCGATCGACTGGACCGCGTGCTGCTGGGGCCCGAGCCGGCCGGGCTGACCGTGATCGTGGGTACGGCGGGCGTCGGCAAGACCGCGCTGGCCCTCCGCTGGGCGCACCGCTCGATGGGCCAGTTCCCGGACGGGCAGCTGTACGTGAACCTTCGCGGCTACGACCCGGGTTCACCGGTCACCGCCGAGCAGGCGCTGGACCGTTTCCTCCGTGCGCTGGGGGCGCCGTCCGGCCGGATTCCCGATGACGTCGAGGGAAAGGCCGCGCTCTACCGGTCGCTGCTCGCCGAGCGCCGCGTGCTGATCGTCCTGGACAACGCCGCGAACATCAGCCAGGTCCGCCCGCTGCTGACGGGCGGTTCGGCCTCCAGGATCATCGTCACCAGCCGCGACCGCCTCGAAGGGGTGATGGCGCACGACGGGGCGCAGCGCGTCACCGTCGAGATCCTGCCGGAGCCCGAAGCCGTGGCCTTGATCCGGACGTTGACCACCGACTACCGAGCCGGAGACGAGGCAGCGGATTTCGCCGAACTCGCCCGGCTGTGCGCCCGGCTGCCGCTGGCGTTGCGTATCGCGGCCGAACGCGCGGCCTCCCGCCCGTGGATGCCGCTGACCGAGCTGATCCGCAACCTGCGCGACGAATCCCGGCTCTGGGACGAGCTGGCGGCCAGCAGCGGCGAGGAATACGACGGCGTCCGCGCCGTGTTCGCCTGGTCCTACCGCTCGTTCTCCCCCGAGGCGGCGCGCATGTTCCGCGTGCTCGGCCTGCACCCCACCGCGGAGTTCGGCACGAGCATCGCGGCCGAGGCGGCCGGCGTGCCGGTGACCACCGCCCGGTACCTGCTCGACTCCATCGTCGGCGCGCACATGCTGGAGCAGACCGCGGCCGACCGGTACCAGTTCCACGATCTCCTGCGTGCCTATGCCACCGATGCCGCCCATCACGAGGAACCGTTGGAGCAGCAGTACGAGGCGCTGGCCCGGATACTGGCGTGGTACTTGCACACGGCCTACGCGACCTGCGAGGTCATGCACCAGTGGGGTCGGATGCTGGCCCCGGACGCACTGCCCGCACCCGCCACCGCGCTGCAGTTCCCCGACCACGACTCGGCGGTGCAATGGTGTTACCTCGAATGGCCGAACCTGTTCGCCGCGATCCAGGCCGCGGCCAAATCCGGGCTCGACGCGGTGACTTGGCAACTGACCCTGGCCACCGAACCGGCTATGCGGCGGGTACCGATCCACGACCAGCGCGTCGCGGTGGACATCGCCCTCGAAGCGGCCCGCCGCGACCAGGCTCGGCAAGGCGAAGCGGATCTCCTGGCGACGCTCGCCGAGATCGACCGGCTGCAGGGGCGGTTCGACGACGCCGCGGCCCGCGCCGAGGAGGCGTTGGCGATCTTCCGCGAGCTCGGTGACCACCACGGTGAGCGGATCGTCCTCAACTTCCTCGGGGTGAACCTGTTGCACCGGCGGAGGTTCGGCGAGGCGTCCAGCCGGTTCGAGGTCCTGCGGGCGCTGCAGCAGACCGAGGGAGACGTCGAAGGCGAGGCCGCGGCCCTGTTCAACCTGGCCGAGGCCTACGACGGGATCCGGCGGCACCGGGACGCGGTCGAAGCCGCTCGCCGCAGTGTGGAACTGGGGCGGGAGCTGGGAAACCGGCACATCGAGCTCGTCGGCCTCGTCTTCCTGGCGCGGGCGACCGCGAACCTCGGCGACGTCGCCGACGCACTCACCGACGCCGCACGCGGTGTCGAGATCGCGCGGGAACAACGAGACACGCGCACCGAGGGCTGGGCGCTGCTGGACTACGGCCGGATCCAGCGGCTCGCGGGCCGGTCCGAGGACGCGCTCGTCTCCTACCGGCGAGCCACGACCATCCATGAAGACGCGGGCGTCCTGGACCGGCTGGCCTGGTCGCTCGACGGAACCGGCACGACGTTCCGCGAGCTCGGCCGTCCGTCCGACGCCGTCCCGTTCCACCGCCAGGCGGCCAAAGTGGCCGGTGAGACCGGCTCGCCCTGGGTACTGGGGCTGGTTCTGGAGAACCTCGCGGAGTCGCTGGTGGCGGCCGGAGACGGCGACGAGGCCGTCGAGGTCCGCCGGGAAGCGGCCGGCCAGCTGGCGCGCCTCGACGACCTCGAAGCCACCGAACGGCTCGAACGGATCCGGCGGGCACTGCCCTGACCGGCACTATCCGGCCGTGACCCACGCGTGCAGCGACCGCAGCCGATCACGGACCGGGGCGGAAAGGCGCTTGTCGGCGAGGGCGTCGGTCAACAGCGCGGCGGCCTCGGCTCGGTGTCCGCTTTTCACCAGGTTGGAGGCCGCGAGCACGCCCTGGTCGACGGCCTCACCGTGGTGCCGCAGCACGTCCAGCCAGACCCTGATCGCCGCGTTCAGCAATCCGGCCTTCGCGAATTCGTCCGCGACCTTCACACGCTGTTCGGCGCCGACGTCACGCGTCAGCACCTCCGTCGAGATGCTTTCGGCCTCGGCTGCGCCGCGGATCTCGATCCACACCGCGACCCACCCGTCCAGCTTACTGTCTTCGAATCTGCTGCGCACAGAGCGGTTGACCACATCGATCGCCTCGGTCTTCATGCCCGCTGCGTTCAGAGCCTTGGCGAGCCGAAGCTGCTGGTACTCCGAGCATTCCAAGACGTGTTCGACCGCTGCAGTGAGCAGATTCGCCGCCCGGCCGGGTTGTTGGTTTTCGAGGAGCTCGAGAGCGAGATCGATCCACCTTTCCGCGGTGGCCTCGACGCGCACCTTCGTGATGAGCTCGTCCCCGAGAGCCTCGTGGCCGGAGGAGCAAAGAGGAGCTGCCGCCCGCACCCAATATTCCGGGCCGCGGCTGATGCTGGTTTCATAGACGAACCGGGCCTCTTCTTGATCGTGCTCTTCAAGCAAAACCCGGCAGGCGTTGTCGAAATCCCGGCGTCCGAGGGGTCCGTCATTGAGGGCGAGCCGCGCCGACTCACGGATCATGGAAAGGCTCTTGTCGCCGAGAAACGGCAAAACGACCCTGACCAGACGTTGCCCACTCCAAGGCGGTAACTTTTCCGCCTGCTCCAGCAGGTCGGCCGTGGCGTTGCAGGAGGTGAACACCACAGCGGCCAGCATCAGTTCGAGCTCTCCTGCGTGCGGATTGGCGAGAGCGTGACCAGCGGCTTCCAGTGCGGCCGCGGAGTGCAGTTTCGACTCCAACGCTTGGGCGGCTTCCACCAGGTGACGGCCCGGCCGGCCGGCCGCGGCGGCGGCGACCTCCGTGACCGCGTCGGACTGCCCCACGGAAAGCACCGCGTCCGCAGCGTCCCGGAAATCCGCGGCACGGGAATCAGCCGAAGCGAAGATTCGGCGAGCAGCCCACAAAGCCTCGTCGCGGCAGCCCGCTCGCGCGGCGAGGTGAGCCACCGCACCCCAGCTCGCGGCACCGCCGTCCCAAGAATCCGCCAAGCGGCTGTCGTTCTCGGTGTACTCGAAGCCGCCACCCTCGGCATCAGCACCGGCACGCAGATTGCCGACCAGGTCGCGAACCATTTTCGCGGCCGATACCGTGCAGTCGGATTCCAGGAGGAACGAGATCAGCGCCATGGTCAGCACGCGGTCATGTTCGGCCGTCGCGGTGATCCTGGCCACCAGTTTCTCGACGCGTCGAGAACCGTCCGGCACCACGTCCCGAAGCACTTCGAAACCGCGCTTCATTCCGGCCAAACTGGCGTGCCGGAGGAAGCCTTCGAGCCAGTCGGCCGCGGCCTGCGCATCGGTGAGGCGGCCGAGCACGGCGGCGGCCTCGATCCGGATGGCCTCGGCCGGATCGGCGCCGTCCCGCAGCGCACGCAAGCGGTCGATGCCACGAGAACCCAGCATCTGCGGCATCAACAGACTCAGGACTTCGCCGACCGATTCGACGTCGTCCCACGGACTGTCCCGTACGCCGTGGCAGACCAGGAGATCCAGGAGCCGGTCGACCACTGCCGCGGTGAGCTCGTCGTCGACGTCGATACCCTCGCCGACGAGCCGGCCGGCGAGCAGCACTCGTTCGCCGGTGCCTTGGAGGAGCGCACGCAGGACGCGTCCGACGTCGTGGTTCTCGCGTCCCCACAGCACGAAGGTGAAGAGCGCGAGGACGCGTTTGGCGTCGCTCAGCCCGCGCTCGATCCACTCCTCCAGGTTGGGGAAATCAGCCGGGATCTCGCCGGCCCGGGACCGGGCCGCGAGAAACTCGGCGAAGGAGTGGTGCCGAAACTCCAGGTCGCCCTCGCGGGGCACGAAAACACCGGTCCCGGTCAAGACCGCGCGGAGGTCTCCCTGCCACCCGTCCGGGACATCGGCGCGCCGGTCAGTCACCCATTCCTGGGCGGCTTCGATCAGCGGCGACTCGGTCTCGAGGCGGTGGACGGCGAGGTGCTCGACGAGATCGACGCGCTGTCCCTGCAGCCAGTCCAGCAAGGCCAGCCGGGCCGGGTGGTCACGGGCCCCGCGCCGCAGCTCGGCGAAGGTGTCGCGACGGCTCGCGCCTTCGTCGAGGAGGTAGGCCATGAAGCGGCCGTAAAGATCGATTCTGCTGTTCGGCAGCGGCCGGCCCGGCTCGAGCGTGTAGGCGATCGCGGCGATGGTGGCCTGCAGGGGGTTTCGGACGAGCTCGCGCAGCCTGCTGTCCCGGATCTGCCGTACGAACTCGGCAGCTTGCCCGGCCTGCTTGATCGGCTCGAGCGGGTTCTGGTCCCGGAACCAGACTCGGGCGAACTCTTCGAGCTCGACCGGGCTGAACGGCTGGATCTGGAAGCCGTCGATGTCGGTGCGTTCGAGCGGCAGCAGTTCGTGGTGGGGCAGCGGCCGGGTGGTGATGACCAGCCGGTGGTCCATGCTCCGCCGGATGCGGTCGGCGAGGGCGGCGATCACCTGGGCGCGGGTCTGCGGTTCGACGATTTCGTCCAGGCCGTCGATGAACACGAGCCAGCGAGCACCCAGCGCCCGGCGCGCCAGCAATTCGGGCCGGGGCTTCTCGTCGAGCCGCTGCCCCAGCACGGCTTGCAGCCCGGAAGCCAGCAGCTCACCCCAGGCCGCGTTCTCGGCCAGCGCACGCGCCGGGATCCGCACCGGCAGCACCGGCTCGGCAATCGGGGGCCCACCGCGGTCGGCGCCGAGCCAGTACTTCAAGATCTGCTGCACGTACATGTAGCCGACGGTCGACTTTCCCGCGCCGGGCTCGCCGGTGATCAGGAGGTGCCCGCCGCGGTTGAGCGCCTCGGTCATCGTGAGGGTGCGCTCACCCGGCTCACCGGTTCGACGCTCGAGTTCCGCTGTTCCCCGGTCTGGCTCGGGCGACCGATCGGTGGCCTGCGCCCGCATCGTCTGCTGCACGTAGACGTCGACGAGGTCCGGCTGCCGGACGCCGAGCAGCGCGTACGGCAGCGACTCGGTTGCCCCTTGCTGCGCGGTCAGCAGGTCCCGGAGCTGAGGCGTGAGCTCCGGCCGGTCGTCCCACGACGTCAGCGGCGGCCGTGGCGGAGCCTCGCCACCGAGGTGAATGCTCAGCTGCTCGATGCTGCCCGCCTGCACCACCGGCCCGGAAAAAGTTCCGTCCTTGATTTCGTTGCGGTGTCCGGTCATCAGTCGTTCAGCGGGCCGGACGCGGGGCTTGGAGCAGACATGCGGTCAAACCTAGCGGCGCACCAGCGCGGATTCCAGAACGCTCAGCCGGGGAAGTCGCCCACGCCGTGTTCCACCAGGTCAAACGCCTGATCGATCACGGCCACCTGCTCCCGCCGCACCACCTCCGCATCGTCCCCGGCCACGATGCGACCCATCGCGTGCGCGAACACGGTCGTGATCGCCGTCGTCAGCAGGCCCGCCACCATGCGAGACCGGAAAGCCTCCCCCGTCTCCTCTGTCAGCACCGAGGTGAACGCGTCCGCGATCTCCCGCTCCTGCTCGTACCACCGCGCCATCAGCGCCGGGCTCGACGTCAGCACCCACCAGAACCCCGGGCCGCCCGCGATCGCGCCCGACAGGGGGTGGCCCGAAGCCAACAGCGAGTGCTGGTGGCGGCGTAACGCCTCACACGGTGACACCCCGGCCGGACGAGTACGGAGCACCGAGGTCAGCTCCGCCAGGCGGTCCGCGTGGCGGTCCAGGAACAAGTCCTCCTTGCGGGGGAAGTAGTTGAACACCGTCATCTTCGAGACGCCCGCCGCCTCGGCTATCTCCGCCACCGTCACCTCCTCGAAGCCGCGCTCGATGAACAAGCCTGTGGCCACGTTGGAGATCAGCAGGCGGGTGGCCTGCTTCTTCCGCTCGCGCAGTCCGGGGTCCGCCATGCGCCGAGTATAGACCGAGCCCAAAGTTTGACTCGGTAAAAGTTTCGCGGCATCATCGGTCCCATGAACATGGATGTGGTGATCTCCGGGGGCGGACCGGTCGGCTTGATGCTGGCCTGTGAACTGCGGCTGGCGGGCGTGGACGTGCTCGTCGTCGAACGGCTGCCCGAGCCGGACCAGACGATCAAGGCCGGGTCGGTCAACCTGACCACGGCCGAAGCCTTCTACCGGCGGGGGCTGCTGCCCGCCATGGACGCGGTCGTGCAGCGGAACTTCGCGCAGATCCAGAAGTTCCTCGAGTCACGCGGCGGGAGTGGGCCGAAGGCCGTCCCCGTCGGGCACTTCGCCGGGATCATGGTCACCTCCGACGGGGTCGACTTCGACGACCCCGCCTTCCGGGAGGTCGGGCCCGCCGCCCGGGTGGTCGTGATCCAGCAGCAGGACGTCGAGGCGATCCTCGCCGGACGCGCCGCCGAACTGGGGGTCGAGGTCCGGCGTGGCGTCGAGCTCACCGGGTTCGACGCCGACGGCGACGGTGTCACCGTGCACCTCGGTGACGGCGAATCCGTGCGCGCCGGCTGGCTCGTCGGGTGCGACGGGGGCCGCAGCCGGGTCCGCAAGCTGGCGGGCTTCGAGTTCCCCGGGACCGATCCCGCCATCACCGGACGGCAGGCGCTCACCGAGCTCACCGGCGCCGAAGCGCTGCCCGCCGGGTGGCAGCACGGCACCGGCGGCCTCTACGTCCACGGGCCGACGCCCGGGCGGATCCTCACCGTCGAGTTCGACGGACCGCCCGAGGACCGGGACGCGCCGGTCACCGCGCAGGAAGTCGAAGACAGCTTCCGGCGCGTCTCCGGTGCGGACGTCCGGGTGACGAAGCTCCACAGCGCCACGCGCTTCACCGACAACGCACGCCAGGCGAGCACCTACCGCCAGGGCCGCGTGCTGCTGGCCGGGGACGCGGCGCACGTCCACTCCCCCTTCGGCGGGCAGGGCCTCAACCTCGGCATCGGCGACGCCGTCAACCTCGGCTGGAAGCTCGCCGCGACCATCCACGGCTGGGCGCCGGACGGCCTGCTCGACACCTACACGACCGAGCGGCACCCGATCGGCGAGTGGGTCCTCGAGTGGACCCGGGCGCAGGTCGCGCTGATGCGCAGCGACGTGCGGACGAAGGCGCTGCGCCGGGTCGTCGACAACCTGCTGCACACCGGCGACGGCGCGACGTACCTCGCGAAGAAGCTCTCCGGTGTCCTGCACCGCTACCCGATCGAGGGCGAGCACGACCTCACCGGCCGCGCCGCGCCCGACTTCGCCTTCGCCGACGGCACCCGGCTCGGCGAACGCCTCCACGACGGCAAGGGCCTGCTGCTCGACCTCGGCGACCACGCCGGCCTGCGCGAGACGGCGGCCGGCTGGGGCGGGCGCGTGAACGTGCTGACCGCGAAGTGCGACAGCGAGCCGTCGCTGACCGGCGTGCTGGTCCGGCCGGACGGGCACATCGCCTGGGCGCGCGAGGACGGGACGACGGCCGGCCTCGAAGGCGCCCTGCGCGGGTGGTTCGGCGAGCCCGCCTGAGAGCCGGGCAGGATGGGGCGGGTGAGCGGACTCCACCCGCCCGTCGAGCCCTACGACCACGGGCTGCTCGACGTCGGCGACGGGCACCACGTGTACTGGGAGACCTGCGGGAACCCGCACGGCAAGCCGGCGGTCGTGCTGCACGGCGGCCCCGGGCAGGGCTGCACGCCGGGCATGCGGCGGATGTTCGACCCGGCCCGCTACCGCGTCGTGCTGCTGGACCAGCGCGGCTGCGGCCGGAGCCGTCCGCACGCCGCCGACCCCGCGGCGTCGCTGCGGCACAACACCACGGACCACCTCGTCGCCGACCTCGAGCGGCTGCGGGAACACCTCGGCATCGAACGCTGGCTGGTGACGGGTGGTTCGTGGGGCACGACGCTCGCGCTCGTGTACGCCGAACGCTTCCCGCACCGGGTGACGGAAATCGTGGTCAGCGCGATCAGCACGACGCGCCGGTCGGAGATCGACTGGCTGTACCGCGGCGCCGGCCGCTTCTTCCCCGAGGCGTGGCAACGCTTCCGCGACTTCGCCGGGGACGACGACGTCGTGGCCGCCTACGCCGGGCTGATGGCGGACCCGGACCGGCGGGACGACGCCGTCCTGGCTTGGGACGCCTGGGAAAGAACGGTCCTGTCCCTCGAACCGGGAGCCTCCGCGGAGGTCCACAGTGGACCGCCGGACGACGCGCTGCGGGCGTTCGTCCGGCTCACCACGCACTACTACGCGCACGCGGGCTGGCTCGAAGAGGGCGCGGTGATCCGCGACGCCGGGCGCCTCGCGGGCATCCCCGGCGTGCTGATCCACGGCCGGCTCGACCTCAGCTGCCCGGTGACGACGGCCTGGGAGCTGGCCCAGGCGTGGCCGGGTGCCGAACTGCTCGTCGACGACCGGTCCGGACACGACGCCAGTGACGTCAAACGCGCCTGGAAGCTCGCCGCGCTCGACCGGTTCGCCCAGGCTCAGATCCGCTCGCCGAGCAGCACCGCCAGGCGGGCGTAGACCTCCTTGCGGTGTTTGACCAGGTAGGCGATCGCGAGCCGGTTCTGGCCGTGGACGTGCTTGCCGGTGATGATCATCTCCGCGTTGCCGGTGCCGGCGAGGTCGCAGAAGTAAGCGCCCTCGCCGGCCCCGGGCACCGCCGTCACCGGACCGCCGCAGTCCTTTTTGGAGTTCTCCAGCGCCTTCGCGGGCGGGTAGGAGCGGGCTGAGGAGATGATCCACAGGTCGAGCAGCCAGGGGTGCACGTACTTGCCCTCGTAGCGGCACTGGAACTCGGTGTCCGGCACGTACGTCTCGTCGGGCGGCTGCTCGGTCGCCAGGAGGTCTTCGCTGGTCCCCAGGAGCTCCTGCAGCTCCGCCGTGCCGAGGAACGGGCAGGCGGCGGTGACCTTCACCGGCGACGCCGGCGGCGTGAACGGCGGCGGCTTGGTGGTCGTGGCCGCCGCCGTCGGTGCCGAGGTGACCGGTTTCGGCGTGGTGAGCAGCGGGATCGCGGGGGTGATCGGACTCGAGCAGGCGGCGAGACAGGCCGCTACCGGTACCACCGCGAGCGCGAGCCGGATTCGTTCCATGGCGTCATCACGCTCGCAACCGCTTTCCGGTTGCCTACTTCTCCGCGGCCAGCTGCACCGCCACGTCGATGATCATGTCCTCCTGCCCGCCCACCAGCGCGAGCTCGCCACACCGGCGCAGGATCGCCTGCGCCGGGACGCCGTAGCGCTCCGCCGCGCGCTCGGCGTGCAGCAGGAAGCTCGAGTACACGCCCGCCCAGCCCTGGACGATCGCGTTGCGGTCCATCTTCGGCCAGCGGTGCAGGTACGGGCGGACGACCTCCTCCGCCGCGTCGAGCAGGGCGCCGACGTCGAGGCCCGTGTCGATGTCCAGGCGGTCGAACACCGCCGCCAGTACCTCCGTGGGCGAGTTGCCCGCGCCCGCGCCGAGGGCGCACAGCGAGCCGTCGATGTACCGGACGCCCGCTTCGTAGGCCAGCACCGAGTTCGCGACGCCGAGCGAAAGGTTCTGGTGCCCGTGGTAGCCGACCCACGCCGTGTCGCCGACCTCGGCGACCAGCGCTTCGAACCGGGCGCGGGCCTCGTGCATCAGCAACGCGCCCGCGGAGTCCGTCACGTACGCCGCCTGGCAGCCCGCGTCCACCATGATCCGGGCCTGCTTCGCCAGGTCCTCCGGCGGCGTCCGGTGCGCCATCATCAGGAACCCGGCCGTCTCCATGCCCAGTTCGCGCGCCAGGCCGAAGTGCTGCGGCGAGACGTCGGCTTCGGTGCAGTGCGTCGCCACCCGGACCATCTCCGCACCCGCGTCGAACGCGCGCTGCAGGTCCTCCGCCGTGCCGATGCCCGGCACGAGCAGCACCGCGATCTTCGCCTGTTTCGCCTCTTCGCGCGCCGCCGCGATCAGCTTGAGCTCGTCGACGGCCGAGAAACCGTAGGTGAACGAC
Source organism: Amycolatopsis sp. NPDC005003 (assembly GCF_053600695.1). Taxonomy (NCBI): domain Bacteria; kingdom Bacillati; phylum Actinomycetota; class Actinomycetes; order Pseudonocardiales; family Pseudonocardiaceae; genus Amycolatopsis; species Amycolatopsis sp. NPDC005003. The sequence continues at coordinate 100,318 of NZ_JBSGAI010000012.1, read as the reverse complement.
GAGCCACCGAGGCCGTCGCCGTGGGTCACCTCGATCACCTCGACGCCCGCGCGGTCGAGCGCGCGCACGGTGTCGCGCACCTGCTGCTCGGTGAAGCGGTGGGCCATCGCGTGGCTGCCGTCGCGCAGCGTCGTGTCGACGATCCGGACGTCGTGCTTCAGTTCGGGGCGGCTCATGCGGGCACCTCCTGCTTCGCGCGCGCCATCAGCTCGCCGACGCGGGCGGCCGCGGCGGTCATGATGTCCAGGTTCCCGGCGTATTCGGGCAGGTAGTCGCCGTTGCCGCGGACCTCGAGGAAGATGCCGACCCGCGCGTTGCCGTCCCAGTCTTCGCGCGCGTCGTCGAACTGCGGATCCGCCCGCAGTGTGTAGCCCGGCACGTACTTCCGCACTTCGCCGACCATCTCGTGGATCGACGCGCTGATCGCGTCGCGGTCGGCGTCGAGCGGGATCGCGCAGAACACCGTGTCCCGCATGATCATCGGCGGCTCGACCGGGTTGAGGATGATGATCGCCTTGCCGCGCCCGGCACCGCCGATCTCGGCCACCGCCTGCGACGTCGTGCGGGTGAACTCGTCGATGTTCGCCCGCGTCCCCGGGCCCGCACCGCGCGAAGCGACCGACGCGACGATCTCGGCGTACGGCACCGGCGTGACCCGGGAAACGGCGTGCACCATCGGGATCGTGGCCTGACCGCCGCAGGTGATCATCGAGACGTTCGGGGCGTCGAGGTGCGCGCCGAGGTTCACCGGCGGGCACACCATCGGGCCGAGGTGCGCCGGGGTCAGGTCGATCGCCTGGATGCCGGCCTCCTCGTACCGCGGGGCGTTGGCGGCGTGCGCCTTCGCCGACGTCGCTTCGAACACGAGTTCCGGCAGGGGGTCCTGGCGCAGCAGCCAGTCGACGCCTTCCGCCGAAGCCGCGATCCCCTGCGCACGGGCCCGCTCGAGGCCGTCCGACTCGACCACGCCGACGACGTAGCCGACTTCGATCACTTCACTGCGTCGCAGCTTCGCCAGCAAATCGGTGCCGATGTTGCCAGGGCCGACGATCGCCGCCATCACGGGAGCCATGCCCCGACGGTCGCACCGGGCCCACGGCCGAAGACAGTCAGACGTTCCGTTCACCGGAACGCCCGGTCCGGTGCCGGGTCGCTGCCGAGCGGCGAGCGCGGCCGGCGCCGCGTTCAGGGGCGAACGCAGCGCTGGGTCACCTCGTCCCAGGTGCCGCCGCCAGACAGGCAATCGGCGAATTCGCGCTGCCCGTCGACCCAGGCCTTGTGGCTGGCGCAGATGTCGTACTTCAGTTCATCGCCGTCTCGGCACTCGTACCCGTACCGAGGTGGCTTCCGGGCCGGCGTCTTGCGCACTGGCGCCTTGGTCGTGCCGGCCGGCGCCTGCGCCGATGTCGTCGACGGGACGCTGGAAACGGGTGTCGTGGTGACTGTCAGGACAGGCGTCGGCTCAATGGTGAGCACCGGTTCGGTCGTGTGGGGCGAAGCGGGCACCTGCAGGGCCGGCGGGGACGTGCCGCATGCCGCTGTCGCCACACCTACGGCGAGCAGCATCCCCAACCACCATGTCTTCATGTGCGCTTCCTCGGCGACTTCGAACAACCGGACCGTGATGCAGTCGTCGCGGAGGCCGTGCCGGTTACCGCGGTCCGGGCATCGTCGCTGGATCGCAACCTGACCGACCGGGTCCCCGCGGCGACGCCGGCACTTCACGGAAGCCAGCAGGAATGCGGCGACTTGATCGCCGCGCGGGGTCACCTCGGACGTCCGCCGGTTTGATCGACTCCCGATCGGGGAAATTCCGGGACACACCCGATCGAGGAGGTTGCGATGGCCGAACGGCGTTGGCACTTCATCCCGGAAACGGCTGCGCTGTGCTGGCTCTTCCTGGCCGTAGGGGCGGTTCTGCTCGTGTCGAGCATTCTCAGCCTGACCGGCACGGACAGCCGGGCACCCGTGCTGACGGTGATCGCCGCGGTGGCGGCGGTGGCCCTGATCGTCATGTCCGCGGTCGGCCTGGTCCGGCCGAAGCTGCGCGGCCGCTGACCGGCCGGGCCCCGCGGCGGCGCCGGGACCCGGCCGGAAGTCGTTACAGCTCCTGGTGATCCGCGTGGTCCACCCGGGCCTCCGGCACCGGGCGGCCCACGCTCACCCGGAAGTCGTCCACCGCGTCGAGGACGAACGTCGGCGTGCCCGCCGCCTGGTCGGCCCGGCAGTGGTGCACGTCGGCGTCGGCCACGTCCCGCAGGACGAACGCCGGGCGGGTGTCGGGCTTGCCGAACCGGACATCCACGTTGTCCCAGCTGATGCCCCGGGCGTGGCGGACGAAGAAGCCGTACGCCGGCAGGGTTCCGAACATCGACGGCTCGGGGTACGCGGTTTCCAGCTCCGGCGGGTTCTGCACCGCGTCGCCCGGCGTCAGGCCTCCTGCCAGGTGGTGGCGGATGTTGCTCAGCTTGACGTCCTCGACGGGGTGGCCCGGGATGCCGGAGAAGCACGACGGGTAGCGCGGGTCCGCGTCGATCGTCGTGACGTCGCTGATGCTGACCCGGCGCAGGAACCCGACCGGGATGCCCGCCGGCCCGCGCATCCGCGCCCCCAGCCGCAGGAACAGCGGCATCTGGACGTTGCGCATGGTCAGGTTGCTGATCGTGACGTCCTCCAGCCACCCGCCGTCGACCGTTTCCAGGGCCAGGCCCCGGCAATGCTCGAAGACCACGTTGGAAATCGCGATGTTGCGGAAACCGCCGTTGGACTCGGTGCCGAACTTGACGCGGCCGGTGCGGCCGTACGACGCCGCCGTCTTGAACGTGCCGCCGACGAGGGTGCCGAGGTCGTAGCCGCTGACGAAGCAGTTGTCGATGGTGACGTTTTCGGTGTCGCGCACCTGGTTCAGGGCATACGAGCTCTTGAGGACGATGGCGTCGTCGTTCGGCGAGTTCACCGTCGTGTTGGCGATGCGGACGTTCTTGCAGCAGTCGATGTTGATGCCGTCGCGGTTGGTGTCGATCACCAGGCCGTCGATGCGGAAGTTGTCGACGCCGGTGGGAAGGATGCCGAAGTGCCCGCCGTTGACGATGGTGATGTCGCGGATCGCGATGTTGCGGCACAGCTTGAGCGCGATCGCCTTGTTCCCGTTGAGCGGCGCGGATTCCGCGCTGCCGCCGGCGACCAGGCCCTTGCCGTCGATCTTGCCGGGCCCTTCGATGGTGACGTTCTCGAGGTTCTCGCCCCAGATCAGGCTGTTGTGCCAGTGGCTGTGCCCGAAGTCCTGGTACGGGTTGCCGGCGCCAGGTTCGGCGGGGTCGTAGCCCTGGCCGCCGGCCGGCGCGGCGGCCAGGATCGTCGCGTTGGCGCCGAGGTACAGCGCGATGTTGCTCTTGAGGTGGATCGAATAGCTCGCGTACGTCCCGGCCGGGAAGTACACGGTGCCGCCGCGGGTCGCGGCCGCGTCGATCGCGCGGTTGATCGCGGCGGTGTCGATCGTGCGCCCGTCGCCTTTCGCGCCGAACTTCGTGACGTCGAAGAAGCGGCCCGACGGGCTCCCGAATTCCTCGGCTCCGGCCGCCGGAGATCCGACCAATGGCAGGGCGGCACCGGCCGCACCCGCGGCTCCCCAAGCAACGACCCGGCGGCGGCTCAACGCTCTTCCCACTTCAACTCCCTTTCTCGCCACGGCGGAAGCCCAGCAAGGTGCTTCCGACGGCGGATCGGGAATGCGTCCTTCAGCTAAGAGCAAAAGATCGGATGAGTCAAGCTCGTCCCCGCCCGCAGGCGGGGACGAGCCCGATCTTCAGTCCAGCACTTCGCGCACGGTGCCCGCGGCGACCGTCAGCCGGCCTTCGCGCATGGCGAACCCGAGGCCAGGGCTCATCGCGACCGGCTGCCCCAGCTCCACCGTCAGCTCCGCCGCGTCGCCCGGCCGGACGACCGTGACGCCCTCGGCGAGGGCGACCACCCCGACGACGTCACTGGTGCGGAAGTGGAACTGCGGCCGGTAGTTCGCCGCGAACGGCGTCCGCCTGCCACCCTCGGCGGCCGACAGCACGTGGACGTCCGCGCGGAACCGCCGGTGCGGCCGGACGCTGCCGGGCAGGCAGACCACCTGGCCGCGCCGGACTTCGCCGCGCTTCACCCCGCGCAGCAGCACTGCGGCGTTGTCACCCGCCTCGGCGCGGTCCATCGGCTTGCCGAACGTCTCGAGCCCGGTGGCCACGCTGGCCACCGCCGGGCCGAGCCCGATCACCTCGACCGCGTCGCCGACGGCGAGGGTGCCCTGCTCCACCGCACCGGTCACGACGGTGCCGCGGCCGGTGATGGTGAGGACGTTCTCGATCGGCATCAGGAACGGCAGGTCGAGCCGCCGCGGCGGGATCGGCACGTGCTCGTCGACGGCGGCGAGCAGGTCGAGGATCCGCTGCGTCCACCGCGGGTCGCCGTCGAGCGCGCGCAGCCCGGACACCCGGACCACGGGCACGGCGTCGCCGTCGAACCCGTAGCGGGTCAGCAGCTCGCGCACCTCGAGCTCGACCAGGTCGAGCAGCTCCTCGTCGTCGGCGAGGTCGGCCTTGTTGAGCGCCACCACGAGGTGCTCGACCCCGATCCGGCGCGCCAGGACGACGTGCTCGCGCGTCTGCGGCATCGCGCCGTCCTGCGCCGAGACCACGAGCACGGCGCCGTCCAGCTGGGCCGCGCCGGTGATCATGTTCTTGACGTAGTCGGCGTGCCCCGGCATGTCGACGTGCGCGTAGTGCCGGGTCGGCGTCTCGTACTCGACGTGCGCGATGTTGATGGTGATGCCGCGCTCGATCTCCTCCGGCGCGCGGTCGATGCGGTCGAAGGCGACGTAGCGGTTGGTCCCGCCCTGTTCGGCGAGCACCTTGGTGATGGCGGCGGTGAGCGTGGTCTTGCCGTGGTCGACGTGGCCCATCGTGCCGATGTTCAGGTGCGGCTTGGTCCGCACGTACTGCTGCTTGGTCATGGCTTTTCCCTGCGCTGGAAGAAGAATGCGCGAAACCGGGCGGAGCGTGTCGACCCTCCCCCGGCGGTTTCGCGCCCAGGGCGGGGGAAATCGGGGAAGGGTCAGCTTCGAGCGCCGGTCAGCAGGGCGGAAAGCCGTGCCGACAGGGCGCTCGGCAGGGACAGGCCTGCGAGCGTCGCGCTGTCGGACACGGGGAACATGACCGGAAGGGTGACACGACCGTCGTGGCCGTGTCACCTCGATTTCCCGGTAGCCGACGGTGAACCGGCGCTGGACGAACCGCGGCAGCTCGGCTTCGTCGACCAGCCCGCCCTGCGGATCTGGGGGCACCTGCACGGGCTGGTCTCCCTCGAGGTCCTCGGCCACCTGCGCGCCCAGACCACCAACCCCGCCAAGCTGTACCGCAACGAGATCACGCGGCTGATCTCGTCGCTCGGCCTCACCCCGCCGAGCGGGACCGCATGATCAACGCCGCAACGGAGTACACACAAGGGTTTCCGGTGCGGTTCGCGTAGGAATGCGTTGCGTCGGCGGGAAAGTACACCGAATCCCCCGCCGCCAGGACGTACTCCGCGTCGCCGACGCCCAGGCACAGCTCGCCCGATTCGACGGCGACGAACTCGTGGGAACCCGGTGCGTACGCCGGAAAAGCACCCGCGTCGCACCCCGGCGGCAGCGTGGTGCGGATCCATTCGAAGTTGACGCCGGGAACGACCGGCGTCAGCACCGTGCGGTGCCAGCCGCCGGGCTCGGCGACGTGGTCCTGCTCCGCCGCGCGGCGGACGATCACCCGGTCGCTCTCCAGGCCGGCCAGCAGCCGGGACACCGGCAGCCCGAGGCCGTCGGCGATCCGGGACAGCACCACGACCGTCGGCGTCTTCTCGCCGCGCTCGATGGCCGACAGCATGCTGACGCTGACGCCCGCCGCCACTGCCAGGGCGTTCAACGACAGCCCGCGGCCCGTGCGCAGGTCGTGAAGGTGACGGCCGAGCGACACCGGATCAATCATTCCTCTATAATAGCGACTATGTCCACTATAGCGGAAGCGACGGAGGCCGACGCCGAAGGCATTGCCGCCGTCTTCGCGCCGTACGTCACCGACTCCGTCTTCACCTTCGAGACCACGCCGCCCACCGCGGACCAGTGGCGCGCGAAGATCCGCGAGAGCACGTGGCCGTTCCTCGTGCTCGCCGAAGACGGCGAAATCCTCGGCTACGCGCTGGCCGCGCCGTGGCGGCCGAAGCCGGCATACCGGTTCTCGGTGGAGACGACGATCTACCTCGCGCCGCAGGCCGCCGGCCGCGGTCACGGGCGACGGCTGCTCGACGAGCTGCTGAAGCGGTGCGAGAAAGCCGGGGCCCAGCAGGCGATCGCGGTCATCGTCGACTCCGGCAACCCCGCGTCGCGAAACCTGCACCGAGCGGCCGGGTTCACCGACGCCGGTGTGCTGCGGCGCGTCGGCTTCAAGCACGACCGCTGGCTCGACACCATCCTGATGCAACGCGAACTGGGCTAACGAGACTTCGCGCGCAGGTGCAGCCGCTCCCCCTGCTTCCCGAACAGGCTGAGGATCTCCGCCGGCCGGCCGTCGACCGCGCCGAACCAGTGCGGGAGGCGCGTGTCGAACTCCGCCGCCTCGCCCGGACCCAGCGTCAGGTCCCGGTCCGCCAGGATCAGGCGCAAGCGGCCCGACAGGACGTACAGCCACTCGTACCCCTCGTGGACCTGGGGATCGGGTTCGCCGGTCTCCGGTTCCAGGATCATCTTGAACGCCTGGGGCGCGCCCGGCTGGCGGGTCAGCGGCAGCACCGTCATCGCCGCGCCGTTGTGGCGCGGGATGCGGCGCGCGGTCAGCCGGACCCGGGGGTCGCCGACCTCCGGCGCGCCCACCAGCTCGTCGAGCGGCACCTGGTGGGCCTGGGCGATCGGCAGCAGCAGTTCCAGGCTCGGTTTGCGCTGGCCGGACTCCAGCCGGGACAGCGTGCTCTTCGAAATGCCCGTCGCCGCCGACAGGTCGGCGAGCGTGACCCGCCGCTGTGTGCGCACCCGCTTCAGGCGGGGGCCGACCTCGGCGAGGGCCTGGGTGATCGCGTCCGTCATGCCCCCAGGAAACCCGCTTGTCCCGGAAACGGCAACATTAGTTGTCGGATTCGCGAAGCCGGGGTCATGGTGGCGGCATGAGCGAAAACAACAGCTTCGACGTACTGGTGGTGGGTGGCGGCGCCGCGGGACTCAGCGCGGCCCTGATGCTGGGCCGGGCGCGGCGGCGCGTCGCGGTCGTCGACGCGGGCGCCCCGCGCAACGCGCCGGCGTCGCACATGCACGGCTTCCTCTCCCGCGACGGCCTGCCGCCGTCCGAACTCCTGGAAATCGGCCGCGGCGAACTCCGCGGCTACGGCGTGGAGCTCGTCGAAGACCGGGTGGCCCGGCTCGATCCGGGCTTCACCGCCCGGCTGGCGGGTGGCCGGGAGCTGACCGCCCGGCGCGTCCTGGTCGCCACCGGCGTCCACGACGACCTGCCGGACCTCCCGGGCCTGCGGGAGAGCTGGGGTACCGACGCGGTGACCTGCCCCTACTGCCACGGTTACGAAGTCCGCGACCAGCCCCTCGGCGTCCTCGGCACCGAGCCGGCGAGCGTCGAGCACGCGCTGCTGGTGCGCCAGTGGTCGCCGGACGTCGTGTACTTCGCGCACACCGTTCCGGTGTCCGAAGAGGACCGTGAGCGGCTCGACGCGCGCGGGATCCGCGTCGTCGAGGGCCTGGTGACCGCGGTCCGGCGTGAAGACGGCCGCCTCACCGGCGTCGAGCTCGGGGCCCGGTTCGTGCCGCGGACGGCGCTGTTCCTCCGCACCCGGACCGTCCCGCACGACGAGCTGCTGCGCGACCTCGGATACGTCGAAGGCGACGTCGACCCGTCCGGGAAGACCGGCGTGCCCGGTGTGTGGGCCGCGGGGAACGTCGTCGACGCGCGGGCGACCGTGATCATCGCCGCGGCCCAGGGCGCGGCCGCCGCCGGCGCGCTGAACCACGACCTGGTCGCCGAGGACGTCCGGCGGGCGGTCGACGCGTTCGGCGGCTTCTCCCCGACGGTGGAGCGCGCGGCCGCCGGCGCGCGCTAGCTTGTGGCGCCCCGGCGTGCCAGGCTCGGCGGGTGCGTCCGACGTTGTACGAATTCGCCGGCTGCGACCCCGCGTTCCGCGCGCTGGCCGCCGCCCACCACGAGCGCTGCCTGGCCGACCCGGAGCTGAACCACCCGTTCTCGAAGCAGGATCAGCACCCGCGGCACGTCGAGCGGCTCGCCTGGTACTGGGCCGAGGTGATGGGCGGGCCGCCCCGGTTCTCGCGCGAGTGCAGCGACCACTCGGCGATGCTGCGGATGCACGCGGGCAACGGCGACATGAGCGACCTCGGCCGCCGGTTCGTCGCCTGCTTCGTGCGGGCCGCGGACGACGCCGGGCTGCCGGCCGACCCGGAGTTCCGCGCCGCGCTGCGGGCGTACATGGAGTGGGCGGTGGCCGAGGTGCTCACCTACCCCGGCCCACCCGCCGAGGTCCCCGCGGGGCTCGCCGTGCCCCGCTGGTCGTGGAACGGGTTGCAGCCCCGGTACCGATCCGGCCAAAAGTAGGCCCCCCACGCGGCACGTAACCGCTGCTACGAAGCCATTCGGCCGTGGCTGTGGTCGGATCGGTAACCATCGGCACTGTAACGACCGGGGCGGCCGCCGCGTCTTGCAGGCGACGACCGGCTGTGGAGGTCCGTCGCCAGAGCCGGTCCGGCCGGGTTCCCCCCACCCGCCCGGACCGGCTCGTCCAAGCCGCCGCGCCGCTCACGCGGTCCGGCCGCGCTCCTCACCGAGGCGGCCGACCAGCTCGGTCAGCGCAGGCCCCAGCGGCCGGTCGACGCGCACCGAGGCGTAGCGGTCGCCGCGGGTTTCGCCGCGGTTGACGATCACCACCGGCTTGCCCGCCTTTGCCGCGTGGCGGACGAAGCGGAGGCCGGACATCACCGTCAGGGACGAGCCGAGCACCAGCAGCGCCTCGGCGGCGTCGACCAGCCCGTAGCACTGCTCGACCCGGGGCCGCGGCACGTTCTCGCCGAAGAACACGACGTCCGGCTTGAGGACGCCTTCGCAGGCCTCGCACGGGACCGGCCGGAAGCCGCGGACCACGTCGGCGGGCAGCTCGACGTCGCCGTCCGGGTTGATGCGGGTGGCCGCGCCGGTGAAGCCGGGGTTGGCCGCGCGCAGCCGGCGGTCCAGCTCCGCGCGCGGGCTGGTGCGGCGGCAGTCCAGGCAGATGACGCGGTCCAGGCTGCCGTGCAGCTCCACGGCGTCCGCGGTGCCGGCCGCCTGGTGCAGGCCGTCGACGTTCTGCGTGATGACGCCGCCGACGTACCCGCCTTCGCGCAGCGCCGTCACCGCGCGGTGGCCGTCGTTGGGGTGGGCGCGGGCGATCGTGCGCCAGCCGAGGTGGCTGCGCGCCCAGTACCGCTGCCGCCCTTCGGCGCTGGTGACGAACTCGTCGTAGGTCATCGGCGTGTGCCGGCGCAGGCTGCCGCTTTCCCCGCGGTAGTCCGGGATCCCGGACTCGGTGGACAGCCCGGCCCCGCTGAGCACGGCCACCCGCCCGCGCGCGACGACAGCCGTCAGCTCGTCGAGGCTGGACGTCCGCGGCAGCGGCGCGTCCGCCGACGTCCAGGAGAGGGTGGGCCGGGTCCGCACTACGCCAGCGTACGTGGGCCGGTGAGGGTCTTCTCGAACCAGTGATCGGCGTAGTGCTCGTCGTTGAACGGCGCGACCTCCCGGAACCCGGCGGCGCGGTACAGCCCGATCGCTTCGGCGAGCGCGCGGTTCGTCTCCAGCCGCAGCGTGCGGACACCGGCGTCGAAGGCGTACGCCTCCAGCTCGGCCAGCAGGCGGCGCCCCAGCCCGAGACCACGCACGGACGGCGCGACCCACATCCGCTTGACCTCGGCGGGCGAACCGGCGGGGAGCTTGAGCGCGCCGCAGCCCACGGGTTCGCCGTGCAGTTCGGCGACCAGCAGCACCCCGGCCGGCGGGGTCATTTCGGCGTCGGCCGCGGAAATGCTGCGCGCCGGGTCGAAGCCGTCGTCGAACCGCCCGGCCAGCTCGGCGAAGTAGGAGCGTAGGCAGCGGCGGGCATCGGCGTGCCCGGGCGGTGTGGGGGCGACCTCGACCGCCGACGCCGTCAGCAGCCGTTCCACCTCGGCCATGGCGGCGACGAGCCGGGTGCGCTGCCCACCGGACAGCGGCGCCAGGAGAGCGGCGGCCGCGTCGTCGGAAAGCCGGTCGAGGGTGGCCCGTTCGGCCAGCCCGGCCTCGGTGAGCACCGCGGTCCGCACCCGGCCGTCGTCCCGGCTGGGCTCGACCCGCACCAGCCCGTCGCGCTCCAGGCCGCGCAGCAGCCGGCTGAGGTAGCCGGAGTCGAGGTCGAGCCGTGCCCGCAGCTCGTGGACGTCCCGCCCGGCCGCACCGATCTCCCACAGCACCCGCGCTTGGCCGAGCGGCCGGGCCCGGGCGAGGAAGGCGTCGTCGAGCGCACCGATCCGCTGGGTGACCGTCCGGTTGAACCGCCGGACGCCGTCGACCAGGCCTGAGTCCATTCTCTGACCATAGTCAGAGAACTCTGTCCTGGGTTGCGGACAGCTTGGCCATTCCGGTGACAGTACGCGTTGACCGTGTCACATTCAGCTTCCCCGGCTCGCGGCCCCTGCGGTACACCGGAAGTTCTGCTGTCGAGCTGCGGGCTGGGATGCGATGGTCGACGAACCGGAGCACGAGCACGGCACGAGACCGGTGTCCAACGAGGTAGCGGGCACCGTGGTGGGTTCCGTCGTCCAAGCGGGCACGATCCGGCAGGTCGTCCTGCCGCCCGCGCAGCGGCAGGAACTCCCGGTGCCCCGCCAGCTGCCGCCGGCGGTGCGCGACTTCGCCGGCCGGGCCGAGCAGCTCGCCCGGCTGGACGGCCTCCTGCTCGACCGGGACGACAGCCGCCCGGCCGCCACGGTGATCTCGGCACTGGACGGCACCGCCGGGGTCGGGAAGACGGCGCTGGCCGTGCAGTGGGCGCACCGGGTGGAACACCGCTTCGCCGACGGCACGCTGTTCGCCGACCTGCGCGGTTACGGCCCGAGCGCGCCGGTGCGCCCGGATCTCGTGCTCGCCTCGTTCCTCCGGGTGCTGGGCGTCGACGAGGACCGGATCCCGGCTGGGCTGGAGGCCCAGGTGAGCATGTACCGCTCGGTGCTCGCCGGCCGCCGGGTGCTGATCCTGCTGGACAACGCCGGCACCGCCGAACAGGTCCGGCCGCTGCTGCCGGGCTCCCCCGGCTGTGTCGTGCTGGTCACCAGCCGGGCCAGCCTGACCGGGTTGCTCGTCGCCGAAGCCGCCAGCCAGGTCACCCTCGAGCTGTTCAGCCCGGACGAAGCCCACGTGCTGCTCCGGCGGATCCTCGGGCCCGCGCGGATCGCCGCCGAGCCCGACGCCGTCGCCGACCTCGTCGAGGTGTGCGCGCGGCTGCCCCTGGCGCTGCGGATCGCCGCCACCCGCATCGCCACCCGCCGCCACACCAGCGTCGCCGAGGTCGTGGCCGACATCGCCGGCGGCCGGGACAGGTTGGACGTGTTGAGCAGCAGCGAAGACGAGCGCAGTGCCGTGCGAAGCGTGTTCGACTGGTCGTACACGCGGCTCTCGGCCGAACACGCCGGCCTGTTCCGCCGGCTCGGCCTGCATCCCGGCGCCGAGTTCGGGGTGCCCGCCGCCGCCGCGGTGGCCGGGATCGACGACGCCACGGCGTACCGGCTGCTGGAGGCGCTGGCCGACGTGCACCTGATCGAGTCCGTCGGGGCCCGGCGCTACCGGTTCCACGACCTCCTGCACGCCTACGCGGCGCATCGCGCCGAGCGCGACGACACCCCGGACGGCCGGCGCGAGACCGCGTCCCGGCTGTCCGCCTGGTACGCGCGCACCGCGCAGGCGGCCGACCGGCTCGTCTTCCCCGGTCTCGAGGCCCCGGCCGTCGAACTGCCGCCGGTGGGCCCGGACCTGCCGCTCGCCGACCGCGCCCAGGCCCTCGCGTGGCTGAACACCGAGCAGGCGAACCTGCTCGCGGTCCTGCGGTCGGCCACCGAGGAGCCCACCGCCGTCGTGCTGGCGGCGGCCGCGAGGTTCCTCAGCCTCCGGGACCGCGCCCTCTGGTCGGTGCGCCTCGAGGCCGAAACGCTCGGCGTCGAGGCCGCGAGAGCCGCCGGTGACCAAGCCGCCGAGGCGCTCCTGCTCGGCTTCCGGGGTGACACGTTCGCGGACCTGGGGCGCTGGGACGAGGCGGAAGCCGACTTCGGCCGTCAGCTCGTCCTGGCCCGCGACCTCGGCGACGCCGTCCGGCACGAGATGGCCCTGGCCGGCCTGGGGCAGATCCGCTTCCGGCAGCAGCGGTACGCCGAGGCGCGGGACTACTACCTCCGGGCACTGCCCCTCGCCCGGCAGGCGGGCGGCGGGCGGCCGGAAGCCGTCGTGGAGTGCAACCTCAGCCGGATCAGCGTCCGGCTGGGTGAGTTCGAGCAGGCCCGGGCGCACGCCGAACGAGAACTCGCGGTGCGCCGCGAGACCGCGGACCGCGTCGGCGAAGCCTATGCCCTGTGCGACATGGCCATTGCGCTGCAGGGACTCCAGGCCCACGAACAGGCGATCGAGTACGCCGGGCAGGCCATCGCGCGGTACCGGGCGCTCGCCGGCACCGAGGCTCTGCTCGCCGAAGCCCTCGAAACGGCGGCAGCCTCGCTCGAACGCACCGGGGACGGCTCGCGCGCGGCGGAATGCCTCGCGGAAGCCGCCGCGCTCCTCGACGACCTCGACGTGGAGCACGCCGAATCCCTGCGCGCCCGCGTCCGGGACCTGACGTCCGGCGCGTGACGTCAGCCGCAGGCCGGGCAGTCGGGCCGGGGTGACTCGGGGCCGAACGCGAAGCTGTCCTGCAGGGTGACGAGGTTGAAGCCGAACTCGCAGTTGGTCCGCAACGCGGGCGCGCCGGTGACGAAGCTCAGCGCGGCGTGCGCGGCCAACTGCCCCGCGACGCCGGCCGACACCGCGTTGGCCGCGTGCGACCGGACCTTCCCGGCCGCGGCCGGGAAGGTCCGCGGCGGCAGCCCGGCGCGCCGTTCCCGCTCGGCGGCCCGGGCGCAGTCGTAGCACGGACCGGTACCCGGCCGGTACAGCCCGCAGCCGACCTGGGGACCGTGGTAGCCGCCGTGCACCCACGCCGTCCCGGTCGCCAGGCACGCCTGGTTGGTCCAAGAGCGGATCTCCGCCGGCTGGTCCGCGGCCAGCAGCACGACGTCGAACCCGGTCGCCAGCGTCCGCAGCACCGCGGGGCCGTCGACGACCAGCCGCGCTCCGGTGACCCGGACCTCGGAGTTGTGCGCACGCAGCCGCTCGACCGCGGCCTCGGCCTTGGGGCGGCCGAGGTCCCGTTCGGTGTACAGGATCTGCCGGTTGAGGTTGGACAGCTCGACCACGTCGGGTTCGACGCAGTGGACGTGCCCGACCCCGGAAACCACCAGGGTCTGGGCGGCGGTGCAGCCGACACCGCCGATCCCGATGACGACGACCCGCGCCCCGCGCAGCAGCAACTGCGTGTCCCAGCTCGTCCGGCGCGGGGTGCGGTCCATCCACCGGAAGAGCGCCCGGCTCCGCCGGTAGCGTTCCCGTTCGGCGGCGCTCAGCCCGGCGGGGTCGGGCTCGCCGGCGTCTTCGACGTACCCGGCCGCCACCAGGTCCCCGATGGCCGCCCGGACCTCGGCCCCGGTCCCCGCCGGGTGCAGGCGGACCAGGTCGGCGACGACCTGGTCCGTGGTCCGCGAACCGTCGAGCAGTTCCAGCAGCGCCCACACCCACCCGTCGGGATCGCGGATGTCGGCGGCGATTCCGCGCACGATCCCGCCGATCTGGACACGATCGCCGCCGTGGCGGACCGGGAGGTGCTCGGGTTTGATCACGGGTCGCTGCACGGCCATTTCCTCCTCGGCGTCGCTAGCTGTTCTGGGTGGGGTGGCTGAAGGTCGTTTCCCGCTCCGGTTCGATGAATTCGATCATGAATTCGTGCTCCTTTCCGGCATCTGCGCCCCGCCCGGCCGATGCTCGACCGGACACCGGAAGCATGGAACCCGCCGCTGTCAACGACATGCCGGAGGCACGGTCAAACCCGCAACACGGCCGGATCGAACGTGACAAATCAATGTCAGCACAGGTCAGAGCGGTGGCGCGGGCGCGAGCGAATGGGAAACTCGAAATCGGCGAGGAGGATCAGCGATCCCACAGGAGGGGGGAAAGCTGGCGGGATGGAGATCGCATTCGGAATTCTCGGGCAGACTACCATGCGAATGCACGGTCAGTTGACCACCGACTGGGGCTCGCTCAAGCTCCGCAGGGTGCTGGCCGCGTTGCTCACGAATCCGAAGGTGCGCATGGGGATGGCCACCCTGGCGGAGTGGGTCTGGTCGGTCGACGAGCCGGAGCCGAACGACCCGGTTTCCACGTTCCGCACCTACTCCGGGCGCATCGGCAAGGCGATCCGCGAAGCAGCCCTTCCCGCCACCCTCCGCACGATCGACGGCGCGCTGCACCTCGAGGCCGAACGGTCCACAATCGACTATTTCGCCTTCGAAAAGCTGATCGAAACGGCTCGGCGCCACAGCAGGGCCCACGAGCACGAGGCCGCCTGCGAGGTGGCCACGGCCGCGCTGGCGCTCTGGCAGGGGCCGCCGCTCGCGGACCTGACCTCGCAGCCGGCCCGAACCTGGCGCCATGCGGCGGTGCACAACGCCTGGCTGCCGGCGAACCAGCTGCTGCTGGGCGAGCTGATCGCCCTCGAACGGTTCGACACCGCGCTGCGGAAGCTCGACGAGCTCCAGCGCGAGCACCGGACCGACCTCGGGCTGGCCCGGCGCCGCCTGCAGACGCTGCACGAACTCGACCGGACCGACGACATGGGCGCCTACCACGTGGCCGTGCGAAAGCTGCTCCAGGCCGAGGGCGACCACGCCGCCGCGGCCGACCTGCTCAAGTACTACGACACCTTGATCTCGAAAACCGGGCCGGGCAGGCGAACCGCGCCGGGCGCCCGCACCGCGGCCGAGCGGCTGGCCTCGCTCCCCCGCCCGCGGCCGCCGTCCGACCAGGCCCGGCCACGCAGCCTGCTGCCGGACTTCGCGCCCCGGCGGCGGTCACTGCTGCCGCCGGCGCCCGCGGATTTCGTCGGCCACGACGACCTGCTGAAGACGCTCGACGGCTTGGCGCACACCGCCGAGGGCCGGTTCCGCCCCGGCGTGATCGTCCTGGACGGCCTGGCGGGCATCGGAAAGACCGCACTCGCGGTGCACTGGGCACACCAGCAGTACGGCCGGCTGGCCGACACCGCGTTGTACCTGGACCTGCACGGCTTCGACGGCGAGCGCCCGGTGTCGCCCGGCGACGTGGTCGACGGGCTCCTCGACGCGTACGACCTGCCCATCGCCCGGCTCGGCACCCGCACGCGGCGGGAGGCGAAACTCCGCGAAGTCCTTGCGGCGAACCGGACCCTGGTCGTGCTCGACAACGCCGTGAATTCGGCGCACGTGCTGCCGCTGCTGACCACGCTCTCCCCGTGCCTGGTCCTCGTGACCAGCCGCCAGGGCCTCACCGTGCTGACCAGCCGGCACGGGGCCCGGCGCTGCTCGATGACCTTGCTCGACGACGCGCACGCCGTCCGGCTCCTGAGCGGGCGCATCGGCGACCGGGCCGCCGCCGAACCGGCGGCGCTCGCGCGGATCACCGCGCTGTGCGGCGGAATTCCCCTCGCGCTCCAGCTGGTCGCTCACCACATCGAAAACCGCCGCGGCACCGCACTGACCGAGTTCGCCGACGAGCTGCGGGACGAGAGCCGGCTGCTCGACATCGGCGACGACGGGGACGATCCGCCCGCGAACGTGCGAGCCGCTCTCTCGGTCACCTACCACGCCCTCGCGCCGGCAGCGCGGAATCTGTTCCGGCTGATCGGGCTTTCCCCGGCGCCGGAACTGACCCTGCACGCCGCGGCCGCGCTGGCCGGCTTGCCGGCCAAGGAGGTCCAGCGCGCCCTCGACGTGCTCGTCAGCACTCATTTCCTCACCCACACGGGTTCCCGCGACCGCTACCGCGTCCACGACCTGCTCCGGGCCTTCGCCCGCGAACTCGCCGAGCGAGCCGACGGACGGGAAGAAGCCGAGCGCCGCCTGCTCGCGTATTATCTGACCGCCAGCTTCGACGCCAACCGGGTGCTTTTCCCGTTCCGGCCGCCGGTACCGATGCCACCACCACTGAGCGGAATACCCGTGCGGGAGTTCACCTCGGAAGAAGACGCGGCGAATTTTCTCCTGAGTGAGCGATCCACCTTCGCCAGGTTGGTACCCTGGTCGGCGGAACGCGGATACCATGAATTCGCCTGGAGAATTCCCCACAATTTCTACGGTCTCTACCGTCGCTACGGTTTTTATCGAACACTCCGGGATACCTACGGCGTGGCGGTGTCTTCCGCACAGGCAGTGCACGACCTCGAATCAGAAGGGGCCACCCGCGCGGATCGTGGCCTGATATTCTTCGCACTGGGCGAACATGATTCGGCATTGCAGGAATTCCACCTGGCGGCCGCCATCGCCCAGCAGACGCAGAGCCCGATGGGGATCGCCATCTCGTTGTCACACCTGGGGACGTACGAAGCCGGCGTCGGCAACCTGGACGCCGCCGAAGAGCTGTACCGGCGCGCACTGGACCAGCTCGCCGCGACCGCCGACCCGGGGGCCGAGTCCGCCACGCTGCACCGGCTCGCCGGAACCCTGCACCGGCGCGGTCGTCACGAGGAGGCGCTGGCCCTCTACCGCGAGGCATTGAGCCTCCGGGAAGGCATCGGCAACCACCACGGCCAGGCCGAAACCCTGGCCGAGATCGCGGCCGTTTCGACCGAACAGCACCGGTACGAAGACGCACAGCGGCACGGCCTGCACTCATTGACCATCGTCCAACGAATCCACGACCTGGAAGTCGCCCCCCGAGCGTGTTGCGTCCTGGCCACCGTCCACTACCGGCAGGCCCAGCACGCGGCGGCGATCGGCTACGCACGACAGGCCGTGCGGCTCGCCGCGCGAACCCGGAATTCGCCGGTCGAAGCCGAGGCCCTTCACGTCCTTTCCCATGCGCTGCAAGAGGTGGGTTTCGTCGCCGCGGCCGCAGAAGGCTGGCAAGCGGCAGCCGGTATCTATGCCGACCTGGGCGACCACGAACGCGTGCAGCACCTCGAAGAAGACCTCGCGGGCCTCACCACGTCCTCCGCGACTCGGCCCGCTTTTGAACACCGGTTAAGCGGGAAATAGTACTACCGTTCGGTTTGCGACTTGAGCGTGATCACCTGCAACACGGTAAGTAAGATCACCCCCACCCGTTCGAGACGTCACCACCCTTCTGTAGGGTGATGCCACCGCAGTTAGTTCACCTTGCGTAATTGCTTCGGCGATTACCGCATCCCCACACAGAGAGACCGACCACTTCATGTCGCGGAAATTGAAGCTCGTCGCCGGCTTTGCGCTGGCACTTTTCGCTGTAGCCGCCGTATTCCTTCAGACCGGCTACTGGAATCCTGAAGTGTTCACCTTCGCGCTGGGAAGCGCTCTTGCGTAGAGCGCGGATTCGGTGACCAGTGGTGGGACAGCGGCGAATGCGTTCTGTCCCACCACCTTCCGAGGTCACCCCATCGGCTCGGCCCAGACCGAGCCGGCGTCCACGAAGGACCGCAGCAGCGTGGTCAACCGGGCGTCCCCGCGGCCGTTGAGCTCGTCGGAGGCGATGCGGCGGGCCACGCCCGCCAGGAAGTCGGCCACCTGGACCCGTGCGTCGGCTCGGGAATCGACGAACCGGACGCCCGCCAGCCGGGGTCCGAGGGTCGCCTTGAGCTGCAGGATCCGCTCGGCGGTCAGCGCCAGCTGCTCGTCGTGGACCAGCTCGACCGGCGTGCCGCCGGCACTCCAGTGGCGGACCGTGTGGATCACCGCCGGCACCAGCGGGTCCAGCACCGGGACCAGGCCCGGGTCGGTCGCCAGCCGCGCCCGGTAGGCGGCCACGCGCTCGGCGCCGCCGCGGAAGCGGGCGACGATCTCGCCGGCTTCGCCCGGCACGCGCGCGAGCTCGTCGACCAGCGCGAAGAACTCCGCCGGTGACGTCGTCACGCCACGCCGGGGCTTCAGCCGCAGCGCGCTGACGAACGCCGTCAGGAAGAACTCCCAGCGCGCGGCGCCGAATTCCGCCGGGCCGGCGCGGTGGAGGGTGCGGGCCATCGCGTCCGTGCCGTCGCCGGCCAGCAGGGTGACCGCCGCCCGCACCGCGAAGAACGTCTTGCCGGTCAGGTGGACGTGCCCGCGGTCGGCGAGCGGGCCGTCCGGGGCGAGCAGCCATTCGAGGACCGCCCGGTGCTTGGCCCGCAGCAGGTGGTTGGCCTTGTACTCCTCGGCGGGCGAGCCGATCCGGGCGCGGATCTCCCGCACGCAGGCCGTCGCCTCGGGCCAGGACATCCGGACGCCCGCGTGGGCGAAGACGTCCGTCTCGCCGCCGAGCAGGTTCTCGCCCTCCGAACCCGATTCGTCGCAGGCGATCTCGACCGGGCGCACCCGCCCGATCGTGCCAGAACGCGCCGGCCGCGGGCGAGGGGATTACCGGCCGGGGTCACGGTTGGGCCACGGCGGCTAACGACCGCCCCGGGTCCGGTGACTCGCGAAGAGCAGGTGTTCCGGGAGGTGCCGATGGCCACGAACGAACGACCGGCCCGGCTCGCCCTGACGGCGGCCGTGGTCGTGCTCCTGCTGGGCGGCTCGGGAACCCTGGTGCGGCAAGAGCTGCTCGCGGCGGAGGCGGTGGCGGCGCCGGGCATCGACGGGATCGAGGTGATCGCCCCCGCCGGCACCCGGGTCTCCGTACGGCCGGCGCCCGAACCGGACGCCCCGGCCCCGATGACCCGCCGGATCGGCGGTGGTGCCGACCTCGGCTTCGACGGCGGCCCGCCACCGCAGGTGCGGATCGCGGTGCCCGCCGCGCCGCCCCCGGGATTCGTGCCCGTCGTCATCGCCGAAAACGGCCCGCGGCTCGTGGCCGCCGGCTACGACGGTGCCACCCGGAGCATCGTCGCCCGGCTGACGCACCAGGGCGGCTTCTGGGGCGGGCTGCTCGACCTCGCCGCGCTGGGCCGCGAAGCCGACCCGGGGCCACGGCCGGACTGCGCCGGGCGCGCCGCGAGTTCCGCCGGGACGACCGTCGGCCTCGGCGAGCCGGATCCGCGGTCTCCGGTGTGGGCCTGCGTGACCGTCGGCAACGGCCACGCGAACGTCACGCTGACCTCGCATTCGAGGGTGCCGTACCGGATCGTCCTGCCGCCGGGCTGGCCGGAACCGGACACCTGGACCGCGGCGGCGGGTACGCCCGCCCTGCAGCTGCTCAACGGCCCGCGCCGGCGCGACCTGCTCTGGCCCGGTGCCGGCGTGACCTACCCCGTCCCGTTCGGCCTGCTGCCGTCGAGCATCCGCGGCCAGGCCGATCCCGGGCCCGCCCTCGGGACGGCGCTCGCCGCGGTGGCCCACCGCGCGGCGTCGCTGTTCGGCGCGGCCGACGCAACCGGCCCGTCGGCCGGCGTGCTGACCTGCGCCGCGGACGCCGGCGCCGCCCGGTACACCCCGGACCGGCCCTTCGCCGACGTCGCGGCCGACGTGTGGGCGGCGCTCGAACCGTGCCACCCGGACGGCGGCGCGGCGGTGCACCGGCTCGTCGCCGCCGGGATCGGGCCGGTGACGAGCAGCTTCGCCGACGCGAACCCCGCGTTCGAGATCCCGGTGACCACCAGCCGCGCGCAGCGGTTCACGCAGCTCGTCGAGTACCGCCCGCGGGCCGGCACCACGACGGCACGGGCAACCGGGCCCTGCGCGGTGGTTTCCGCGGTGTCCGGCCGCCACGACGCCTACCGCTGTTCGGCCGGCGGCACGACGTACGACCCGTGTTTCGCCGCGCCGGGGCCGCAGCCGCAGGTCTCGTGCCCGACTTCGGCGACCGGAGCGGTCCGGCTGACCTACCCCGGCGCGCTGCCGTCGCCGCCCCGGCCCGGCGGGACGGCCGACCCCTTCCTGCTCGTGCTGGCGAACGGGCTGCAGTGCACCGCCGTCGCGGCGCCGGACATCCGGTACACCTGTGCGGACGGACGGACCGTCCTGCACGGTGAGCCCGACACGTCGAGTCCGTTGTGGACGATCGAGGGCCGGACCATCGCGCAGGCCTACGCCTAGGCCAGGGTGATCTTGCCGCCCGTGACCGTGATCGGCTTCTTCTCCAGCGGCTTCGACGCCGGGCCGTTCGCCACCGAGCCGTCGGCGATCTTGAACTTGCTGCCGTGGCACGGGCAGTTGATCGTGCCGCCGGCGACGGCGTCGACCGTGCAGCCCTGGTGGGTGCAGATCGCCGAGAAGGCCGCGAAGGTCCCCGCCACCGGCTGCGTCACCACCACCTGCTTGTCCGCGAACACCTTGCCGCCGCCGACCGGCACGTCCGCGGCCGCACCGAGTTCCGTGCCGCCGGGCGCCGGGGCCGCCGACGTCCCGCCCGCGGTGCCGCCGTAGGTGGTGCAGCCGGCCGCCAGCCCGGCACCGAGGACCGCGAGGGCCGTCCGGCGCGCCAGCACCGGGTCCACGTCGTCGTTGCGCACGTTTCGTCCTCCGAGAGCAGTACGGATCAGAAGGTCAGGCCGGACTGGGTGAAGAACCACAGCGACGCGCTCAGCCAGAGCCCCACCAGCGCGGTGAACACCAGGCCGCCCACCAGCGGGAGCGACCACGCCGGCGCGCCGTCCTTGCGCAGCAGGAGCATCTTCGCGGCGAACACGCCGTAGAAGAAGCACCCGAGCAGGGAATGCAGGAGGACGCGCGTGTCGAACGCCTGGAACCCGAGCGCGTAGAGGCAGTGCATCGCGACCGGGATCGAGACGAGGAAGGCCAACCGTCCCGACCACCGGTGGACCGGCGCGACCCATGCGGGCGCGCTGCCGCCGAGCTTGCCGTACATCGCCAGTGCCGAACCGAGCTGGACGAGGGCGAGCACGACGACGACCGTGGCGAGCCACGCCTTCACCGCCTGCGGGCCGGAGAACCCGGCGACGTTCACCGCGACCCCGGTCGGCGTGTGCAGGCCGCCGTAGACACCGAGGGCCACCGAGACGACGGCGCCCACCCCCAGGGGCACGACGAGCGCGACCGCGGCGCGGTGGCCCGCTGCCGGGGCGGCCATCAGAAGTCACCGGTCCCGGCCAGGCCGGTGACCGCCTCGGCGGTCACCGGCGCACCGTCGACGGTCGCCGTCCCGGCGGCCGGGTCGAGCACCGGCGCGGGCGTCGAGTCCCCCTCCGTCGTGAGGAGGCCGACCTGGCTGCCGTCGGACTGCACGATCCAGCCGGCCTTCGCCGCCTTGCCCTGCACCTTCGGCGCCGCCCGGTAGAGGCCGGCGGGCTTTTTGGCCGTCGGTGCGGTGAACTGGTACGTCTTGCCCGCCACCGTCACGGTCCCAGTGACCGAAGCGGCGTCGAAACTGCCCGTCAGGCTCGCGTCCGGGGCTCCCTTGAGGTCCAGTTTCCCGCCGGCGGCCACGCCCTGGAGCCAGGCTTCGACCTTCTTGCCGTCGCAGAGGTACGCGATGGCGTGGCCGTCGCGCGCCGACACCGCGATCGACGCGCCGCCGCCCGTCACCTTCCCGGCGTAGTTCGCCCGCGCGGGCACGTCGGGCTTCGGCGGCACCGACGTCGTCGACGCCGTGGCCGCCGTGGCCGGCGCGGGCTGCGCGGCCGTCGGGGTGCTCGCGGCGTTCGCGGCGCCGGCGACCGTCGGCGCGCCGGCGCCCGTCGCCAGGTTGGCGACGCTGATCCCGCCGGCGAGCAGCACGCCGGCGAGCAACGTGAACAACGGCCCCGGATGTCTCATGGTCTTCCCCGCTCTCCCTGGTCCACCACCGTGTCCGCAACACGAACCGCGGGCCGAAACGGCTCAACGCTACGCGTCGAAAAGAGGTAATGCTTAGCCCGTGCACGTGGTTGACTGGCGGCATGCTGCCCTGGGACGGCGAACTCGCCGGAAGGCTCGACCGGCACACCGTGACTTCCACGCTGCTGCGCGGCAATCCGCTGGGTGACCCCCACGAACGGCCGCTGTGGGTGTGCGTCCCGCCCGGCTACGACGACGGCGACGAGCGTTATCCGGCGGTGTACGTCATCCAGGGCTACACCGGGCACCTGACGATGTGGGCCAACCGCACGCCGTTCCGGCAGCCGTTCGTGGAGACGGCCGACGCGGTCTTCGCCGGGGGCGCACCGGCCTGCATCGTGGTGTACGCCGACGCGTGGACCGCGTACGGCGGCTCGCAGTTCGTCGATTCGCCGGGCACCGGCCGCTACCACTCGTACCTGTGCGACGAGATCGTGCCGTGGGTCGACGAGCACTACCGGACCCTTCCCGACCGCGCGTCCCGGGCGATCGCGGGCAAGTCGTCGGGCGGCTTCGGCGCGATGATCACGCCGATGCTGCGGCCGGACCTGTTCGGCGCACTGGCGACGCACGCGGGCGACACGCTGTACGAGCTGTGCTATGTCCCCGACTTCGGCAAGGCGGTCCGCGCGCTGCGCGGCTACGACCAGGACATCCAGGCGTGGTGGGCGGACTTCCGGAGCCGCCCGGCGTTCACCAAGCCGGAAGACGCGACCCTGTTGACGGTGCTCGGCGTTGCGGCGTGCTTCTCGGCGCGTGCGGACGGGACGCCGGAGCTGCCGTTCGACCCGCTGACCGGAGCGCTGCGGCCGGAGCAGTGGCAGCGCTGGCTCGGCTGGGACCCGGTGCGGATGGTGGCGGGCCACGCGGAGGCGGTCCGGTCGCTGCGCGCGGTGTGGATCGACGCGGGCACGAGCGACGAGTACTTCCTGGACGTCGGCGCGGAGGCGTTCCGGGCCGAGGTGGCCCGCGCGGGCCTGCCGGACGACCGCGTGCACTTCGAGCTGTTCGACGCCGGCCACGGCGGGATCGACCACCGGTACCCGCTTTCGCTGGCCTGGCTGGCGGAACGGCTGGCCCGCTGATGGTCACCGAGACCGAGCTGGCCCTGCCCGGCGGCCGCGCGCTGCACGTCTACGACACCGGCGGCCCCGCGCGGTGCACCGTCTTCTGGCACCACGGCACCCCCAACACCGGCGCCCCGCCCGGGCCGTTGCTGCCGACGGCCGCGGAGCTCGGGGTCCGGTTCGTGTCCTACGACCGGCCCGGCTACCGCACCTCGACGCCGGCGCCGGGGCGCACCGTCGGGAACGCCGCCGAGTGCGTCACCGCCGTGGCCGACGCGCTCGGGATCGCCGAGTTCGCCTTGCTGGGGCACTCCGGCGGCGGTTCCCACGCGCTCGCCTCCGCCGCCCTGCTGCCCGGGCGGGTCTTCGCCGTCGCGAGCCTGGCCGCCGTCGCCCCCTTCGACGCCGAGGGGCTCGACTGGTTCGGCGGCATGGCCGCCGCGAGTGCCGCCTCGATGCGAGCCGCCGCGGAAGGCCGGGCCGCCAAGGAGAAGTACGAAGCTTCCGCCGAATCCGATCCGGACCTCTTCACCGACGCCGACCTGGCGGCGCTCGCCGGGTCGTGGTCGTGGCTGGACGAGGTCGTCCACGCGGCGCTCGCGGACGGGCCCGGCGGGCTGATCGACGACGACCTCGCCTACGTCACACCGTGGGGCGCCGATCCCGCGCGGATCACCGCGCCCGTCCTCCTCCTGCACGGCGAGCAGGACCGGATGGTCCCCGCCACGCACAGCGCGTGGCTCGCCGGGCGGTGCCCGCACGCCGAGTACCGGCCCGTGCCCGGCGAAGGCCACTTGTCCGTGCTGCGCCACGCCGCCGACGCCCTCACCTGGCTCGCCGGTCAGGGCAGCAGCGCCGGCGAAGCGACCACCGGCGCCAGGTAGAGCAGCGGGAACACCAGGTGGGCGTACGACCGCGCCCGCGCCACCGTGATGAGCGCGCCGCCGAAGTACAGCACCAGGCCGATCGCCGCGGCGATGCCGATCGGCGGCCAGTAGAGCCCGGCCAGCAGCCCCACGGCGCCGGCCGCCTTGGCCGTGCCGAGCAGGTTCCACCACGACCGGGGCACGCCGTACTCGGTGATCGGCTCGACGACCCACTTCGCGCGGGCGAACATCGAAACTGCCGAGAAGCCGACCCAAGCGGCGGCGGCGATGGTGACGATCAGGTGCGCGGTGTTCATCGCAAGCTCCTTGCGGGTTCGCGGCCCCGCCGTCGGGGGCCGTCACCCCCACGACTCCGCGGTCCCAGCCGATGTGACAGCCCCGCGCGTGACGGCCGTCACCGCCCCCGGAAGTGCGCCACGACCATCTCGGCCAGCGCGTCGACGTCGGCGTCGGCCATCGGCTCGCCGGTCATGCCCATCCGGTGCAGCAGCGCGCCGACCACGACGTCGACGAAGAAGAGCACCCGGTGCTCCGGTTCGCCGAGCGCGTCTTCGAGTGCGAGCCGGTAGGGATCCTGCAGCCGCGAGGACAGCACCACGCGCAGCGCCGGATCGCTGACCGCGTCGCTGAACACGCCGGCGAACGCGTCGCCGACGCCGGGTTCGCCGATCTTGGCCGCCGCCCAGCGGATGACCGCGGTCAGCAGTTCCGCCCGGCTCTCCCCGGCCAGCGGCGCCGGGCCGAACGCGTCGAGGAGGCAGTCCACGATCAGCTCGCCCTTGGACGGCCAGCGCCGGTAGATCGTCGTCTTCGCGACGCCGGCCGCCGCCGCGATGCGCTCGACGGTCGCCTTCGCGTAGCCGAGCTCGGCGACCGTGCTCAGCGTCGCGGCGAACACCACGTCGTGGAGGCCGGCGCGAGGACGGCCCGGCGGCCGGGCGGAAGGAGCCATGGCGGGAGCCTACCGGTTTCCGCTACCGTTGGTTTCGATACCTCAGGTTTCGAAACTAGGGAGTGACCATGTCGGCCGACACGACCGCGCAGCGCCCGCCGGAGCCGGACTGGCTCGCGATGACCACCGGGGAGCTGCTCGCCTACCGCGCGGCGGAGAACCGCTTCCGGGCGTCCGCCGCCGCGCGGGCGATCACCGGGGAACCGCACCCGGACGCCGTGATCGAGTGGCGGGACCTGGCGCTGCCCGGGCGCGACCTGCCGATCCGGGTGTACCGGCCGGCCGCGCACGACGGTGTCGCGCTGCCGCTCGTCGTCCACGTCCACGGCGGCGGGTTCGTGGGCACCGCGGTGCAGAGCGACTGGGTGAACAGCCGCCTCGCCGCCGGGCTGCCCGCGGTCGTCGTCTCGGTCGAACACCGGCTCGTCGCCCCGGACCACCCCCTCCCGGACGCGGCCGACGACGGCTGGGACGCGCTCCGGCACCTGGTGCGGGACGCCGGCACCTGGGGCATCGACCCGGCACGGGTCGCCGTGTTCGGCGAAAGCTGCGGCGGCCTGATCGGCGCGCTGGCCGCGATCCGGGCCCGGGAGGCCGGGCTGCCGCTGCGCGCGCAGGTGCTGGTCAACCCGGCGGTCGACGTCACCGACGCGATGCTCGACAGCCCGTCCGCCGCCGAGCACGCCCACACGCCGACCCTCACGGTGCCGGTGCTGCGGCTGTTCCGGCGGCTCGCCGTCCCGCCCGGCACCGACGCCCGCGGGCTTTCCCCGCTGCGGGCCGGCTCCTTGGGCGGGCTGGCCCCGGCGCTCGTGGTGGTGCCCACGGACGACCCGCTGGCCGACCACGGCCGCCGCTACGCCGAGCGCCTCGAGGCGGCGGGCACGGCGGTCCGGCTGTCCGAGTACGCCGGCGCCGGGCACGCGTTCCTCAGCATGCCGGGCCTGGTCCCACAGGCCCGGCATGCCGAGGCCGCGGCGGCGGAGATCCTCGGCTTCCTTCGGGCTTCTTTCGCCGTGGACCCGGCATGACCGCGGCCCCGATCGACGGCGCCGGCCTGGACGGGGTGGCGGCCACCTGCCTGTGGACGCTGCGCAACCGCGCCGAGGAGTCGCGGCACCCCGGCTCGGCGTTCGCCGACCCGCTGGCCGAGCGCCTCCAGCGCGGGATTTCCTACGACTACGCCAAGTTCGGCAAGCCGGACCAGATCCACGCGCTGCGCGCGGCCGCCTTGGACTGCGCGATCCGCGCCTACCTGGACCGGCATCCCGCCGCCACGGTGGTCGCCCTCGGGGAGGGCCTGCAGACCACCTACTGGCGCCTGGGACGGCCCGCCGTCGACTGGCTGTCGGTGGACCTGCCCCCGGTGGCCGACCTGCGCCGGCGCCTGCTCCCGGCGGAGCCGCGGATGAGCGTGTTCGAAGGCTCGGCGCTCGACCGGAGCTGGCTGGAGGTCCCCGATCCGGCGCGGGGCGTGTTCATCTCGGCCGAAGGGCTGTTCATGTACTTCGAGCGCGCCGAGGTGCTCGCCCTGATCGCCGACTGCGCGGCGCGGTTCCCCGGCGGGCAGCTGTTCTTCGACTCCATCCCGCCGTGGCTCAGCCGGCGGACACTGCGAGGCGGCCCAGCTCGGGGCGGCGGGCCAGCTCCGGGGGGCGGGCGGAATTCGGCGAGCGGGCCGGCCTCCGAGGGCGGGGCGGCCTCCGAGGGCGGCCCGGCTCGGGGCGGCGGGCCAACTCTGGAGGGCGGGCGGAATTCGGCGAGCGGGCCGGCCTCCGAGGGCGGGCAGACTTCGAGCGGCCGCCGGGCTTCGGAGACCCGGCCGCGGGGGCGCCCCCCGTTTTCCACTCTACCGGCCACCACCGACAATTCCGGGCTGCGCCTGTCGGCCCGCTACACCGCACCGCCGATGCCGTTCGGCCTCACGGTCTCCGAAGCGGCCCGGCTGCCCGGGCGGATTCCCGGTGTGGCCGCCGTCGAGGACGTGCAGCCGCCGCCCGGCCGCAAGGCCTGGCGCTCGGGCACCTTGCGGAAGCTCGCGGACCTGCCCGGCCTGCGTGATCTGCGCCCGTCGATCAGCCTGGTGACCTTCGGCTGAGCAGTGCAGCAGACCGTGAGTGGTGACGCGGGTTCCAACCCGCGCCACCACTCGCGAGTCCACTGTGGAGCGTCAGCGGGCCCGCAGCAGGGGCAGCAGCTCCTGATGGGAGCCCGCGCGCCGCAGGACCGGTGAGCCCGGGTGGTCCGGTGCCCGGGCGCCGGACCGCAGCGCGGCCACGAAGCGCACGACCTCGCCCGGTGGCGGCAGGATGTCCGCGCCGCCGAGGTAGGACAGCACGATCATCTCCTCGCCGCACGCCGCCTCGACGGCGACCGCCCAGCCGTGCACCTCGTCCCAGAGCAGCGCCACGTCGCGCTCGGGGAACCGGCGCAGCCGCCAGTCCACCGCCACGTACGCCGACACCGGGACGTCGAGGTCCACGGTGCAGGATTCCAGGCCGAAGCCGAGTGCGCGCGCCACCTCGCCGAGATACGCGCGCAGCCCGCGCTGGAACCAGAATTCGAGATCGGTGTCGATCAGGCCGGACACCCGTTTCCTTTCGCCACGTTCGACAAGACCGGCAACAGTCGCCACGTCATTGTCTTTCGCCACCGCGACGGCCGTCGCGCTTCGTGCGTAGACCGTACCCATTTCGCGGACTTCGGCCCACCGCCGGACATCCGCACTTGTGCTCCGTGCAGCGACACGGCCGTCTGCACGTGCACAGCTCCACTGTGGACGATCAAATCCGCAGGTGAAGACGTTTTCCGCAATTACCGGAAAACCCCGGCCGAGCAACCGGGCGGAATGGAAGACGCCGAAGTTCAGCCGAACGCAGGAATCGGCACCCGGGTGCGTTCCAGATCGGCGAACAGATCGCCCAGTTCGTCGACACGCGCCGGCACCTCGCCCGCGGTGAACTTCAGGTGCGTGACGTGCCGGCAGGCGCGGACCTCGTCCCACGTGACCGGAGCCGACACCGTCGGTTCCTCCCGCCCGCGCAGCGAGTACGGCGCCACGGTGGTCTTGAACGGGTTGTTCTGGCTCCAGTCGATGAACACCTTGCCCGGGCGCAGGTTCTTCGTCATCCGCGCCACCACGAGGTCCGGCGTCTCGGCGGCGAGCCGCTCGGCCAGCGCCTTCGCGTAGCGGGACGGCTCACCGGCGTCCGTCGTCACGACGCCCGCGTACAGCTGCATGCCCTTGGAGCCGCTGGTCTTCGCCACCGGGGTGAGCCCGTCCGCGACGAGGACGTCGTGGAGCCGCTCGGCGACCCGGCAGCAGTCGACGACCGTCGCGCCGGGCCCCGGGTCGAGGTCGAACACCAGCCGGTCCGGGGTGCCGCGCTCGTCGCCGGGCCCGACGGTCCACTGGTGGACGTGCAGTTCGAGCGCGGCGAGGTTGGCCGCCCACACGAGTTCGGGCAGGCCGTTGATCAGCGGGTAGGCGACGATCTCGGGGTCCTTGCCCCGGCCGCCGACGGTCAGGCGCGCGGTGCGGACCCAGTCCGGGGCGTGCCGGGAAACGTCCTTCTCGAAGAACGAACTGCCGGTGACGCCCTCGGGGAACCGCACGAACGTCATCGCCCGGTCGCGGACGTGCGGCAGCAGCACCGGCGCGATCCTCGTGTAGTAGTCGAGCACCTCGCCCTTGGTGAAGCCGTGCCGCGGGTACAGCACCTTTTCGAGGTTCGAGATCGTCAGCTGCCGCTCGCCGACCTGCACCGTGATCCGGCTCCCCGCCACGCGCCCACCCTACCGCGGCAGGACGTGCCCCGTGACCACCCGCTCGACCAGCCGCTCGGCGACCTCGCGCAGCTTGACGTTCTCCCGCTGGGACTGCTCCACCAGCACGGCGAAGGCGTCTTCGGCGTCCACCTGGCGGATCGCCATCAGCATGCCCTTGGCCTGGTCGATGACCGCGCGGGAGGTCAGGGCGGTCCGCAGGTGCTCGGCGGTCTCCCGGGCCCGCAGGTACCGGTGGTACACGCGGAGGATCGCCTCCACCGCGGTCGTGTAGAGCTCCAGCAGCCGGGCTTCGACCTCCTCGAAGCCGTCGTCCTGCCGTCCGTAGCAGTTGACCGCGCCGGAGAACCGCTCGTCGGCCACCAGGGGTGCGGCGAGGAAGCTCCCGAAGCCCGCCTCCCGGGCCCCGCGGGCGAAGCGCGGCCAGCGCTCGAGCGCGTCGGCCACCGTGGTGCGGACGATCTTGCCGCCGCGGACGGCCTCGAGGCAGGGGCCGTCGCCGATCCGGTACTGCTCGCCGTCGAGTTCGTTCACCACCGCGCTGGTGGCGGTCGCCGTGTGCGGCACCTCGCCGGTGACCAGGGTGACCGACGCCTCGTCGACGCCGGGGACGGCGTGGCGCACCTGCAGGCACACGTGGCGCAGCAGGATCCGGAAGTCGTCCTCCGCCCCCAGCACCGCGGTGAGGGCTTCCAGCGCCCCGGTGACCTCGTCGAACAGCGGCGCGGCCGGGGCGATGGGGTCCGGTCGGTCCATGGGTGCTCCTCCCGCTCGGGCGCGAAGTGCCCACGAGTACCCACTTCACCGTCGTTCCATGTCCGGCCTGGTCAGCGCACCCGGCCGGCGGCCGCCTCTTCGCCGAGGAGGGCCCGCCGCAACGGCTCGCGCCAAGCGGAGCGCTCGAGGTCGAAGGCGCCGAAGTCCGTGCCGAACTCCCAGTAGGCCCAGCTCATGCCGAGGCGCTCGGCCTCGGCCCGGACGAACGCCGTCCACCGCTCGCGGGAGACCGGGTCCGCCGCGGAGAAGGCGCCGAACTCGCCGACGAACAGGGGAACCCGCCGCTCCCGCCCCCAGGCCGCGGCCCGGGCCAGATCGGCGCGCACGGCGTCCTCGTCGGCGGCGCCGCCCCAGGTGCGGCCGAGCCACCGCTGCGCGCCGGCCACCCAGCCGGCGCCTTGGTGGGTGAATTCGAACGGGGCGTAGTAGTGGATCGTGGCGATGAGGTTGCCGTCGTCGGGCACGGCGAGCGCCGAGAGCGCCTCGAGACCGTTCATCCCGGCCGGCCCGATGATCACGGTCCGCCCGGGATCGGCCGCCCGGACGACGGCGAGGGCGTCCGCCAGCACGGCGTTCCACCGGGCGGCCGTGAGCCGGCCGCGGGGTTCGTTGAGCAGTTCGAAGCAGAGCCCGCCGGGGTGGCCGGCGTAGCGGGCCGCGATCTGCCGCCAGAGCGCGAGGAAGCGGGGACGCTGGTCTTCCGGTGCTTCGCAGAGCTCGTGGTAGTGGTGGACGTTCACCACGACCCGCAGGCCGCGGTCGAGCGCCGCGCCCACGCCCGCGTCGACCCGGGCGAAGAACGCGGGATCGATCGCGTACGGCGGCGCGGCCCCGGCGTGCGCCGACCACCGCACCGGCAGGCGGACGGTGTCGAAGCCGGCCGCGGCCACCTCGTCGAAGTACCGCTCGGCGAGCGGGAGCTCCGGACCGCCGGCCGGCGCGTCGAGCGCGTTGCCGAAGTTGATGCCCCGCCCCAGCCACCGGCTCATTGGTGCCTCCCGATGCCAAGGTAGCCGCTGCGGCGGCACGCGCGACGCGGGCAACCCGCCTCGCGCGTAAGAGATCGGTAACCGCGCGCCGGGCGCCGGTGGGCGATTCGTCCCGTTGAATGGAGCGTCGGCGGACGAAGACGGAGGAGAACAGATGAACCGCAAGCGGCTGCTCACCCGGCCCTGGGTCCTGGGCACCCTGGCGGCGGGCCTGGTCGCCGTCGCGGGCGGCCTGTACTGGTTCCAGCCGTGGCAGCTGGTGGTCGACGAGACGGTGCAGGAGGCCCTGCCGGCCGCCGCGCCGGCGGCTGTCCCGCCACCGGCGCCCTCGCCGTCCGATCCCCCGGCGGCGCCCGCCGAAGTCGCGAGCGGCACCCTGATCAGCCACGAGCACCGGACCAGCGGCACCGTCCGGATCCTGCGCTCGGCCGACGGCACCCTCGTGCTGCGCCTGGAGAACCTCGACACCAGCAGCGGCCCCGACGTGCACGTGTGGCTCACCGACGCGCCGGTGAAACCGGGCAAGGACGGCTGGGGCGTGTTCGACGACGGCAAGCACGTCGACGCGGGCAAGCTGAAGGGGAACAAGGGAAACCAGAACTACTCCCTGCCCGCCGGCACCGACCCGGCCGCCTACACCAGCGTGAGCGTCTGGTGCGACCGCTTCGACGTGTCCTTCGGGGCCGCGGAACTGACCCACCGACCGGCCTGACGCGCCCGGCACCGAGGCCGCCGGCCGGGTTTACCGGCGACCCCGGATTGGTAATCCCCGGTCATGTCGTCGGAACAGGCCTCGCCGGGCGAGCTGCCGCTGGACGGTGAGCTGGCCGTGGTCGCCGCCCGGATGTCCGGGCTGCTGCTTTCCCGGGAATCCGTGGACTCGGTGCTGGAGCTGATCGTTTCGCTGGCCGGCCGGACGATCCCCGCCGCCGCGGGCGCGGGCGTGACCCTGGTCGAGGCCGACGGCGGCCTCGTCACGACGAGCGCGTCGGCCCCGCTGGTGCGCGAGGCCGACGCCCTGCAGTACGAGCTGGCCGAAGGCCCCTGCCTCGCCGCGCTGGCCGGGTGTTCGCCGCAGCGGATCGACGACGCCGCCACCGAACGGCGCTGGGCCCGGTGGTGCGCCGCGGTCGCCGGCTCCGGGTTGCGGTCGGTGCTGACCGCGCCGATGGTCACCGAAGAGGGCTGCCACGGCGCCATCAAGGTCTACGCGACCGCGGCCGGCGCCTTCGGGCCCGCCGACGAGCGGGCGCTGGCGACCTTCGCCGACCGCGCCGCGGTCCTCGTCGCCAACGCCCGCGCCTACGACCGGGCCGGCCGGTTCAGCGAGCGGTTCAAGGACACCCTCCACGACCGGGACCGGATCGCCATGGCGAAGGGCTTCCTCATGGGGCGGGACGGCCTCGGCGAGGACGCCGCGTTCGACCACCTGCTCTCGCTGGCCCGCGCCCACGGCACCAGCCCGGCCGAGGCCGCCGCCCAGCTCGTCGGTCCCGCGCCACGGGAAGGGTGAAAACATGCGTTTCCTGCCCGAGGAGGAACAGCGGCGGCTGGTCGCCGCCTGCTTCGCCCGGAGCGACCTGACGCTGGAACAGCTCTGGATGCGGTACTTCGCCCTCGGCGGCAGCCTGCCCCTGCTGGAACTGGACGCCTACCTCAACGGGCTGGTCACGCTGCCCCGCGTCGACCGCGACATGATCGCCCACGCCGTCAACGAGCGGCTCGACGAGGTGACCGGGCCGGCCCGCGCGCCCTACAGCCACTCGGTCCGGGACGCGAAACCGTTGCACGGTCCGTTGAAAGCGCTCGTCGACCTGCTCGAAGGCGCCCACCGCGCCCCGCCGGAGCGGCTCCCGGCCGTGGTCGCCGAGGCAGGCCGCGCGCTCGACCTGACGATCGGCGTCTACCTGGCCGACTACGACCAGCGCACGCTGGTGCCGCTGCGGCCGGGCGCGGCGGAGCTCGACATCGAGACCACCGTCGGCGGCGACGTGTTCCGCCGCGCCGGCACGGTGACCCGCGACGGGACATTGTGGACGGTCCTGCTGGACGGCGTCGAACGGCTCGGGGTCCTCGAAATCGTCCCGGCCGGCGACGCGGACCCGGACGACCCGGCGCTGCGGGAGCAGTGCCGGTGGCTGGCCGCCCTGCTCGGGCACCTCGTCACCATCACGACCCAGTACGGCGACGGCCTGGACCGCCGTCGCCGGCACCGGAGCCGCGACTCCCCCGCCGAACTGCTGTGGCAGACCCTGCCGCCGCTCACCGGGGCGACCGAAAGCGTCGTCGTGGGCGTGAGCGTCCAGCCGGCGTACGACCTGTGCGGCACCGTGTTCGACTACGCCCTCTCGGAGGAGCGGGCGCAGCTGGCGATGTTCGACGCCGGCGCGCGCACCCGCGCCGCGAACACCGCGGTGGTGAGCGCGCTCGCCGCCTACCGCGCCGCCCGGCACAGCGGAGGTTCACTGGCCGAGCAGTTCGCCGCGGTCGGCGCCGAGCTCGACGGCGGGCCGGCCGTCGGCGGCGTGCTCGCCGAACTGGACCTGGCCACCGGCCTGCTGCGGCTGCTGGGTGTCGGGCAGCCCGCGCCGCTGGTCGTCCGCCGCGGCGAGGCGGTGCCGGTCGCCGTGCGCGCCGCCCCGCGGTTCGCCGCGGCGGGCGGGCCGCCGCCGGTCACCGAGTTCCGGCTCGCCCCGGGCGACCTGCTCGCGCTGTGTTCGCGGGGGGTCGCCGAAACCGAGGACGGCACCGGGGAACCGTTCGGCCGGGCCCGGATCGCCGGGCAGCTCGGCCGGGACGCGGGCGAGCTGCCGCCGGAGATCGCCCGCCGGCTCACCCGCGCGGTGCTCGCCCACGGTGGCGGCGGGTTCCGGCAGGACGCGGGGGTGCTGATCGCGCGGTGGACTTCACGCTGAGCGCCCTCAGCAGGCGGCGTGGTGCACCTCGGCCGCCAGCAGTTCCCGCAGCGCGTCCGACAACGACGCGAACATCGGCACCACCGCCGCCAGCCCGGTGATCCGGAACAGCCGCGCCAGCGTCCGGCCGCTCGCCACCACCCCGAACCGCCGTCCCGCGGCACCGGCCCGCTCGGCGGCCGCGGCCAGCGCGCGGGCGCCGGCCAGGCCGACGAAAGCCACCTGCGTGAGGTCCACCACCGTCGTCCCCGGTGGCGCCGCACCCAGCTCACGCTCGAGGATCGGCAGGGTCAGCGCGTCGATTTCGCCGGCGAAGGTGAGCACGAGGAAACCGGGGCGGTACTCCGTCCGGCGCGCGACCAGCGGCGCGGACCGGGTGGGGACCGGATAGGCAGGGGACACGGGTTCAGTTGGCCTTCCGCGCCGGCCGAGGCCGGCGACGCAGTGTCGGATCAAGAGCGGGGACGTGATCAAGGACGGGGTCTAGATACCCAAACGCCCGATCCGGAAACGCTCTCCTTCAGGGCGAGACGCTCGTGAAGGCCGACCAGAGCCGTTCCGCGGCGTGGTGGGCCGGGGCGCCCGGCCGGATCTCGCGGACGCCCTCCGCCGGTGCCGTCACCTGGCCGCCGAGGTGCTCGACGAGGGCGACGGCCAGCTCGCGGACCTTGACGTTGAACTCCTGGCTGGCGCGACGCAACGTCTGCCAGGCTTCCTCCGGCGGGCACCGCCGGACCGCCATGATCGCGCCCTTCGCCTGCTCGATGGCGGCCCGGGAGGCCAGCAGGTCCAGCATCTGGTCGGGATCGCCCGCGGTGGCGGTCTCGGCGACCACCAGGGTCATCTCGGTGAGTTTCGCGTACCGCCGCAGGACGGCGAGGGTTTCGTCGCCCGGCACGCGGTCGAGCGTGACCGACAGCACGAAAGCGCCGTCCTCGTCCCAGAACCCGGGCAGCGCCGCGGCGCCACGGATCGCCTCGACCGCCGGGCCGGCGTCGAACACGGTCTCGCGGGTCAGCTCCGGCCAGCGCTGGTCGCCGAAGAGGCGGTCCGTGACGACCGGCTCGCCGGTGGTGTCCGCGACCGGCACCGGGCCGCCGTGCGCCAGCTGGGCGGGGATCAGCTGTTCGGCGACGCCGGCGGTGGCGAGCACCCGCAGCGGCCGGTCGCCGCGGCTCACGGTCAGGCCGGCGCCGAGCCACCCCGGCAGCTCGCCGGAGATGCGCTCGAGCAGCGCCTGCAGCAGTTCGGCGAGCGGTCTCCAGCGATCCGCCGCGTTCATGAGTGTCTCGGTCACCGAACCTCCACCTGTCTCGGTTCCCTTGATTTACCGCAAACCGCGCTCCGCCGCCTCCGACGCGGCCGGGTTTCGTGGCCGTGGCCACGCAGAAGGGCCAACCGGCACGGCCGTCCGGGGTAACCCGCCGCCCGGCCGCGGGCCGTCGCTCAGGGGCGGCACGGCGGCCCCGGACGGCGCCCAGCCGTCACCGACCCGAACGAGCGGTTTACCCGGCGGCGCGCCCGGGGTAGCCGGACGGTGAGCCGAGGAGGCGCCATGACCCACCGGTGGTCCCGATGATGTTCAGCGAAGTCGTCGTCGCCGGGCAGATCGCCCGCGACCTGGTGATCGAGGTCCCGGACGTGCCGGGCGAGGACTCTTCGGCGCCCGTGAAGCACCGGCAGGAGCTGCTCGGCGGGAAGGGCGCGAACCAGGCCGTGGCGCTGGGCCAGCTCGGGATGTCGGTGTCGCTGGTCGGCGTCGTCGGCCGCGACCGCATCGGCGACGCCCTGCTCGCCCAGGCGCGGGCCGACCGGATCGGCACCTCGCACGTGATCCGGCGGCCGGGCACCGAGACGGCGCTGCTCGTCGACGTCGTCGAGGACCACGGCCGCCGCCGGTACCTCGAGCACGTCCCGGACGGGACGCTGCTCACCGAGAACGACGTCTTCGCCGCGGCCGCCCCGATCTCGGCCGCCGCGTCCCTCATCGTGCAGCTGCAGCAGCCGGCGCCCGCGGCCCTGCTGGCGGCCCGGCTGGCGCACACGGCGGGCACCCGGGTCGTCCTCGACGGGGCACCGCAGTCCGACACGCTCACCGCCGACCTGCTCGCCCTCGCCGACGTCGTGCGCGCCGACGCCCACGAAGCCGAGCTCCTCACCGGGCAGGAGGTGGCCGACGTCGGCTCGGCCGCCCGGGCCGCGACGGAACTCCGGCGGCGCGGGCCGTCGCTGGTCGTGCTGGAGGTGTCCGGGCAGGGAAACCTGTTCGCCGGGCCGGAAGGCACGTGGTTCGTGCCGGACGTCGAGACCGACGTCGTCGACCCGACCGGCGCCGGTGACGCGCTCGTCGCCACCCTGACCGCGGCGCTGACCCGCCGCCGCCCGCTGGAGACGGCGGCGAGCCTGGCCGTCGCGGCCGCCGCGGCGACCACCGGGCACGCGGGCGGGCGGCCGTGCCTGTCCCGCGCCGAACTCGACCGGCTGCAGCCGCGGGAGCTGGAAACCGTCCAGGCTTGAGGCCTAAAGGCCGGGCAGCTTCTGCCGGAGCCCCAGGAGCGCCGAGAACGGGTCGCCCCGCTCGGCCAGGCGAGCCGGGACGTCCCGGATCGTCCACCGGTCCGGCGCGAGCTCCGGGTCGTCCAGCTCGTCCCACTCCAGCGGCACCGAAACCGGCGCCCCGGCCCGCGGACGGACGCTGTAGGGCGCGACGAGCGTCTTGTTCAGCACGTTCTGCGTGTAGTCGAGCCGGGCGCGGCCGCGGCGCTTGTCCTTCGTCCAGGCCCAGCTGACCAGGTCGGGCAGCACCCGCCCGATCGTCTTGGACACCGTCTCCGCCCACGTGCGGGTCTGTTCGAAGGTGCAGTGCGGCGCGATCGGCACCCACACCTGGATGCCGCGCTGCCCGGTCACCTTGGGCCGGCCGTCGAGGCCGAAGTGCTCGAGCGCGGTGCGGTGCAGCCGCGCCAGGTCCACGACCTCCTCGAACGTCGTCTCCGGGCCCGGGTCGATGTCGAACAGCACCCACGTCGGGTGGTCGACGTCGGCGGCGCGGGAGGTCCAGGCGTGCAGCTCCAGTGCGCCGTAGTTGGCCAGCCAGGCCAGGGTCGCGACGCTGTCGGCGACGACGTACCGCCGGCTCTCCCCCGGCTCGGCGCGTTCGTTGCGCCAGGTGGTCAGCCAGTCGGGCGCGTGCTGCGGAACCTCCTTCTGCCAGAAGCCCGGCTCGGTGACGCCCTGCGGGAACCGGTGGGTGTTGAGCGGGCGGCCGGCCAGGTACGGCAGCATCGCCGGGCCGACGGTGACGTAGTACCGGACGAGATCCCGCTTGGTGACCGGCTGCCCGCCCTCGGCCGCGGGGAAGAGCACCTTGTCCAGGTTGGTCAGGGCCAGCTCGCGGCCCGCCACCGACCACCGGCCCTTCGCGCCCAGTGCGTCGAGCGCGGCCAGTTCGTCCTCGGTGGGTGCCTCCCAGCCGCCGACGGTTTCTTCCGCTTCCGCGGCCGGGCGGTCGCCGTGCCAGAGGGCGTCCGGCGCGGCCGCGACCTCGTCGTTGGTGCGGCCGCTCTTCACCGAACGCGGGTGGTCTTCGGCGTCCCAGCCGGGCTGCGCGTGCTCGTCCTGCTTGTGCAGGAGGAACCACTGGTCCTTCTCGCCGCGGCTGGTGCGGACCAGGACGAAGCGCCCGGCCAGCTTCTCGCCTTCGAGGTCGAAGTGCAGCGTCCCGGCCTCGATCGCGCGGGCCGGGTCGGCTTCGACCGGCCGCCAGACGCCACGGTCCCAGACGATGACGTCCCCGCCGCCGTATTCGCCGCGCGGGATGACGCCCTCGAACCCGGCGTACTCGATCGGGTGATCTTCGACGTGCACGGCCAGCCGGCGGGCCTTCGGGTCCAGCGTGGGTCCCTTCGGCACCGCCCAGCTGACCAGCACACCGTCGAGTTCGAGCCGGAAGTCGTAGTGCAGCCGGCGCGCGCGGTGCCGCTGCACCACGAACCGGTGGCCGTCCGGACCGGCGGCCCCGCCGGCCGGCTCCGCGGTCCGGCCGAAGTCCCGCATCTCCTGGTAACGCCGCAGTTTGCGGGCCGGGTCTGCTGCCATGTCCCAGGAGTACCCCGTCAATCGGGTTGCGGTGCCGACCAGGGCGGGTTCTTCTTCGCCAGCTCCTCGTACTCGGCGACCTCCTGCGGGGTCGGGTCGGTGCCCGCCTGCTCGGCGAACTCCTCCGGGTCGGTGGCGTCTTCGGCCGGATCGGTGCCGTCGGGCTCGGTCATGCCCGGCCTCCCAGCGCGCCGCGGATGAGGTCGCGCGCCCGGTCCATGATCGCCGCGGGCGGGCCCAGCAGCAGGTTCGCCTTCGCGCTCTCGACACCGGGGTGCGGCCGGGTCGGCCCGACCGCTTCGGCCACCTTCGCGGTGGCGGCCATCGCCCGCAGCCGCTCCGGCGGGCGGTGCGCCCGCAGCAGCGGGAACTCCTCGCGCTCCTCGTGCTCGGCGTGTGCGAGCACGTCTTCGCGCAGCTGGACGAGCAGGGTGTCGAAGCCGTCGGCCTCCGGGCCCATCTTCTGCAGCGTGGTCAGCAGTTCCTTGGCCCGGTGCTCCTCGCCCAGCCGGGCTTCGACGACAGGCTCCGCCGCGGGCTCGAGGTCGCGGATCTCCGGGTGCACGACCAGTTCCTCCGCCGTCTCGTGCACGGCCAGCAGCCGCACGAGGTCGTGGAACGCCTCCCGCCGCCGGTCGCCTTCCGCGGTTTCCAGCGTGGCGAACAGCTCGCGGATCTCACGGTGCTGGCGCTGCAGGAACTCGATGACGTCCTCGTCGTGCTCCGCCATGGCCGGCCTCCTCCTCGCTCGGTGTTCGGTCGGAAGCGGCGTTCCCCGTCCCGGACGGGTTACTCGTCGCGCTGGGCGAGTGTGAGCCACAGCGCGCCCGCGGCGGCCAGGGCGAGCCCGGCGACGGCCCACCAGGACCACCAGCCGAAGAAAGCGACCACGAGCCCGACGGCGAGGAGCACGCCCCCGCCGACGGAAGCGGTGTCCTGGTTCCCGGCCCGGGCGGTGAACGCCATCAGCCCACCCGCCCGTCGACGGCGGCCACCACGAGCGCGGCGCACCGCGCCACGGTGAGGCCTCTTTCCTTCGCCATGGAGACCAGAGCGGCGTGCGCGGCCGGCCGGCTGAGCCCTTGCGCGGCAAGGACTTCCAGTGCCAGGCCGACGACGTCACTGGCGGGTGGGGTGGCGGTGCGCACGGGCATCGGAAGACCTCCGGCTGATTCGGCGGCGAAACGAACGCGACCGGATACCCCGCCGCGCCGGGTTTCACACCCACCACCCAACCCGTCCGGGTGGCGGGTGTTCAACTCCCGGCGAGCCCTCCCGCGGCGTCGGGCGCTTCGATGGCCGGTTCGCGCGAGCCCCGCCCGCTGCGGTCCGGCGGCCGCACACTCCACGTCGCCGGCGCCGAGGGCGGGAACTCACCGGTCGTCCACGGTCCCGGGTACCTACGCTGGGGAGGTGACCGACACGTGGGAATGGGACCCGTCCCTCTATTCGGGCAGCGCGCGGTTCTACGCGCGGGGCCGCGTGGCGTATCCCGCGGACCTCGCCACGGCCTTCGCCGCCGAACTCGGGCTGGACGGGTCGGGCCGGCTGCTCGACATCGGCTGCGGGCCGGGGTCGCTGACGCTGCCGCTGGCCGGCTCGTTCGAGGAGGCCGTCGGGCTCGACGCCGACGCTGACATGCTCGCCGAAGCGGCCCGGCTGGCGGCGGAGGCGGGCATCGGGAACTGCCGGTGGGTGCACCGGCGCGCGGAAGAGCTGCCCGCCGGGCTGGGCCGGTTCCGGCTGATCACCTTCGCCCAGTCGTTCCACTGGTTCGACCGGCCCCGCGTCGCCGCCGCGGTGCACGGAATGCTGGCGCCGGGCGGGGCCTGCGCCCACGTGCACGCGTCGACGCACGAGATCGTCGACCCCGCGATCCCGGAGCTGGTACGCGAATACCTGGGTCCGGTGCGGCGCGCCGGACGCGGTTCGCTGCCGGGCGGCACGCCCGGCGGCGAGGCGGAGGTCTACCGCGCGGCGGGCTTCCACGGCCCCCGGCGGTTCGCGGTGCCGGGGCGGGTGGTGACCCGCACGGTCGACGAGGTCGTCGCCGGGGTGTTCTCGCTGTCGAGCTCGGCACCGCACCTGTTCGGCGAGCGGCGGGCCGAATTCGAGGCTGAGCTGCGGCGGCGGCTGGCCCCGGCGGAGACGTTCACCGTGCGGTTGTCCGAATTCGCCGTCGACCTGTGGTTCACCAGGGGTTGTTGAAGTCCTCGTCCTCTTCGACGGCGGCGCGGGGACGCCGGGCGGCGCGCGGCTCGTCCCGCGCCGGCCGCGACGGTGCCGGACCCGGCGGCGGCGCCGGTTCGAACCCGCCCGGGCCGGGATAGGCCTCCGCGTCGAAGGCGGAGGCCGGTTCGGCGTGCGAGCGGTCGGTGCTCCAGCCGGACTTGGTCTTGCGCTGGGCCATCTCGCGGACGTGCTGGACGTACCGCTCGGCCGCCTGGACCTGCTTGGTCATGTACTCGTGGGAGCGGGCCTTGATCTCCTCGCCCTGCTGTTCCCGCAGGGCACGGCGATCGGCCTGTTCGCGCACGAGGCCGTCGAGCTCGGCCTTCATCCCGGCGATGTCGGTCATGCGTCCTCCTACCAGGTCCTGGCCGACGGCGGGTCTTCGTCGTCGAGGGAGCCGATGATCCGCCGCCCGGGCTCACCGAGGTTGTCGAACACGGCCCCTTCGATCCGGTAGGCGGGAGCACGGCGTTCGGTGTCGCCGCCACCGCCGCCGTGGGCGCCGCCCATGGCACCCATGCCGGGCATGCCCGACATCGACGAGCCGGCCGCGCCGCCGGCCCCGGGCGCACCGGCCGCCGACGCGAACGCGGGCTGCGGCTGGGCCGGGCCCACGCCGGTGTGGGCTCCGCCGGACACGGGAGTTTCGCCGAGCCCGGCGGCGGCCGGGTCGAAGCCCGCGCCGGAGAAGCCGGCGCCGCCGGGCGAGCCGCCCCCGATGCCGGCGGGGTGGGCGCCACCGCCGCCGTGGGAGCCGCTGCCGTCGGACGAGCCCGGGTCGCCGGGCGAGCCGCTCCCGCTGCCGTGCTCCGGGCCGCCGCCGTGGTGGGAGCCGTCCGGCGAGGTCGGGTCGCCGAAGTCACCGCCGTGGCGCGGGCCGTCCGCACCGGGCGAGCTGGGGTCGCCACCGCCTTGCGGCGAGAGGTCCGCCAGGGTGCCGCGGTGGGTGGGCAGGTCGTCGAGCCGCTTCTGGGGGGTGTCGCCGAGAGCGTCCGGCTTGTCGTCCTCGCCCAGCGTGTAGGTGGTCGGGGTGCCCTTCCCGTCGTCGACGGTCACCGTCGTCGGGCCGTCCGGGCCGTCGGGGCGCTCCGCGGTGATCTCGAGGTCGCCGTCGCGGATGTGGATCTTGCCGTCCGGGCCGGGGCGGTACGTGTCGGTGTCCGTCCCTTGTGGACCGTCCGCGGGCTTGCCGTCGGACCAGTCGAGCTTGAAGTCCTTCGGGTCGCCCGGTCCGTCGCCGACCTTGATGTCCATCTTGCCGTCGTGGTCCGGCTCGGTCATCTCGAAGGTCTTGTCGCCCTGCTTGACCTTGAGGACGTCCCGGTCGTCGTCGCCGGGCTTGCCGTCCTCGCCGAGCAGGCCGTCGGGTTTGCCGCCGGGATCGGTCTCGATGCCCGGGCCGCCGAACTCCTTCAACGCGTCCGCGGCTTTCTTCTTCGCGTCCTCCGCGGCCTGTTCGGCTTCGGCCTTGCCGTCGTCCCCGGAACCCGAACCCGAACCGGAATCCGAGCCCGAGCCGGAGCCGCCGCCCAGGCCGCCCGCGCCGTCGCCGGACTCCGTCTCGATGCCCGGACCACTGAACTCCTTCAGCGCATCCGCGGCCTTCTTCTTCGCCGCCTCCGCGGCCTGTTCGGCCTCGGCCTTGCCCTCGTCCCCGGAACCCGAACCCGATCCGCCGCCCAGGCCGCCCGCGCCGTCGCCGGACTCCGTCTCGATGCCCGGACCGCTGAACTCCTTCAACGCGTCCGCGGCCTTCTTCTTCGCCGCCTCGGCGGCCGCGGCCGCGGCGTCCTGGCCGCTGTCCGACGGCGGCGGCACCGAAGACGGTGCCGTGCTGTCGGATCCCGGACCCGAGCCGCCACCCGAACCCGAACCGCCACCCAGCCCGGCTCCCGCGCCGGCGCCGCTGTCGGTCTGGATGCCCGGGCCGCTGAACTCCTTCAACGCGTCGGCGGCCTTCTGCTTCGCCGCCTCGGCCTCCTGGGCCGCCCGCTGCTTGGCTTCTTCCGCTTCCCGCTGCCTGGCCTCTTCCGCCGCGGCCGCCCCGTCGTCCTGGCCGCCCGGCGAGCCGGAGCCGCCGCCGGAGCCGCCGCCGGAACCCCCGGACCCCTCCGGGATCGGCGGCACGGAACCGCCGCCGCCGGCACCCGAGCCGCTGCCCGAACCCGAGCCACCACCGGAACCCGCGCCGCTGGGCAGATCGGTCCCGGCGCCACCACCGGCGCCCGAACCACCACCGGGCACCCCGGAACCCGAGCTCGTGTCCGGGATCGGCGGCACCGAACCGCCACCGCCGCCGGCGCCCGAACCACCACCGGACCCGCCCGAGCCTGCCCCCGCACCGGAACCACCCGTGCCGCCGCCGGTGCCGCCGGTCGTCCCGGCGCCGCCCCCACCGGGGCCACCGCCCGTGCCACCCGTGGTGCTGCCCGGCCCGCCGGCCCCGGACGTCGAAGCGCCCTCGAACTCGTTGCGGATCCCGCCCATCACCTTGTCGAGCGCGTCGTACGCCTGGTCGACGAGATCCTTCGTGTCCTTGCAGGTCTTCGCGAACCCCTGGTACAGCCGGTCCCACATGTCGGGGTTGAACTGGTTCTGCACCCACTGCTTGGCCAGGTCCTGGCCGTGCTTCTTGATCTCGTCGCCGTCGCAGCAGCCCTGGTCGTTGAGCGTCTTGACCAGGTTCGTGCCGAAGTTGAGGTCCATCCAGCCCGCGATCTGGGCCAGGTCCTTCTCGTTGCCGTGCTCGCCGTTGGCGACGGCGACGACCTTCTGCGCCATCGTGTAGTCGGCCTTGCCGACCAGGTCGGTGTACATCCCGATGACGGCGTCGGCCTTGCCCTTGCACAGCTGGAACACCGTCGTGGCGGTGTTCAGCGTCGCTTCGCTCGCGTTGCCGAGCGTCTGGGACAGCTTGGCGGCCTTCGGCTGGATCTTGTCGTTGTAGTTGTCCGACGCGGCGTCGGCACCCGCGCCGCTCCAGCTCTGGTACAGGGTGCTCAGCTGCGAGCCGGTGTCCTGCAGCGTCCGGTCGACCGTCTCCGAACCGCGCTTGAAGTGCCCGGCGTCGGCGACGAAGTCCGCGAAGCTGATCCCGCGCTGCTCGTCGAACGGCGCCCGGATGTCCTTGTCGAGGTCGAGCGCGCGGGTGTTGCCGCGGCAGTCGGCCGGGATCTTCGCCAGCAGCGACCCGAAGGTCTCGAACAGCTTGAGCGCGGGCGCGGCGGCGTCGAAGATCTCGTCGGACGTCTTGGTCCCGCTGCCGCTGCCGTCCTCACCGGCGGCCGGCGGCTTCGTCTCGTCGAGCTTCTTCTTGCCGTCGTCGACGGCCTTCTTCTCCTGGTCCTCGTTGTAGCTGTTCTGGTCGCCGCTCTTCTTCGCCTTGTCGTAGGCCTCGTCGACCGACTGTCCCGCGAACAGCGGGTTCGCGTTGTAGGCGTTCGCGTACTTGGCGGCTTCCTGCCGCTTCTGCTTGATCTCGTCCGGCTCCTGGTCGGCCAGGAACGGCGGCGGCGGCGGGTTTTCCCGCAGCCAGCTGCTGATCAGCGCGCTCTTCTGCGCCGGCGGCACGCTCGGGTCGTCCAGGACCGCCTTGACGTCGGACCACTTCTTCTTCTCGGCCATCAGAGCGAGCCCCCGGCGTTCGTGATCGCGCCGGCCTGGTTGCCCTCGTTGGTGCTGTAGGCCGAGCCGGCGGTCTTGAGGTTCCCGCCGAACGAGCCGAGCGTGGCGCTGTAGCCGGAAACGGCGGCCCACAGCGCCTGCGCGCCGGCGGTGTACTTGGTGGCGTGCGTGCCGTGCGCCCGGCCGAACTTCTCCGCCGTCACCTGCGGTGTCTGCAGGTCCGGGTTGTCGTCCAGCAGGTGCTCCGCCAGGTCACCGATGGTCTTGGACGCCGCCGACAACGCCTCGGTCGTCGCGGTGTACCCCCCGCCGCTCATGTCAGCGCCCCTCACTTCTCAGTGCGTCCGCCAGCACGTCGGCCACGGACCCCACGTCGGTGAACCGGTCGAGCCGGTCCAGGTCGATCGTCACGCCGTAATAGATCTCCAGCGCCGCCAGCAGCTTGATCCGCCCCTTCGAGTCGATGCCCAGCTCCTCCAGGGGCGCGTCGGGCTCGACGAGAGCCGGGTCGAGCCGGAAGGTGTCGCAGACGACCTTCGTGACCTCGGCGCGGTGATCACCCACGGAAGTCACCATAACGTGCCTTGGCGGCCGACCGGGCGACCTTGCCGCTCGATGTGCGCGGAAGTCCACCGGAAGGGACCAGACGTACCGCGCGCAGCGTGAGGCCGTGCTCGCGGGACACCGCGCGCAGCACCGCCCGGATCACCTCCCGGTCGTCGGCGTCGGCGCCGCGCGCCCACTCGGCCACCACCACCGCGCCCTCGCCCTCGTCGTCGGCGACGCCGAACGCGGCGACCCGGTCGCGGCGGACCGCCGGGTGGGCCTCGCCGGCGGCCGCTTCGATGTCCTGCGGGTGGAAGTTGCGGC
Organism: Amycolatopsis sp. NPDC005003; assembly: GCF_053600695.1. Classification (NCBI taxonomy): domain Bacteria; kingdom Bacillati; phylum Actinomycetota; class Actinomycetes; order Pseudonocardiales; family Pseudonocardiaceae; genus Amycolatopsis; species Amycolatopsis sp. NPDC005003. The sequence continues at coordinate 56,043 of NZ_JBSGAI010000012.1, read as the reverse complement.
CGTCGATGACGATGAGGTCCTTGAGCCGGCCGGTGATGTACAGGTCGCCGCGGTGCACGACGCCCAGGTCGCCGGTGCGCAGCCAGCCGCCCAGGCCGTCGAGCTCGGCGCCGAACGCGCCGGCGTCGCCGCGGCCCCAGTAGCCGTCCGCGACGTTCTGCCCGTGCACCCAGATCTCGCCGACCAGGCCTTCGGGCTGCTCCCGGCCGTCCTGGACGACCCGGACGAGCTGCCCGACCGGCCGCCCGACCGACACGAGTTCCTGCCCGCCCTCGGTTTCGACGGCCCGGCCCTGCGCGAGGGCTTCCCGGTCGAACACCGCGCCGCGCGGCCCTTCCTCGCCGGCGCTCGCGACGTAGACCGTGGCTTCGGCGAGCCCGTAGGACGGCCGGTGCGCCGTCCGCCGGAAGCCGCGTGGCCCGAACACCTCGTGGAAGCGCTCGATCGTGCGCGGCCGGACCGGTTCGCTGCCGTTGAGCGCGATCCGGACTCCGCCCAGGTCGAGGTCTTCGCCGGTGTCGGCGTCGGCGGCGAGGTCGTAGGCGAAGTTCGGGGCGGCGGTGAACACCGCCGGGTACGCCGCCAGCTGCCGCAGCCACCGCATCGGCCGGTGCACGAACTCGGCCGGGGCCATGAACACCGCCCGCCCGCCGGCGAAGACGGGCAGGCACAGCAGCTGGATCAGGCCCATGTCGTGGAAGAACGGGATCCAGCCGGCACAGGTGGTGCCCTCGTCGACGGCGTAGGCGAGGCTGCCCTGCCAGCAGGCGGCGACGATCGCCCGGTGCGGGATCACCGCACCGGCCGGCTCCCGCGTCGAGCCGGAGGTGTACTGCAGGTAGGCCGGGCTGTCGGGGGTCACCGGCACCGGATCGGCGCCGGGCCCGGTGAGCTCGTCGACCACCACGACGGGCTCGTGCGCGGGCAGCCGCGCCACCTCGGCCTTCGACGTCAGCCACACCCGCGCGCTCGCGTCGGCCAGGACGCCGGCTAGCCGGTCCGCCTGCGCGGGGTTCGCGGGCACCATCAGCGGGACGGCGATCAGGCCGGCGGCCAGCGCGCCGAAGAACGCCAGCGGGTAGGCGAGTTCCTGGCCGGCGAGGATCGCGACGCGCTCCCCCGGCGCCGCCACCCGGCGCAGCTCGCCCGCCACCACGCGGACCCGGGCGGCGAACTCCGCCCACGTCACCGTGTGTTCGACGCCGCGGCCGTGGTCCTGGTGGGTGAACAGCGGACGCTCGTCACCGGCGCGGGCGAACAGGTGCTCGACGATCGAAGTGCGCAGCACCGCCTCGGGCACGGTCACCGGCGCGGTCGGACGGGGCACGCCGGGCAACCTACCGGCCCCCGGAAACCCGGTTCACGCCCGGGGCGAGCGCGGGTACGGTCGCAGACCATGGCCGTACCGGAAGCGCTGGTCTCCGCTCTCGCGGACGAGGACCGGCTGCAGCTCTTCGCCCGCATCTGCACCGCCCCCGACGGGCTCGAGGCGTCCGCCGCTCCGGCCAAGCCCACCAGGCGGCTCGTCGACGCGGGACTCGTCACCGAGGCCGGGGGCCGCTACCGGGCCGTGCCGTCGGTGTTCCGCGACGCGCTCGCCAAGGCCCCGGTCGATCCGCTCGACGCGCTCTTCCGTCACGGGCGGCTCGTCTCCGTCCCGCACTCGGGCAAGCGGCGGCAGCTGCTGCTGGCGTACCTCGCCGAGCGCTTCGAACCCGGCCGGCTCTACACCGAGCAGGACGTCCGCGAGAAGCTCTCGATGGTCCACGACGACCACGCGACGCTGCGCCGCTACCTCGTCGACGAAGGCCTGTTGCAGCGCAGCAACGACGGCGGCGCCTACGGTCGACCGTCGGAGGCGCGCGCCGCCGGCTGAGTCGCCGGCAGGTCGAACAGCGCCAGCACGCCCGGATCGGCGAACACGACATTGTGCGCGATCCGCCCGCCCCGCACGGTCAACACCTGCAGGGTGTGCAGCCGGAACACGCCGGTGTCGTCGCGGCAGTAGGCCACGAGCGCCGGTAGCCCGTTGGCCGCCGTGCGCGTCATGCGCCACTCCGGGCCGCGCATGCCGAACAGCCGCTCCATGAAGCGGCCGTAGTCGTCGGGGCCACGGAACCACAGCGGCACCGGCGGCATCTCCATGACGACGTCGTCGGTGAGCAGCTCGACCAGCCCGGCGACGTCGGCGCGCTCGAACGCCCGCACGTAGCGGTCGAGCACCGCTTCGACCGCGGTGTCGTCCGGTTCGGGCACCTCGTCCGCCGACAGGCCACCGAGGCGCGCCCGGGCCCGCTGCAGGGCGCTGTTGACCGCGGCCGGAGTCGTGCCGAGGAAGCCCGCCACCTCCGCCGCGCTGAATTCCAGGACGTCCCGCAGGATCAGCACCGCGCGCTGCTTCGGCGGCAGGGTCTGCATCGCCGCCAGCAGGGCCAGCCGGAGCGTGCCACGACGGGCCAGCGCCCGGCCCGGGTCGTCGAGGCGGGCGTCCGGGAACGGGTGCAGCCAGGGGATTTCGAACGACGGCGTCAGCGGCGCGCCCGGATCGTCGCCCGGGCCGCCGAGCCCGGACGGCAGCGGCCGCCGGGCCCGTCCGTCGAGCGCGGTCAGGCAGGCGTTGGTGGCGATGCGGTAGAGCCAGGTGCGCACCGAGGCGCGCGCCGGGTCGTAGCCCGGCCACGCCTTCCAGGCCCGCACCAGCGTCTCCTGCACCAGGTCCTCGGCCTCGTGGACCGAGCCGAGCATGCGGTAGCAGTGCGCCAGCAGCTCACGCCGGTGCGGTTCGGTGCGCGTCGCGAAGTCCTGCATCGTTCTCCCGTCGGCGGCGGCTTCGGTGGGTGTACCGGCGCCACCGCCGGAATTCATCGACCGCGGGAGAACATTTTCTACAGGTCGTCGAAGTCCTCGGGCCGCAGGCCGTCGAGCTCGGCGCGGAACCGTTCGACCTCGGCTTCGGCGTCCAGCACGTCGGCGGCCGGTCCCTCGGCTTCCTGCTCGACCTCGAGCTGCACGGACGCGACGTCCAGCACCTCTTCGGCGACGCGGATGGGCGCGCCCTGGCGCAGGCCGAGCGCGACGGCGTCACTCGGGCGGGCCGAGACGCGGGTGCCGGAGGCGAGCACGAGGTCGGCGTAGAAGATGCCGTCCCGCACTTCGGTGAGCTCGACCGCGGCGAGGCCCTGGCCGAACGCGGCGAGCACGTCGCCGAGCAGCTCGATCGTGCCCGGGCGCGGCTGCGCGATCTGTTCCCGCGCCCGCACCAGGGCCTCGGCCTCGCCGTAGCCGATCATGATCGCCAGCCAGCGGCGAGCACCCTCGGGCTCGCGCAGCAACATCAGGGGCGCCTCACCGGGGACCGGAACGGCCATGCCCACCACTTCGATCGGGATCACGCCGACCACCGCACCCTCCGTGTCGGGGGAGTCGTCCTTCGCGCGCGTAATACCCACAACCGGGGGTTCGCAACCCGATCCGGCGGCCGGGTTTTCCCAGGCGGCCTCTTCTCGGCTGCGGAGTACGCCCCGGCGCCTTGCCCGGCCCCGGCGGCCGCTGTCACCGTCGGGGCGTGGAACCGACGATTTCGCGCAGTGTGACCGTCTCCGCCGACCCCGGCACGGTGTGGTCGTGGGTCACCGACCTGCCGAGGATGGGCGAGCTGAGCCCGGAGAACGTCGGCGGCCGCTGGCTCGACGACACGGGGCCCGCGCTCGGCGCGCGGTTCCGCGGCCGCAACCGCAACGGCGAGCTGCAGTGGTGGACGCGGGTGCGGGTGGTCGCGTTCGAGCCGGGCCGCCGGTTCGCCTTCGACGTGCGCACGCCGTTCGGCTCGCGGGTTTCGCGGTGGGAGTACGTGCTGGCGCCGGCCGCGGACGGCTGCGTCGTCACCGAGAACTGGTACCGGATCGGCAGCTGGATCGTGCGGAAGTTCATGGGGCCGCGGGTCACCGGCCGCGCCGACCGGCCCGGGTACAACGTCCGGTCGATCGAGCACACCCTCGCGGCGCTGAAGGCCAGGGCCGAAGAACGCGCCGCCGCCTGAGTCTCTTGTTGAAACCTACTGCGTCCAGCTAGGTTGTCTTATCGAACCTAGGAGGACCATGACTTCCGCCCCGCCGAAGCCCGGCCTCGTGCTGCTCGTCGTCTCGACGGCCGCGTTCCTCGCGAGCCTGGACACGTTCATCGTCACGATCGCCTTCCCCGGCATCCGGGCCGCGTTCCCCGGCGACGACCTGGCGAGCCTGTCGTGGGTGCTCAACGGCTACACGGTGCTGTTCGCGGCCTGCCTCGCCCCGGCGGGACGGCTCGCCGACCGGTACGGCCGCAAGCGGCTGTTCCTCGCCGGGGTCGCGGTGTTCACGCTGGCCTCGGCCGCCTGCGCGGCCGCGCCGTCGATCGGCGTGCTGGTCGCCTTCCGCGCGGTGCAGGCGATCGGCGCCGCGCTCGTCATGCCGACGTCGCTGGCGCTGCTGCTGACGGCGTTCCCGCCGCACCGCCGCCCGGTGGCGGTCGGGGTCTGGGCGTCGGTCGGCGCGGCGGCCGCGGCGCTCGGCCCGCCGGTCGGCGGCCTGCTCGTCGAGGCGTCCTGGCGCTGGGTGTTCCTGGTGAACCTGCCGATCTGCGCGGTGACGCTGCTGGCCGGGCCGCGCGTGCTGCGCGAGTCGCGGGACACCACCACCGGCGTCCCGGACGTCCTGGGCGCGGCCGGGCTGCTGGTGGGTGTCGGCGCGTTGGCGTACGCGCTGGTCGAAGCGTCCGACCACGGCTGGGGCGGGCAGCCGGTGCTGCCGGCCTTCGCGGTGGCCGCCGTCGCGCTGGCCTGGGTCCCGCTGCGCTCGGCGCGCCACCCGGTGCCGGTGCTGGACCTGCCGGCGCTGCGCGTCCCGACGTTGTGGCTGGCCTGCCTGACCACCGGGGTGTTCGCGGCCGGGTTCGCGGCGATGCTGTTCGGCAACGTGCTGTTCCTGACGTCGGTCTGGCACGACTCGATCCTGGTCGCCGGGCTGTCACTGGCGCCGGGCCCGCTGGTGGTGGTGCCGGTGTCGATCTTCGGCGGGCGGTTCGTGCACCGCTTCGGCCCGGGCCCGGTGGTCGCCCTCGGCGGCGTGGCGTTCGGGGCGGGCGTGCTGGTCTGGGTGCTGCGCATGGGATCGACGCCCGACTACGCGGCGTCGATGCTGCCCGGCCAGCTGCTGACCGGCCTCGGCGTCGGGCTGATCCTGCCGAGCCTGTCGGGTGTGGTGGGCACGGTCCTGCCGCCGTCCCGCTGGGGCGCGGGCTCGTCGATGGTGAACACCGCCCGGCAGGTCGGCACGGTCCTGGGCACCGCGGTGCTGATCGCGGTCTTCGCCGGGACGCCGGACCTGGCGGACTTCCGCCGGGGCTGGCTGGTGATCCTGGCCACCGCGGTGGCGACCTGCGCCGGCGGCGTGCTGATCGCCGCACGGCGGCGGACGGACCACTACGCCGAGCCCCAGGCCGCGTCCAGCACCGCGAGCCCGGCGTCGATGCTCGCCGAGGGGATCGAGCCGTAGCCGAGGACCACGCCCTGACGCGGGAAACCGCCGCAGAGGTCCGACAGCGTCTGGATCGCCGCCCCGGCCGCCGCCGCGCGGGCCGCGATCGGTGCCAGGTCCACCTCGTCGCCGGCCAGTGCACACAGGTGCAGGCCCGCCGCCGAGGGCACCGGCTTGAGCCGGCCCGCGAAAACCCTTTCCAGGGTCGTCGTGATGCGCTCGTGGCGGTCCGCGTACACCTTCGTCGCGCGGCGGAGGTGGCGGGCGAACAGGCCTTCGTCGACGAACCCGGCCAGCGCGGCCTGCGCGGGCAGGTCGCCGTGCCAGCCCGACAGCTGCCGGGCGTGGTGCAGCGCGTCGCGCAGGGACGCCGGCGCGATCAGGAAACCCAGGCGCAGCATGGGAAGCAGCGTCTTCGAGAACGAGCCGACGTAGGCCACCCGGCCGTCGCGGTCCAGGCTCTGCAACGGCTCGAGCGGGCGGTCGGAGAACCGGAATTCGCTGTCGTAGTCGTCCTCGACGACGACCGCGCCGGCCCGAGCGGCCCACGCGAGCAGCGCCGTGCGCCGGGCGAGGGACATCGCGGTGCCGAGCGGGAACTGGTGCGACGGCGTGACGTACACCAGTTTCGCGCGCGACGGCAGCGCGGCGACGTCGAGTCCCTCGCCGTCCACCGGCACGCCGACGACTTCGGCGCCGTGCGAGGCGAAGAGCAGCTTCGCCATCCGGTAGCCCGGCTCCTCGACGGCCACGCGGTCGCCGGGTTCGAGCAGCACGCGGCACAGCAGGTCGAGGGCCTGCTGGGCACCTTGGGTGACGAGCACGTCGTCGGCGCCGGCGCGGACCGAGCGGGAGACGCCGACGTGCCGGGCGATCGCCGCCCGCAGCCCGGGGTGGCCGCCGGGCTCGGCGTAGTGCGCGAATCCCGCGGTGTCACGGAGTTCCCGCGCGAGCAGGCGCCGCCAGGTGTCCAGCGGGAAGAGCGTGGCGTCGGGGATGCCGACGCGGAAGTCGAACACCGGAGCCGCGGCCGCGACGGACGGCGACGGCAGTGACCGCCACACCGCTTTGGGCTGCGGCCCCCGCGTCGAAGGGGCTTTGCGCGGCTTCGGCGCCGGGAGCTCCGCGGTGACGTAGGTCCCGGCGCCGACGCGGCCGGTGAGGAAGCCGTCGGCGGTGAGGCGGTCGTAGGCGACCACGACGGTGTTGCGCGAGACGGCCAGGCGCCGGGCGAGTTCCCGGGTCGGCGGCAGCCGCTCCCCTGCCCGCAGCCTGCCGTCCAGGACGGCGTCGCGCAGCTGGCGGTAGATGCGGACGCTCAGGTCGCCGCGGCCGGCCAGGCTCACGTGGAAGTCCATCCGGCGAGCCTATATTGGCCCAATCCGATCGGCTGGAATTGGATCTGGGATCGGGCCAAATCCCGCCCTAACGTTTCTCCCATGACAGCGCTTCTCGAACGGCTTCCCGAACGCCCGAAGACCCGGCCGGCCGCCCGCCTGCTCGCCGCCGCCCAGCTGGTCGCCTCGCTCGGCGACGGCGCGTTCCTGACCTGCTCGGTGCTGTTCTTCACGCGGATCGCCGCGCTGACCCCGGCACAGGTCGGGCTCGGGCTCACGCTCGGCTGGGCGGTGGGCTCGGTCGCCGGGGTACCGCTCGGGCGCCTGGCCGACCGCCACGGCGCCCGCGGCTCGGCGGTGCTGCTGGCGCTGGCGACGGGCACGTCGATCCTCGCGTTCCTCGTCGTGCGCTCGCCGGTGGCGTTCGTCCTGGCGGCGTGCCTCTACGGCAGCTGCCAGACCGGGCTGGCCGCGGTCCGCCAGGCCCTGCTGGCCGCACTCGCCGACCCCGAGCGGCGGACGCGCGTCCGGGCGCACCTGCAGTCGGCGGGCAACGCCGGGCTCGCCGTGGGCGCGGGGCTGGGCGGCCTCGCGCTGTCGGCCGACACGGCGTCGGCGTACCTGACCGTGTTCGTCCTCGACGCGGCGGCCTTCGTCGTGACGGCGGCGCTGCTGCACGCGCTGCCGCCGGTCCCGCGGGCTTCCGCGCGCCCGGGAGCACCGAAGCCGGCCGTGCTGCGCGACCGGCCCTACGCGCTGGTGACGCTGCTCAACGCGATCCTGCTGCTGCGGATGCCGCTGCTGAGCGTGGCGATCCCGCTGTGGATCGTCGAGCGCACCGCGGCGCCGGGCTGGACGGTGTCGGCGTTGTTCGTGCTCAACACGGTCGTGGTGGTGCTGCTGCAGGTCCGCGTCGCGGGCAGGCCGGCCTCGCCCGCCTCGGCGGCGCGGACGGTGCGCCGGTCGGGCGTGGTGCTGCTGGCGTCGTGCGTGGCGTTCGCGCTCTCGGCGCTGGGGACGTCACCGGCGGTGGCGTTCGCGGTGCTCGTCGTGGGGGCGCTGGTGCAGGTGCTCGGCGAGATGCTCCAGTCGGCCGGCTCGTGGGAGCTCGGCTTCGCCCTGGCCCCGGCGGACCGGCAGGGCGAGTACCAGGGGTTCTTCGGCAGCGGGGTCTCGGTGGCCCGCGCGGTCGGCCCGGTGCTGCTGAGCACGGTGGTGCTCGGGTGGGGCTTCGCGGGCTGGCTCGTGCTCGGCCTGGTGTTCCTCGGCGCCGGCTGGGCGATGGGCCCGGCGGTCCGCTGGGCCGCCGCCACCCGCTGACCCCAAGCGCCCCAATGTGGCATTGGGTGCGTCACATGCACCCAATGCCACATTGGGGCGTATAAGCCGGGGGCTATTCGCTGACCTGGGCCGCCGTGGTCTGGTGCAGCGAGAGGTCCTGCCCCGCGGCCGCATCGTCGGCCCAGGCGCCGGACTCCGCCGTCCACGTCCGGCCGGCGAAGCTCACCTTGTCCACGCCCAGCGCCTCCGCCCGACCGACCAGCCAGGTCGCGTACGTCCAGCCCTGAGCCGCCGGGTGGGCGCCGCTCAGGCCGGCGGTGCCCAGCTCCGCCGTGGCCGCCGCGGCGAGGTCCGCGGGCGCGGCCAGGGTAAGGTTCCGGCAGGTCAGCGCGGCCGGGAACTGGCCGTTGAACGCCGCCGCCATGGCGCGGGACTGCGGCTCCCACTGCGCATACGCGTCCGGGACGCCGGAGCGCTGGACCGCCTGCGCGGCCACCGTGATCGGCATCGTCTCCCAGTTCGGCAGCTTCTCGAGCTTCTCGTAGAACTCCGTCGCCGCGTAGACCGGGTCGCGCAGCTGGGCGATCGTGCCCCAGCCCTGGCTGGGCCGCTGCTGGAACAGCCCGACCGAGTCGCGATCACCGCCCTCGAGGTTGCGCAGCTTCGACTCCTGCAACGCCGTCGCCAGCGCGACCGTTGCCGCGTGGGCGGGCAGCCCCAGCTTGGTGCCGACGGCCGAGATCGTCGCGGCGTTGTTCATCTGTTCCGGGGTGAACGTGTAGGCGGTCGCGTCGTCCCCCGGCAGCGCGACCGTGCACCCCGGCGTCCGCACCGGGTCGCGCGTCAGCGCCACCACCACGACGATCCCCGCGACTCCCGCGATGACCGCCCCCAGGACCATGGCCAGCTTCAGGCCACAACCGCGCACCCTGCCTCCCCTTCACCCGTTCGCACCAGTCTGCCCAATAGGAGGACGCGGTGCGGCGGGCGGGGTTCAGTGGCCGGGGCCGAGGAAGATCGGGTTGGACATCGCCACCATGGCGTTCGGGACCGTCGTGTTCGGGCCACCGGACGGGCGACGGACCTCGACGCGCACCCACCGGCTGTAGCGGGGGTAGGTCGTCCAGGTGACCGTGGCCGCGCCCGAGCCGCCGATCGGCTCGGTGTGTTCCGGGCCGAGCTGGTCGAGGAACGTCACCGTCGTCCCCGGCACGCCCGCCACCACCGCTTTGACCGTCACCGGCGTCCCGGTGCCCGCGGCGAGCCGCTCGCCGATGCCCGCGCTCGCGCCGCCGCCGCCGCCGGAGACGGTGAAGTCCAGCTGGACCGACGCCGACTCCGCCAGCCACGAGCGCCCGGCCTTCAGCCCGGCCAGCAGTTCCCGGCGGCGCAGCCGGTCGGCGAGCACGACGGTGTGCGGCAGGGCCACCCGCTGGTCCGGGTGGTGCGCGTCGGAGTCGCCGATCGCCGGGATGAACCGGCCGCCGCGCAGCAGCCCGTCCCAGTGGACGACGCTCGCCTCGTCGTCCTGCGTCCAAGGGCCGTTCCAGACCTCGACGAGGTCGGCGATCTCGTAGGCGAATTCGTAGGTGCAGCCGAAGCAGTTCGCGAAGGGGTGCGCCGCGGTGACCAGGCCGCCGGCGCGGTGCACCTGCTCGGTGCAGCGCCGGAAGTCCCGCGGGTCGGCCGCGCGGTAGCGCCAGTCGATCCAGGTGCCGGCGGGCAGGCCGATCGCGGGCCAGTGCCCGGACCGGGTCGTCACCTCTTCGCCGTTGAGGATCAGCAGGTCGTCGGTGGCGTGGTCGCCCCAGACGAGCTGGGAGCTCGAGGTGTTGTGGTCGGTGGAGACGATGAAGTCGAGGCCGGCGGCCCGGGCGTCGGCGACGAGCTGCTCCGGCGTGCGGCGGCCGTCGGAGTGGACGGTGTGCAGGTGGCTGTCGCCGCGGTACCAGGCCCGGCCCCTGTCCCGCGCCGGAGCGGTTTCCGGCGCCGGGTTCGGTTTGAACGGCGGGCCGTCGGGACCGAAGGTGAGGGTGATGTCGACCCGGTAGTTCAGCCCTTGGGGCGCAACGGTGTACGGGCCGAGGATGACGTGCCACCGGCCGGGCTTGATCGGGCCGGCGAGGTAACCGGGCGTGGCCTCGGACGCGCTGATCGAGAACCGGTCGCGGAAGCCGCCGGACCAGCCGCGGAACCCGCGCGCGTTGCCGAGGTCGTGGCCTTCGGGGCCGAAGATGCCGATGTCGCAGGCGTTCCCGCGGGTGCCGGCCGGCACCGGGGGCTTGTCGTAGGAGTACACGACGTCGAGCTGCCGCACCCCGCGCGGGACGTCGACGGGCAGGTAGTACCAGTCCGGCACGTCCGGTTCCAGCGTGCCGGCGACGGTTTGCGTCCGGCTGGTGCCGCCCGGCTGATCGGCGAACGCGACACCGGGCAGCATCGCCGCCCCACCGGCCAGCAGCAGCGTCCGGCGGCTGAAGTCACTCATGCCCACCTCCGCATCGGACGCTAGGCGTCCCGGACGAACGCGAACACGAACCGGCGGTGAACTTTCGGCGGAATCAGCGGCGTTTCGCCAGGATCCTGCCGAGCGCGACGACGGTGACGGCGGCGGCCAGCCCGAGCCGCGTGACGTCGACGGCGGGGACCCAGGTCACGCGTTCCCCGCGGACGACGAAGGCCCCGACCGGCCGGGCGAACACGCCGAACCCGGCGCCCTCGCGCACGGGCAGGGCGTCGCCGCCACCCCCGCCACCACCCCCGAACACGGCGGCGGCCGGGACCACGGTGACGCCATCGCGCTCGACCGGTTCGCCGTAGACGAGCCGGGCGGAGAAGATCCGCCGCGCGGCCGATGCCAGCTGCCCGAGTTCCATCCGGCCAGCATGGGCCGCCGCCGGGCTCGGGCGCGCCTCATGGGTGGCGGAGAACCCGGTTTTGTCGGTGGTCTCCGGTAGCGTGGAAAACGGGGGGCGCCCCCGCGGCCGCCCGCCGTCCACAGCCGCCCGCCGTCCACAGTGGCCGGTGCCCGCTGGCCGGTTCCCGGCCGCGCGCAAAAACGTTCCACGGAATCGGTGCAGCGCTGAAAAAATTGCGCTGAAGGTGTGGCAAAAAGAGGTATCCGAAAGTTTTCACCGCTTCGGCGGCTACCGTCCGAGCGCTGCATTCTGCCACCCACGGGGAGGAACCATGGCACTGCTCAAGAACGGCGTGGTCGCCGCACCACCGGGCGCGCCCGCCGGCGCACGGGCGCTGACCTCGGCAGATCCGTTCGCCGCCGGCACCGGCGCCGCCGCCGATCGGGGTGCGAACCGGTATGGGGTCTGCTCCATCGAGGACTTCCCGCCCGGCATCAACGACCTTTCCTACACCCACGACGACGCCGGTGGTTTCTACAATTACGTCAAGCAGTTCACCGCGCCGAACTTCTGGTACACCGACGGCGGTGTGCTGTCGTGGATCTACGGCGAACAGTACGACGACTGGCAGGGCACCTACGGCTTCGACGCCTGCGTCGCCGAGTACCACTCCGGACACGGGACGATGGACGGCAACGGTGTCTTCTGGATGCCGATGGGCGGCACCTGGGGCGGGTCGGCCTGGGCGAGTTCGGCCGACATGCGGCTGGGCAACGAGGTCGCGCGGTACCTGTTCTTCTCCACCTGCCTCTCGCTGCGCATCGGCGACGGCAACAGCCCGATCCGCACGTGGGACGCCGCCAACCTGGGCCTGCGGATGATCTTCGGCTTCGAGACGACCAGCGTCGACAGCCCGAACTACGGCGCCTACTTCTTCAGCAAGTGGAACGGCAACGGCCACAAGTTCAGCAAGGCGTGGCTGGACGCGTCGTGGGACATCGACCACCACCAGGCGCCCTCGGCCGTCGCCTGCGGGGCCACGCAGGCCGAGGCACAGGACCGGTTGTGGAACGAAGGGTCCTTCCAGACCGCCGCCGCGTCGAAGAACTGGTGGTGGTGGACCTGGTACGACGCCGCCAGGAGCATCCGGGCGCCGCGGCTGGAACTGCCGGGCGCGGCGCAGACCGCGCGGTTCGCGCCGCCGCGGCTTTCGGGGGCGCGGCTGGCCGAGCTGGCCGGCCACTACGGCGTCCGGCTCGGCAGCGGGGTGGCCGACGACGCGATGGGCCCGCACGGCGTAGTGCTGGGCGCCGACCAGGGCGGGCCGCGGCTGAGCGTCGACCACCGCGGCGTCCGCGAGATCACCTTCGCCGACGCCGACGGCACCGGGCGGGACGCGCCGAGCGCGGACGAAGCCGTCCGGATCGCCCAGGACGCCGTCGAGACGTTCGGCCTGGCCGACCGCGTCGACCTGGTCGCCGACAAGGTGCGCCACCAGTACCACGCCGGCGGCACGGCCGAGGACGTCGCCGACCCGCGGGTGCGCGAGACCCACGTGGTGTTCACGCAGCTGGTCGACGGCCACCCGGTCGTCACGCCCGGCCTCGGCGAGGTGCGCGTCGCCATCGACGGCGGCGGCACGGTGACCACGATCGTCGACGCCACCCGCGAGGTCGAGCGGCTGAGCGACGGCGCACCCACCGCGCCGTCGGCGGCGGCGGAACCCACCCGCGCGCCGTCCACCGTGGACGAGGCGCTCGACGCCCCGCTGCAGCGGCTGCTGCGCCGCCTGGCGGCCGGCGGCCGCGTGCCCGCCGAGGTCCGCACGATCCCGGACTCGACGGCGGTCGGCTACGCGCTGCGCGGCGACGACGGTGCTCCGGTCGTCCGGCGGACCGTCGAAGTCGACTGCGGCGCGGGGCTCGCGAAGCGGTACGTCCTGGAGGCACCCCTGCGCTGACCACCGGGAAGAGCGGACGGGCCGGCACCGCGTCGGGGGGTGCCGGCCCGTCGTTTCGCTCGAACGGGTGTAAACCCGAGGTATCCGGGGAATGACCAGGAGACACCTGTACTCCGGGGGAGTGCGCCGTACCGAGGGGAGACCGCGATGACCTTCGATTTCGTCAGCCGCTGGCTGGGCAGGCATCGCGACCGCCCGGGCGTCACCGTCGACCTGGCGTGCGGCGGCCGCGTGACGCTGCGGGAGGTGGACGGGCGGCCCACGCTGGTGGTCACCACCGCGCCCGGCGCCGACGGCCGCAGCGACGTCGCCGCCGTCCCGCTGTCGGAGGCGGAGCGCCGTGAGCTGGGGCAGGTGCTGGACTCCGGCGTCCTGCTCGCCTCCTGATCGTCCCCGCGTCACCCGCCGTTTGCGCGCCCGTAGCGTGCTTTGTCGCGAACCTCGCGTGAAAGCGCGTCCGGACGGTGTGGCGCGGGTCGCTTTTTGTGGGGTTCCCACAAAGCAGCCGCCTCGGCATGCGCCATGGCGGACATTGGTCCGACCCGTCGTCATCCACCAGGGTGTAGACAGGTGCGCCGCGACGTTCCAGGACGGGTACGTCGCCTTCTGCGCGTGGGTACTTGGGAGGCTCAGCCGGTGTTCAGTCGTGTCGCCATCGTCAACCGCGGAGAGGCCGCGATGCGGCTCATCCACGCCGTCCGGGATCTGTCGGCGGAAACCGGGACGCGGATCGAGACGGTCGCCCTCTACACCGACGCCGATCGCACCGCCACGTTCGTCCGCGAGGCCGACCTGGCCTACGACCTGGGCCCGGCCGCCGCGCGTCCGTACCTCGACCTGGCCAAGCTGGAGCAGGCGCTGGTCGAGACGAAGGCCGACGCCGCCTGGGTCGGCTGGGGCTTCGTGGCCGAGGACCCGGCGTTCGCCGAACTGTGCGAGAAGGTCGGCGTCACCTTCGTCGGGCCGAGCGCGGACGCGATGCGCAAGCTCGGCGACAAGATCGGCGCGAAGCTGATCGCCGAAGAGGTCGGCGTGCCGGTCGCGCCGTGGAGCCGCGGCGAGGTCGCCACCCTCGAAGACGCGCTGGCGGCCGGCGAGCGCATCGGCTACCCCCTGATGCTGAAGGCCACCGCGGGCGGCGGCGGGCGCGGCATCCGCATGGTCGCCTCCGGCGAGGACCTCGCCGACGCCTACGAGCGCACCAGCCAGGAGGCGCTGCGGGCCTTCGGCTCCGGCGTCGTCTTCCTGGAGCGCCTGGTCACCGGCGCCCGCCACGTCGAGGTCCAGGTGATCTCCGACGGCGCGACGGCGTGGGCGCTCGGCGTCCGCGACTGCTCGGTGCAGCGGCGCAACCAGAAGATCATCGAAGAGTCGGCGTCGCCGGTCCTCGCCCCGGCGCAGACGGCCGAGCTGAAGGCGTCGGCGGAGCGGCTCGCGGTGGCCGTCGGCTACCGCGGCGCGTGCACCGTCGAGTTCCTCTACCACCCGGGCGAGAAGCTGTTCGCCTTCCTCGAGGTCAACACCCGCCTGCAGGTCGAGCACCCGATCACCGAGATCACCACCGGCACCGACCTGGTCAAGCTGCAGCTGCACGTCGCGGGCGGCGGCAAACTCGAAGGCGAGCAGCCCGCCGAGCTCGGCCACGCCGTCGAGGCACGCCTGAACGCCGAAGACCCGGACCGCGACTTCGCGCCCTCCCCCGGCCGCATCGCGCGGCTGGCCCTGCCCGCCGGCCCCGGCATCCGCGTCGACACCGGCGTCAGCGAAGGCGACACCATCCCGGCCGACTTCGACTCGATGATCGCGAAGATCATCGCCTACGGCCGCGACCGCGACGAGGCGCTGGGCCGGCTGCGCCGCGCGATGGCCGAGACCACCGTCATCATCGAGGGCGGCGCGACCAACAAGAGCTTCGTGCTCGACCTGCTCGACCAGCCCGAGGTGATCGACGCCAGCGCCGACACCGGCTGGATCGACCGCGTCCGCGCCGAAGGCCGCCTGGTCACCCACCGGCACTCGGCGATCGCGCTCGCCGCGGCCGCCATCGAGGCCTACCAGGACGAAGAAGAGGTCTCCGTCCAGCGGCTGCTGTCCACCGCGCACGGCGGCCGCCCGCAGGTCCAGCACGAGAGCGGCCGCCCCCTCGACCTCAAGCTCCGCGGCGTCGGCTACCGCGTCTCCGTCGCCCGGGCCGGCCGCAGCCGCTTCCGCGTCGGCATCTCGGCCGGCGCGTCCGACGTCCACCACGCCGACATCGAGATCGACCGGTTCGACGCCCACAGCGGCCAGATCCTGGTCAACGGGCGGCGCTTCCGGCTGGTCGCGGCCACCCACGGCCCGATCCACCTGGTCGAGGTCGACGGCGTCACCCACCGCATCAGCCGCGACGAAGGCGGCGTCGTCCGCTCCCCCGCGCCGGCGCTGGTCGTCGCCACGCCCCTCTCCGTCGGCGACGAGGTCGAGGCGAACGCCCCGATCCTCGTGCTGGAGAGCATGAAGATGGAGACGGTGCTGCGCGCGCCGTTCCGCGCCCGCGTCCGCGAGTGCCCGGTGTCCGTCGGCAGCCAGGTCGAGACCGGCGCGCCGCTGATGCGCCTGGAGCCACTGGCCGACGACGCCGCCGAGGAAGCCGCCGAAGCCGGCGAGACCGTCGAGATCGAGCTGCCTTCGGTGCCGGACGGCGTGTCCGCCGCCGAGCGCGTCGAGCGCGGCCTGCAGGACCTCCGCAGCCTCCTGCTCGGCTTCGACGTCGACCCGGCCGAGCGCAAGCGGCTCGTGACGGCGTACCTCGAGGCCCGCACCGAGCTGGGCAACCGGCCGGTGGAGGGCGAGCTGGAGCTGCTCACCGTCTTCGCCGACCTGAGCGAGCTGAGCCGCAACACCCCGGGCGGCGAAGACACCGTGCCCAACGGCGCGGTGCACAGCCCGCGCGAGTTCTTCCACACCTACCTGCAGAGCCTCGACGTCGAACGCGCCGGCGTCACCGAAGGCTTCCAGGCGAAGCTGAAGCGCGTCCTCGCGCACTACGGCGTCGAAGACCTGGAGCGCACGCCGGAGCTGGAGGCCGCCGTCTTCCGGATCTTCCTGGCCCAGCAGCGGACGGCGGCCGACGTCGCGGTCGTCTCGGAGCTGCTGCGCCAGTGGCTGACCGGCGCCCCGCCGGCCGAGGCGCTGAGCGAACGCGCCGGGCTCACCCTGGAACACGTGGTCGAGGCCACCCAGGTCCGCTTCCCCGCGGTGTCCGACCTGGCCCGCGGCGTGGTCTTCCGCTGGTTCGCCCAGCCGCTGCTGCGCCGCAACCGCGCCCGCGTCTACGCCGCCGTCCGCACCGAGCTGACCTACCTCGACCAGCACCCGGACGCGCCGGACCGCGCCGAGCGGATCCAGGCCATGATCACCGGCTCGCAGCCGCTGGTCCGGCTGATCGGGCAGCGGATCGGACGGCCGGGCCGCGACCACTCGCCGCTGCTGGAGGTGCTGACCCGCCGGTACTACGGCAACCGCCGGCTCTCCGGGGTCGCCGTCCGCGAAGCCGGCGGGCACCGCTGGCTGACCGCCGAGCTGAACGCCCCCGAAGGCGTGCTGCCGCTG
This sequence comes from Amycolatopsis sp. NPDC005003, assembly GCF_053600695.1. Taxonomy (NCBI): domain Bacteria; kingdom Bacillati; phylum Actinomycetota; class Actinomycetes; order Pseudonocardiales; family Pseudonocardiaceae; genus Amycolatopsis; species Amycolatopsis sp. NPDC005003. Next base: position 39,503 of record NZ_JBSGAI010000012.1, on the reverse strand, counting down.
GTCACCACCGCCGTCGACATCGCCGAGCTGCCCGGCGCCCTGCACGCGCTCGGCGAGGTGGCCACCGACGGCGTCGTCGCCGACCTGTACCTGCGCTGGGAGGACCAGCCGGACGTCGACGCGACCGCGGAGCGGCTGGGCACGCTGCTGGCCGAGCACCCGCTGCCCGCCGGCGTGCGCCGGGTCGTGGTGACCGTGGCCGGCACCGGCGGCGCGGTGATGCACCACCACTTCACCTTCGAACGCGAAGGTGACGGCTTCACCGAGGACCGGCTGATCCGCGGCCTGCACCCGCAGATCGCCCAGCGCCTGCAGCTGCAGCGGCTGCGCGAGTTCGACCTCACCCGGCTGCCGTCGGCGGACGAGGAGATCTACCTGTTCAAGGCCGCGGCGAAGACCAACCCGGCCGACGAGCGGCTGATCGCGATGGGCCAGGTCCGCGACCTGACGCCACTGCGCGAGGCCGACGGCCGGCTGGTCGCGCTGCCCGCGCTCGAGGACGCCGTCACCGCGTGCCTCGACTCGATCCGCAACATCCAGGCGCAGCGGCCGCCGAACAAGCGGTTCGACACGAACCGGATCATGATGTACGTCTGGCCGCCGACCGACCTGACCACCGAGGAGCTGAACACCCTCGTCCAGCGCATCCTGCCGACCTCGGTGGGCGCCGGCCTGGAGGAGGTCCAGTTCCTGGCGCGGCGGCGCACGGACGCGGGCAAGCTGACCGAGCTCGCCGTCCGGATCGCCCTCGACGCCGGGCAGGGCGCGCGGCTGCACGTCGAGGCGCCGTCGGCCGAGCCGGTGAAACCCCTCGACGACTACCGCCTGAAGGTGCTGCGCGCGGCGCGGCGCGGGACCTTCTACCCGTACGAGCTCACCGGCCTGCTCTCCGGCCCGGCGGGTACCTTCGTCGAACACGACCTGGACACTGGGTCCGATGCGCCCTCGGCGGGAAAGAGTGCCTCGGGCGGCGGCACCCTGGTGCCCGTGGACCGGCCGAAGGGCAAGAACACCGCGGCGATCGTCGCCGGTGTCGTCACGACGCCGACCGAGCGGCACCCCGAGGGCGTCACCCGGGTCGTGCTGCTGGGCGACCCGACGAAGTCGCTGGGTGCGTTGTCGGAGCCGGAGTGCTCGCGGGTGATCGCGGCGCTCGACCTGGCCGAGCGGATGCAGGTCCCGCTGGAGTGGTTCGCGCTGTCGTCGGGCGCGCGGATCTCGATGTCCTCGGGCACCGAGAACATGGACTGGGTCGCCGCGGCGCTCAAGCGGATCGTCACGTTCACCCAGGACGGCGGCGAGATCAACATCATCGTCAACGGGATCAACGTCGGCGCCCAGCCGTACTGGAACGCCGAAGCCACGATGCTCATGCACACCAAGGGCATCCTGGTGATGACCCCGGATTCGGCGATGGTGCTCACCGGCAAGCAGGCGCTCGACTTCTCGGGTGGCGTGTCGGCCGAGGACAACTTCGGCATCGGCGGCTACGACCGCGTGATGGGCCCGAACGGGCAGGCGCAGTACTGGGCGCCGAACCTGCCGGCCGCGCGGGAAGTGCTGATGGCGCACTACGACCACACGTACGTGGTGCCGGGTGAGGCCGGCCCGCGCAAGGTGGGCACGACCGACCCGGTCGACCGGGACGTCTCGCCGTTCCCGCACGCGATCGTCGGCAGCGACTTCACGACCGTGGGCCAGATCTTCTCGGCCGAACACAACCCGGACCGCAAGAAGCCGTTCGACATCCGCACGGTGATGCGCGCGCTGTCCGACCAGGACCACCCGGTGCTGGAGCGCTGGGCGGGCATGGCCGACGCGGACACCGCGGCGGTGCAGGACGTGCACATCGGCGGCCGCCCGGTCTGCCTGATCGGCATCGAGTCGCGGTCGGTCCCCCGCCGTGGCTTCCCGCCCACCGACGGCCCGGACACCTACACGGCCGGCACGCTGTTCCCGCGCTCGTCGAAGAAGACGGCCCGCGCGATCAACGCGGCGTCGGGCAACCGGCCGCTGGTGGTGCTGGCGAACCTGTCCGGGTTCGACGGCTCGCCGGAGTCGCTGCGGAAGCTGCAGCTCGAGTACGGCGCGGAAATCGGCCGGGCGATCGTCAACTTCGAGGGCCCGATCGTGTTCTGCGTGATCTCGCGCTACCACGGCGGCGCGTTCGTGGTGTTCTCCAAGGCGTTGAACCCGAACATGACGGTGCTGGCCCTGGAGGGCTCGTTCGCCTCGGTGCTCGGCGGCGCCCCGGCGGCGGCGGTGGTGTTCGCGGGCGAGGTGAACAACCGCACGGCGAACGACCCGCGCGTCACGGAGCTGCAGTCCCGGGTGGCGGCGGCCGGCGGCGCCGCGCGGGCCGCGCTGAGCGCCCAGCTGGCGGAGGTCCAGTCGGCGGTCCGCGCGGAGAAGGTGAGCGAGGTGGCGGCGGAGTTCGACCGGGTGCACAGCATCCAGCGAGCGGTCGAGGTCGGCTCGGTGGACGCGATCATCTCGGCGGCCGAGCTGCGGCCGCGGATCATCGAAGCGATCGAACACGGCCTGAAGCGCTGATATCGCCGAAGGACGGCACTTCCCGGAAGTGCCGTCCTCCGGCTTCTCCGTCGCCGCGACTAAACCGGGTCGCGTACTCCCGCGTGGACGTACCGGGTACCACCGGTACCCGCGTCGATTCGGCGCTGTGCGAGTGGGAGGACGATTTCCATGACCGGGAATCGAGCGAACTACGGGGGGCAGCCGTGAACCTGAAGAAGATCGCCTGTGTGGCAGGGGTGAGCGCGACGGTCGTGTCGACGGCGCTCCTGGTCGGCGCGGGAACCGCATCCGCCGCGACCTACGGCGGGCAGTGCGGGAGCGGTTACGGCGTGATCGACCAGCACAACATCACCGGTGGCACGATTTTCCTCACCTTCAGCAACTCCTCCGGCAACAACTGCGCGGTGACGATCCGCAATTCGACGGGGTCGAACCACATGGACGCGCTGATCGGCCTGTCGGGTGACCCGAACTGGGAGGACACCGACCCCGGCAACTGGAGCAAGTGGGCCGGCCCCGTCTACGTGTACGGGCGTGGTCACTGCGTCGATTGGGGTGGCGTCATCGGGTCCGCGAGCTGGTACCAGTTCGACTCGCACTGCGGCTGACAGCACCTGGTGGACGAACCGCCGGCTCGCCGGCACCGGTGGGGCCGCTGTTCGCAGCGGCCCCACCTCACGGGGCGGTGATGCGCGGGTTTCGCGACTTTCGGGGGTATGGCCCCATTGCGGCGGGCCGACACACTGTGCGTGCCGGTACGGTGACCGTGGGCACGGGTCCCCGCCGGCGTCCATCCGTGCGGCGTGAGGAGATCACCCGATGGCGTCAAGGTCCCTGTCCCGGCTCGCCCTCGCGGCGACCGGCGTCCTGCTCACCTCCCTGCTCGGGGGCACCGCCACCGCGCAGACGGCGGACACGCCGGTGTTCTGGCGCGTCCCGGCCACCGCCGCCCAAGCGCAGGCGCTCACCGAGGCCGGTTTCGACGTCGAAGAAGGGGACGACGCCGCGAGCGTCAACGTCGTCGGCGGCCGGGCCGTCGCCGCGAAGCTGCGGGCGCTCGGCTACCGGCCCTCCTTCTTCGACACCGTCTACAAGGAACTGCCCGCCGAGACGAACCGGCTGGCGGCGGACACCTACTACGGCGGGTACCGGACCGTCACCGCGCACGAGAACCACCTCGCCGCCGTCGCCTCGGCGCACCCCGACCTGGCCACGAAGTACACGATCGGCCAGTCGTGGAAGAAGACGAAGGGCCAGGGCGGGCACGACATCCAGGCGATCTGCCTGACCAAGAAGCAGACCGGCGACTGCACGCTGTCGACGACGTCGAAGAAGCCGAAGTTCTTCCTGATGGCCCAGATCCACGCGCGCGAGCTGTCGACCGGCGAGCTCGCCTGGCGCTGGATCGACTACCTCGCCGACGGCTACGCCACCGACGCCACCGCCAAGTCCATTTTGGACACCACCGAGGTGTGGGTGGTGCCGATCGCCAACCCCGACGGCGTCGACATCGTCGCCTCCGGCGGGAACTCGCCGAAGCTGCAGCGCAAGAACGCGAACAACTCGCGGGGCAGCTGCACCGGCACGGGCATCGGCGTCGACCTCAACCGCAACTCGACGTTCAAGTGGGGCGGCGACTCCAACTCCGCCTGCTCCGAGACCTACCAGGGCGTCAGCGCGGGTTCGGAGCCGGAGGTGCAGGCGCTGGAGAAGCTGGCCCGCGCGATCTACCCGGACCAGCGCGGCACGGGCAACAACGACCCGGCGCCGTCGACCGCCACCGGCACGATGATCACGCTGCACAGCTACGGCAACGACATCATCATCCCGTGGGGCTTCACCCAGGCCACCTCGCCGAACGACGCCCAGTACCGCAGGCTCGGCGCGAAGTACGCCGCGTCCAACGGCTACCTCGTCGGCACCAACGAGGAGACCGTCGGCTACGACACGACCGGCACCACCGACGACTTCACCTACGGCGAACTCGGTGTCGCCAGCGTGACGTTCGAGGTCGGCAGCTCGAGCGGCACGTGCGGTGGCTTCCTGCCGCGCTACACCTGCGTCGACAGCACGTTCTGGCCGAAGAACAAGGGTGCGCTGGTCACCGCCGCGAAGGCCGCCGCGGCGCCGTACCAGCAGTGAGTCACGGGCGGCAGACGTAGATGCAGTTCTGCGGGCGCGGGGATCCGAGCACTTCGACGTGCCGGAACCCCGCGTCCGCCAGCATTTCCGCCGCTTTTTCGGTGCCCCACACCGCGCCCAGCGCGGCGCCGCCCTCGGCGAGTGACGTCGTCGTGCAGTACATCAGGCTGATCGCGTAGGTCAGCGCCGCCAGCGGGTTGCCGACGTTGTTCTCCAGGTGGCTGGAGAAGTTGGTGTCCACCATGAAGAACAGGCCGTCCGGGGCGAGCGCCTCGCGGACCCGGCGCAGCACGACGTCCGGGCGGTCCTGGTCGTGGACGGCGTCGAAGGCGGTGATGACGTCGAAGGGCGGATCGGCGGTCAGCTCGGCGGCGTCCCCGACGACGAATCCGGCGTTCGCCGGCCTGTTTTCGTTCGCCTGCTCGACGACGCTCGCATTGATGTCCAGGCCGGTGAAGTGCGAGGCGGGGAACGCCCGGGCGGCGACGGCGACGGCGTTCCCGGTGCCGCAGCCGAGGTCGAGCACGCGCACGCCGTCGCTGAGCCGGTCCACGAGGCCGGGGACCGCGCCGAAGAAGCCGTCCACGAGGTGCTCGCGGTAGATGTGCTTCCAGCTGTCGCCGGTTTTCGCGCCGAGGCTTTCCAGGTGGGGGCCGTAGGCGGCCCTCGGGACGCCGCCGCCCTCGGCGAACGCGCGTTCCAGCTCCGGCAGGATGCCGGTGAACGCCGACAGGGTCAGCAGCGACGGCATCAGGTTCGCCGCGGTTTCGCCGAGCAGGAACTTGGCGTGCTGCGGCGGGAAGGTGTACTCGCGGCCGTCGTAGGTGAAGATGCCGCCAGTGACCATGGCGCCGAGCCACTCGCGGACGTAGCGTTCCCGCAGGTTCGCGCGTTCGGCGAGCCCGGCGCTGGTGGCGGGCCCGCGAGCGGCGGCGGCGAGGAGGCCGGTGCGGTGGCCGACGCCGATGAGCATGGTGAGGGCGCTGCCGGTCATGGTCGCGGTCAGGTGCGCGGCGAAGTCCTTCTCCTCCATGGGGGTAGCGTACCCGCCCGGCCGGACCGTCCGATGTGGACGATCCGGCCGGGCGGGCGGTCAGGCGTCCTCGTCCTCCAGGCCCGCGTCGGCGAGCACCGCGTACACCCGGCGGCGCGCGTCGGCCAGGATCTTCTTCACCTCGGCCACCTGGGCCTCGTTGCCGCTGTACCCCACCTGCGCCGCCGCGCCGGACAGCTCGCCCAGTGCGTGCCACAGCGCGGCGAACCGGTCGGCGCCCGGTTCCTCCTCCGGCTCCTCCCACAGTGCCGCGAACTCCTCCTCGCGGCCCGCCACGTGCTCGCGGCCCGCATCGGTCAGCTCGGCGACCCGGCGGCCGGCCGTCTCCACCGTGTGGACCAGGCCTTCGTCCTCGAGCTGCTGCAGGATCGGGTACACCGACCCCGGGCTGGGGCGCCAGCGGTCGTGCGTCCGGCGGCGGATCTCCTGCATCAGCTGGTATCCGTGCCTCGGTTCCTCGGCCAGCAGCGCCAGCACCGCCGGCCGCACCGGGCGCGCCTGCGGGCGGCCGCCGCCGCGGAACTCGCGGACCCGCTGGAACGGTCCGGCGCCGCCGAACCAGCCACCCGGGCCGCCGAACGAGCCCGGGCCGCCCGGGAACCCGGGGAAGCCCGGCCCACCGGGAGGCTGCGGCGGGTGGGGTGGGTGGGGCGGTGGCGGCGGGAATCCGCGCGCCAGCTCCGGACCGCCATCCCAGTCCTCCTGCCCCGGCACCCCGTGCTCCGGCCCGAGGTGCCCGCGCCCTGGCCCGGTGTGCTCCGGCCCGAGGCGTCCGCGCCCTGCACCGGCATGCTCCGACCCCAGGTGCCCCTGCCCGGCATCACCAGGCTCGGGCCCCAAGTAGGCGTGCCCCCCACCTCCCCGCTCCGGCCCGAAATGCCCGCGCCCGAACCCGCCGTGCCCCAGGTGCCCGAGCACGTCGTGCCCCGGGTGCCCGACGTGGCCGTGCCCACCGTGCCCGGGTCCGTGGTGCCCGAAGTGCCCCCCGAACCCGGCGAAGATCCGGCCCGCTCCCGCGCTCGGTTCCATGATGCTCTCCTATCGTATCGGCGACATTCACACGATATATCGCCACTCGATCGAGGGCAAGGCCACCACCGCGTCAGCCGAGGTGCCGGCCCGGCACCTCGGCCGGACCGAACCGCTGAGAACCGGACTTCACCGCCAGCGTCAGCAGGTCCGCCGCCGGGCCGGTCAGCCGCCGCCCCGCCGGCCACACCGCGCGCAGCACGCGGCCCAGTTCGACGTCCTCGACCGGCACCGGCACCAGCCGGCGGCCCGCCACTTCGCGCACGACGTCGAGATCGCTGATCACCGCCGGGCCGGCGCCCGCGATCACCGCGTTGCGCACCGCCGACGCCGAACCCAGCTCCAGCAACGGTTTCACCGGGCCCGCCCCGGCCCGGCGCAGTGCCGCCTCGACCGTCTCGCGGGTTCCCGAGCCCGGTTCGCGCACCACCAACGGCGTCGCGGCCAGCTCGCCGGCCCGCAGCGGACGACGGCGCCGCGCCCAGGCGTGGCCGGCCGGCACCACCACCACGAGCCGGTCGGCCGCGACGCGGCGCGTCGCCAGGCCCGGCCACGGCCCCGGCGACTCGACGAACCCCAGGTCCACCCGGCCGCGCACGACCAGCTCGGCGACCTGCTCGGAGTTCACCACCTCGAGCCCGACGTAGGTGTCCGGGCCGGTCCGCTTGATCTCGCCGATCCAGGCGGGCACGAAGTGCTCGGCGAGCGTCATGCTGGCCGCGACCCGCAGCTGCGCGCCGCGCTGGGTGCGCAGGGCCTCCGCTCCCGTGCGCAGTCCGTCCACTTCGGCCAGCACGCGGTGCGCCCAGCCGGCGATCACCCGGCCGTCCGGGGTCAGCGCCGAGCCGCGCCGGGTCCGGTCCACCAGGGACAGTCCCAGCTGGCGTTCCAAAGTGGACAGCCGTTTGCTCGCCGACGGCTGGGCGATGCCGAGCACCCCGGCCGCCTGGCCGATGCTGCCGAGGTCGTCGACGAGCACCAGCAGGCGCAGGGAGTCCAGGTCCGGTCCGGTCATAGCTTCAGTCTATGACCTCGGCACGCACCACCGGCTACCGCGCACGCCGGGCAGCGGCGAAGCTGCAGGAATGGCACTGACGACGGCGAAGACCTCCGGCCTGGCGATCACCGGGCTCGGTGTCGCCGCGGCGTACGCGCTCAGCTCGGCGTGGCCGGTGGTCGGCGCCCTGACCGCCGCGGTCGTGCTGGGCGTGGTCGCCGGCAGTACCCCGGTCCTGACCGGGGAGCACCGCCAAGCTGTCGCCCGGCTCACGAAGCGCCTGCTGCGCGCGGGCGTCGTCCTGCTCGGGCTGCAGCTCGCCGTCCCGACCGTGCTCGCGCTCGGCCCCGGCACGCTCGCCGCGGTCGTGCTGACCGTCGCGGTCACCTTCCTCGGCACGCTCGGCCTCGCCCGGCTGGTCCGGGTGCCGCGCGGGCTCGCCCTGCTGGTGGCCACCGGCTTCTCGATCTGCGGCGCCTCGGCGATCGCCGCCGTGGAAGGCGTGATCGAGCGCGACGACGAAGACGTCGCCACCGCCGTCGCACTCGTCACCTGCTTCGGCAGCCTCACCCTGGCCGCACTCCCCCTGCTCGCCCACGCGCTCGGCCTCGACGCCGTCCGGACGGGCAGCTGGGCCGGGCTCTCGGTGCACGAGGTCGCCCAGGTCGTCGCGGCCGCCGGGCCCGCGGGCGCCGCCGCGGTCGGGGTCGCCGTGGTGGTGAAGCTCAGCCGCGTCGTCCTGCTCGCCCCGGTGGTCGCGCTCGTCGGGGCCGCCGAACGCGGCCGCCGCGACACCCGCACCCCGCTCGTGCCGCTGTTCGTCCTCGGCTTCCTCGCGCTGGTCGCGGTCCGGAGCACCGGGCTCGTCCCGGGATTCGTGCTCGACGTCGCGAAGACCGCGTCGACCCTCCTGCTCGCCGGCGCGCTCTTCGGTCTCGGCTGCGCCGTCCGGCCGGGCGCGTTGCTGCGCGGCGGCGGCCGGGCCCTGCTCCTGGGCCTCCTGTCCACGCTTCTGGTGGTGGTGACCGGGTTCGGTACGCTGGCCGCGTTCACCTGAATTCTCCCTCCCGTTCACGTATAGTTCGTTATACGTGAGGTTGTACGGCTCTTGTACGGATCGTGTCGACGCTGCTGGCGAGACGAAGACCGAATCCGTAGGGAGCCCGAACCGTGAAGATCACCCGACTCGCCCAGGGGCTGCTGGCCGGGCTGCTGGGGTGCGCCGCCCTCGGCGTCCCGGCGGCCGTCGGCGCCGCGACCGCCCAGGCCGATGTGGCCAGCACGCTGGTGTTCACCAAGAACACCGAAGGCCACGACTGTTATCGCATTCCCACCGTCGTCAAGGCGAACAACGGCGACCTGCTCGCCTTCGCCGAAGGCCGCAACGGCGGCGCCCACGCCTGCGCCGACCTGGGCAAGATCGATCTCGTGATGAAGCGTTCCACCGACGGTGGCAAGACGTGGGGCGCGCTGAACACCGTCATCACCGCGTTCGGCGACACGAAGGGCAACCCCGCGCCGATCGTGATCCCGGGCAGCAACCGGATCGTGCTGCTGTCGACCATGCAGTGCTACACCAACCCCGACTGCGGCCGGATCCCGCGCGTGTCCATCAGCGAGGACAACGGGAAGACGTGGGGCGCGCCGAAGACGCTGACCACGGAACTCGGCTTCTCGACCGCGCCGGGCTGGCTGGCCACCGGGCCGTCCCACGGGATCGTGCTGACGCGCGGCGCGCACAAGGGCCGGCTCGTCGCCGGGATGAGCTACTCGAACATCGGCGCGCTGGTCTACAGCGACGACCAGGGCAGCACCTGGCACCTCGGCGCCACCGACAAGCCGACGACGAGCGCGATCAACCCGCAGGAGATCAGCGTCACCGAGCTCCGGGACGGCCGGATCTACGCCGCCGCGCGCAACCAGGCGAACGACGGCGACAAGTGCCTCGCGGACGGCACCCACAACCGCGCGTTCGCGATCAGCTCGGACGGCGGCGAGACGTTCAGCTCGAAGTTCGACTTCGCCACCGACCTCGTCGCGCCGACGGTCGAGGGCTCGACGGCCCGGATGAGCGCGACCGACACCGGCGGCAAGTACAACCGGATCCTGTTCGCCGCGCCGTCCGTGTGCGGTGAGCGCGAGCAGCTGCGGGTGCACTCGTCGTTCGACGAAGGCGCCAACTGGACCGGCAACGCCGGCAGCCTGCTGGTGTGGGGAGGGGGCGCGGCGTACTCGGACATGGTGCAGCTGTCGCAGTCGTCGGCCGGGGTGCTGTTCGAAGTGGGCCCCACCGAGCACCCCTACGACGCGATCCGCTTCGCCACGGTCACCGAAGCCGCGCTCGGCGCCCCGGCCTGCGGTGGCGGCTACAGCGTCATCGACTCGGCGCCGCTGGGCACCGGCGGCGCGGCCGGCACGGTTTACCTGTCGTACAACGCTTCCAACGGCCAGAACTGCGTCAGCACCATGAAGAACGCCTCCGCCGGGACGGCCACGACGATCTCGGCCTACCTGGAGGTCAAGGGCTCGGCGCGGCAGACCGACTCGGGCTCGTTCTCCTGGTTCGCCGGCCCGGTCAAGGCGACGGCGGCGGACAAGTGCGTGAAGTGGGGCGGCTCGGCCGGCGGCCAGGCCTACGACAGCGAATTCGAGCACTGCAGCTGAACCGCGACGGGTGGGACCCGCCCCTGGGCCGGGTCCCACCCTCCGTCACGCGGCCCGGCCACCCTGGCGGTTCAGAAGCCGGTGCAGCTGGCGACGGCCCCGGCGCCGGCCGCGGTCGCCGTCTTGGCCTCCTTGCCGTCGACGACCACCTTGCAGCTGACCGAACCGCCGTCCGGCCCGGCGGTCGCGGTGAACTGGGCCCCGGCGAGGAAGCCGGTGGCCTCGACGGTCTTGGTCCACGGCACCGGGGCGCCGGCCTCGGTGTTGACCAGGATCGTGTTCCGGTCGAAGGTGCTGTAGTCGATGTCGACGGCCTTCGCGTCGCCGGTCACCTCGTAGACGATGGTGTGGTGCGCGGTGGCCTGCTCGTTGACGTCGCTGATCGCCTTGCCGATCACCACCGCCCACAGGACGCAGACGACCAGGCCGAGCAGCGACACGACGACGCCGGCGATCGAGAGGCCCTTGTTGGTCGCCTTCCGGGAGCGGACTCTGGCCACGCCCACCGCGGAGAGGATCAGGCCGAGCACGCACAGGGGCCAAGCGACCACGCCGACCAGCGGGATCGGGGCGAACACGAGCCCGATCAGGCCGAGGACGAACCCGGCCGTGCCCAGGCCGTTGCGCGGCGGCGCGGCCGGCGGGGCCGCCTGCTGCTGGATCGGGGTGTAGTCGGTCATCGGGGTTTCCTTTCGCCTCTTCCTGACGGCGTGAAGGAAACCAGCGGCGCGGTCCGGCCCGCGTCGTCCGCAAGCCTCGACGCGTTACGACGAAAGTCGTCACCGGCCGCGGCGTGGACGAGCGGATCGGCTGATGGGCGCGCGGTCGCCACCTCGTAGGCTGCCCCCATGGGACGGTCCGTGCTGGGCGTGGTGTGCACCGTGCTGGCAGTCGCCGCGAGCGTGGTGACCGGCATCGTGAACGTGGCACTGGAGATCAGCCTGCCCGGCACCGACGAACTGCACGTGACGGCCGCGGCGGTACTGGGCTGGTTCTTCGGGATCGGCGCGTCGATCATGCTGGTCTGGCGGTGGCACCGGCCCCTGGTGGTGACCGGCATCGCGGTGGTGCCGCCGTTGCTGCTGGTGTCCGACTCGCTGGCCGCGTTGATCGCCCTCGCCGCGCTCGCGACCCGCTACACCGGTTGGTGGCGCTGGGGCGCGGCGGCGCTGGTGTTCGCCGCGACCGGGCTCGCGGTGTGGCGCGACGCCAGCCGGGTCACCGAAAGTTCACTGGCCGAGGCGTGGATCTCGACCGAAACCACCGGCGCCAAGCTGATCGGGGTCGCCATCACCGCCGCGGTGTACACGGCGATCCCGCTCACGCTGGGGATCGTCCGGCACAACATCACCGAGAAGCGCCGCCTCGCCGCCGAGGAGGCGGCGCTGCGCGACCAGGTCGCCCGCCGGGAGGAGCAGGCGCGGATCGCCCGCGAGATGCACGACGTCCTCGGGCACCGGCTCTCCCTGCTTTCGCTGCAGGCGGGTGCGTTGGAGGTCACCGCGGCGACGGCGCCGGACGCCGTGGAGGCGGCCAAGACGGTGCGGACCACCGCGCGGCAGTCACTCGACGACCTGCGCCAGGTGATCGGCGTGCTGCGCGGTTCGGGCTTCGCCGACCGGCCACCCGGCGGGCCCGCGGAGCCGCCCCAGCCGACGCTGGCCGACATCCCCGACCTCGTCGCCGGTGCCCGGCAGGCCGGCTTGGCGGTCAACGTGACGATCCTGCTCGACCAGGCGTCGACGGCCCCGGCCCCGCTCGGCACGGCGGCGTACCGGATCCTCCAGGAGGCGTTGACGAACGTGCTGCGGCACGCACCGGGAGCGACGGCGGAACTGCGGGTCCGCGGCGGCCCGGGCGCGGGGCTGTCGGTCGAGGTCTTCAACCCGCTCCCGGCGCACCCGGTGCCGTCACCGGGCTCGGGCACCGGGCTCACCGGTGTCAACGAGCGCGTCTCTCTCCTGGGCGGCTCGTTGTCGGCGGGCCCGGTCGACGGGCGGACGTTCGCGCTGCGGGCCTGGCTGCCGTGGGTGGCACCGGCGCCCTAGCATGGGCGGGTGAGCGTGCGCGTACTGCTCGTCGACGACGACCCGCTGGTCCGCACCGGACTGTCCATGATCCTGGGCAGCACGCCGGACCTGCAGGTGGTCGCGGAGGCGGGCGATGGCGACGAAGCGGTCCAGCAGGTCGCCCGGCACGCGCCGGACGTGGTGATCATGGACATCCGCATGCGCCGGATGAACGGCCTGGTGGCGACGGCGGCGGTGCTGGCCCAGCCCCGCCCGCCGAAGGTCCTGATCCTGACGACGTTCGACCTGGACGAGTACGTGTTCGAGGCACTGGCGGCGGGAGCGAGCGGCTTCCTGCTGAAGGAGGGCTCGCCGCAGGAGATCATCGAAGGCGTCCGGGTGGTGGCGAACGGCGACGCGATGTTGTCGCCCCGGATGACGAAGCAGCTGATCGGCGAGTTCGTGGCGTCGCGGGCGAACCCGCGGCGGTCGCGGGCCCAGGCGAAGCTGGAGCTGCTCAGTGAGCGGGAACGCGAAATCGTGACGGCGGTGGCGCAGGGAAAGCCGAACGCGGAGATCGCGGCGGAGCTGTTTCTCAGCGAGGCGACGGTGAAGACGCACATCACGCGGACGTTCGCGAAGCTGGACGTTTCGAACCGGGTGCAGCTGACGATCTTCGCTTACGAAGCGGCGCTCGTGACGCCGTGAACTCCCGCTGGGTTCGCCGCGCCTTGCTCCTTCTCGTTCCCGTCGTGTTCTTGGTGGCGCTGCGGTTCGGCCGGCTGAGCTGGCTCATCGCGGACGGCGGCGCCGTCCGCAATGTGCTCGAAGCGCTCAGCTGGGTGGCCGCGCTCGGGGGTGTGGGTTTCGCCCTGCTCGAACTGCGCAAGCAGCGCCCGGAACCGGTCGTCGAGCACGGCGTGTATGTGGGCCGCGCTCTGCACCTCGACGGCGATCGGCTGCCGAAGGTGGCCGACGTGCCACTGCTGGCGTTGCGGGTGAAGCGGGCGGTGGACACGTCCGACGACCGGGACCTCCCCCGGTACGTCCCCCGCGACCGCGACGAGGATCTGGAGTGGGCGATCGCGAGCGGCGGCCTGGTGGTGCTCCACGGCCGCGCCGCCGCGGGCAAGAGCCGCGCGGCGGCCGAGGCGCTGCGCCGGCTGCGTCCTTCGCACGACTTGCTGGTCCCCATCGACGGCCCGGCATTGCGGACGATCGCCGGGGCGAACCTCACGGACACCGTGGTCTGGCTCGACGACCTCGAGCGCTTCCTCGTCCCGGGCGGGCTCGACGCGCGCCTCGCCGTTCGAAACCGAGTCGACACCATCGCGCAACTGCGGACCTACGCGGTCGCAAAGGGGCACCATGCGGCAGCGAGCCTGCTCGAGAAGTTCGGATCCGGCGGCCGGACCGACTGATCACCGCGACCCCGCCGGCGCCGTCGCCACCGCGGACTCGCCGAACTTGATTCCCTTCGCCTCCTTGCCGATCGCCGTCAGCACCGCCACCGCGATCAACCCCGGCACCACCGTCCACACCAGAGCCGAGGTGTACCCGTGGGACTCCGCGATCGCCTGTTGGATCGGCAGGTTCAGCGCCGCCAGCAGGTTTCCCAGCTGGTACGTCACTCCCGGGTAGAAGCCGCGGATGGCGTCCGGGGACATCTCCGTCAGGTGCGCCGGGATCACGCCCCACGCGCCCTGGACCATGATCTGCATCAGGAACGAGCCCAGCGCCAGCATCCCGGCTCCGTGGTCGATCGCGAAGATCGGGACCACCGGCAGCCCCAGCACCGCCGCCGTCACGATGGTGCGGCGGCGGCCCAGCTTCTCCGACAGCGTCCCGAACGCACACCCGCCGATGATGGCGCCGACGTTGTACAGCACCGCGATCCACGTGCTCGTCGAGGCGCTCAAGCCCGCGCCGCCGTTGTCGTGGGCCTTGAGGAAGCTCGGGTAGACGTCCTGGGTTCCGTGGCTCATCCAGTTGAACGCCGTCATCAGCAGGATGAGGTAGCCGAAGCGGCGGATCACCTTCGGGTTGACCAAGATGTCCTTCACCGACGTCCGCGTCACCTTCAGCTTCTCGCGCGCCGCCTCCCACACCTCCGACTCGCGGACGCGTGCGCGGATCAGCAGGCTGATCAGCGCCGGGAAGATGCTCAACACGAAGATCCAGCGCCACTGCAGGCCCAGCGCCGAATGGAACAGCAGGTACGCCAGCGCCGCCAGCAGGTAGCCGATCGAGTAGCCGACCTGCAGCAGGCCCGAAAAGAAGCCGCGGCGCTCGACCGGGATCTTCTCCATCGCCAGCGCCGCGCCCAGGCCCCACTCGCCGCCCATGCCGATGCCGTACACGAACCGCAGCACCAGCAGCACCGCGAAGTTCGGGGCGAACGCGCACAGCAGGCCGGCCACCGAATACAGCAGGACGTCGGCCATCAGCGGGATCCGGCGGCCGACCCGGTCGGCCCACAGCCCGAACAGGAGCGCGCCGACCGGGCGCATCACCAGTGTTGCCGTCGTGATGAACGCCAGCTGGGTGGCGGTCGCGCCGAACGAGGAGTCCTTCGCGATGTCCGCCAGCACGAACACGACGAGGAAGTAGTCGAAGGAGTCCATGCTCCAGCCGAGCAGCGCCGCGAGGAAGGCGTTGCGCTGGTCCGAGGTAAGCGCTTTCCGATCCGTCACGTTCGCCCCGTTCCGTCGGTTTCCCACCGGAATACCTCAGGTTCGGTCTATCACCCACCACCCCGGGCGGGCAAGGGGCTCAGAGCGCGACGCGGGTGCGCACCCGGCGGCCGACGTCCCGGGCCCACGCCTTGATCCGGTCCCAGTCGCGGAAGTCGCCTGCCCGCCGGCCCGACGCCAGCAGCCTGGGGATCAGGCCTCGCACGGTCGCCGGGTCCAGCCGGCCGCCGAACGTGGCCGTGCGCTCCGCGTCGATGCGAGCGGCCAGCAGCGCCACGTTCGCCGGCAGGCTGACCTGGTGCGTGGCCGCGCCGGGGCCGCACGGTCCGCTGTGGAACAACCACACCGGACGCTCGGCGAGCGCCCGCGCGTTGCGCTCCAGCAGCCGGACGGCCTCCGGCCGCCAGCGGTGGTAGTACAGCGCGCTGCCGACGACGACCGCGGCGTAGTGCTCGACGCCGGCGACGTCGGCGGCGTCGCGCACGTCGACGGTCAGGCCCGCTTCACCGAGCTCGGCGGCGATGACCTCGGCGATCTGCCGGGTTCCGCCGTGACGCCCGGCGTAGGCGACGAGGACTGCGGTCATGCGTTCCATTGTCGGCCCTCGGGGGCCGGACTGCCCCGCGGGTCGCGCACGATCCGCCGAACGGGCGCTTCCACGCTACTCTCCGCATCGCTCACGGCGGCGGCAGGAAAGCCGGCCGCTCCGCCGGGTCCGGTTCGTCGTAATAGCGGTGGAAGACCGCGGTCTGCCCACCCGAAATCGGCGGCACGATCCAGCTCCACTCCGCGGGGCACCGGCGCCCGGCCCGCTCCTCGCGTTCCAGGTGGGACAGGAACCGCTGCGACTCGGTGTGGTGGTCGGCCATCGTGACCCCGGCCGCGTCGAAGGAGTGCTGCACCGCCAGCGTCAGCTCCACCACCGCCCGGTCGCGCCACAGCGTGCGCTCGGACCCGGTGTCCAGCCCCATCAGCTCGGCGATGACGGGCAGCAGGTCGTAGCGCTGCTCGTCGGCCAGGTTCCGGGCGCCGACCTCGGTGCCGAGGTACCAGCCGTTGAACGGCGCGGCCGGGTAGGTGACGCCGCCGATCTCCAGCGGCATGTTGCTGATCGCGGGCACGGCGTGCCAGCGCAGCCCCAGCCCGGCGAACCAGCGGTGGTCGGGGTGGGTCAGCGGCACCTCCAGGACGGCGTCCGGGGGCAGCGTGAACAGCCGCGGCTCGCCGGGCACGGCCTCGATCAGCAGGGGCAGAACGTCGAAGGAGCCCTTCCGCTCCGGTGGCCGCCAGCCGAGTCCGCGCACCTGCTCGGTGAACCCGGTGTAGCGCGGGTCGCCGAGGACCGAGCCGTCTTCGAAGCGGTAGCCGGCGTAGCGGATGAGCTGCTCGTTGTGGATGCGCGGACCCGGCGTGTCCGGGGTGTCCGGCGCGAACACCGTGACCGTCGGCCGGATCCGCCCGCCGCGGGTGGCCTGGCGCAGGTGGGCGACGCACTCGCCGGCGATCGCGGCGGGGTCGGTGACCCGGCGGCGGTCGCGGATCCGCAGGCTGCGCCAGTACAGCCGGCCGATGCAGCGCGCCGAGTTGCGCCACGCGATGCGCGCGCCGTACGCCAGCTCGGCCGGGGTGTGCCGGTAGGTGCCGGTTTCCTGGATTTCCGCGCGGACCGCGGCCAACCGGGTCTCGAACCGGTCGCCCTCTTCCGCCGCCCCTTCGGCGAACATCCGGTCCAGGAATTCCTCCGCTTCCGCGGAATTGACGCTTTGCTCCTCCGAGACGCGCTGCGGGTAGAGCGGCAACGCTGCCGTCACCCGCTCGGGTGTAACGGTCACCGCGGTTCCCCACTCTCCGAAATCGCGATCTGCAGCCCGACGAAAAGATTCACCGTTCCTCCGAGGTCGCCGACGACACTGCGCACCGGAAGTCCCCACCGCCCTGGGAACTCCGGCCAGGCGGGGGAGGATACCCCACGTTCCGCCGGGTGGACTCCGCCAGTCGGGAACGTCGTCCCGCCTATCCCGGAATACCGGCGAAAACCAGGCCCCTGCTGAAAAAATAACTGCTACGAAGCGTTAGGCGGACATGGCACAGCGCGTTTTCCGCCAATCGATCACTCCGGGACGGCAAAGCGCCGTGATCCTTTTCCGGGTGCCGGCGTTCGTCTTTTCGTGGGCATTCGCCGAACGGCCTTCACCGGGGGCGGCCACCCGGGTACGCGCGCCCGCGTTAGAGTCGCGGCGATCGGCAGAGGAGGGAGTTTCGTGAACGCCAGGCGCATCCCCGTGGTCCTCGTCGCCGGATTCCTCGGCGCGGGCAAGACGACGCTGCTCAACCACCTGCTCGCCAACCGCGAGGGCGCCCGGGTCGGCGTAGTGGTCAACGACTTCGGCCGGGTGAACGTCGACGCGCTCGCCGTCGCCGGCCAGGTCGACACGATGGTCTCCCTCGGCAACGGCTGCCTGTGCTGCGCGGTCGACGCGAGCGGGCTCGACGCGATGCTCACCAAGCTGTCGAGCGCCGAGGCGGGCATCGACGTCATCGTCGTCGAAGCCAGCGGCATCGCCGAACCCCGCGATCTCATCCGGCTGATGATCGCCAGCGAGAACCCGGACATCCGCTACGGCGGGCTGGCCGAGGTCGTCGACGCCGCGGAGTTCGAGGCCGCCCGCGAACGCCACCCCGAACTGGCCGACCACCTGCGGCTGGCCGACCTCGTGGTGCTGAACAAGGCCGACCGCGTGCCCGCCGAGACGCTCGCGAAGCTCACCGCGACCGTCGAAGAGCTGGCGCCGGGCCGCCCGCTGCTGGTCACCGAGCACGGGCGGGTCGACCCGCGGCTGTTCTTCGACCCGGAACCCCGCGGCGAGCGGGCCGGCCAGCTGTCGTTCGACGACCTGCGCGAGGACGACCACGACCACTCGCGGCACCTGCACGCCGAGTACCAGACGGTCACCTTCACCGCCGGGACGCCGCTGGCGCCGCGCGCCTTCGTCGAGTTCCTCGAGCGGCGGCCGGCCGGGCTCTACCGGATGAAGGGGCAGGCCGACTTCGGTCCCACCGGCCCGCAAGCGCGCTTCCACCTGCACACCGTCGGCGGGTTCGTGCAGCTGGAGCGCTCGGCCTGGCCGCCGGGCGAGCCGCGGCGGACCGAACTGGTGCTGATCGGCGCCGGCCTCGACACCGACGCCGTGCTCGCCGACCTGGACCGGTGCCTGGCCGACGACCCGGACACCGTGGACGAGCGCGGCCTGCTGCACATCCTGCGCTACCTGCCCGACCAGGCCTGAGCTCCCCGCCACGCCGAAGATCGGCAAATGCGCCGGTGTCCCGGCCACCGCGACGGACACTGACCGCCATGACGACCACCGCGGTGAGCGCACCACGCTGGTACCTGGTCGGCGTGCTGCCCGAAGACGTCCCCCTGGCCCACCTGATGACCCGCTCCGGCGACCTCCGCTACCGGCGCTCGGCCTGCGGGGCGCGCGAGTCCCGCAGCTGGAAGCCCGTGGACCTGACGACAGCCGAGCTGACCCCGTGCCCGGAGTGCGTCGCGACACTGTCCGGCGTCGGCGAGGACCGCGGCCAGCTGGCCCTCGACCTGCCGGTCTAGATCAGGGTCTGCGCGAGCCGCTTCGCCGTGGCGAACGGCTGCGAGCTCTGGGCGACGACCGACGTGACCGCCGCACCTTCCAGCAGGAGCATCAGCTCGTCGGCGAGCCCGGGTTCGCCATTGCGCAACTGCGCCCGCAGGTAGCCGTGCAACCCGCTCTTGTGGTGGCGGACCACTTCGCGCACCGGGTCGGCGGGGTCGGGGAACTCCGAGGTCGCGTTCAGGAACGCACAGCCGCGGTAGCCGTCGCGGGAAAGCCAGGCGCCATAGGCGTCGAAGACCGCCAGCACCCGCGCCCGCGGGTCGGGGTGCGCGGCGGTGATCCGGTCGATCTCCTCCTGCCACCGCCGGTCGCGTTCCCGCAGGTACGCGACGACGAGCCCGCTCTTCGACCCGAAGTTGCCGTACAGGGCCGCCTTCGTCACCCCGGCCTCGGCCGCCACCGTGTCGACACCGACGGCGTGGATGCCGTCGCGGTAGAACAGCGTCGACGCGGCCTGAAGCACCTTTGCACCCGCATCGCCGGGACGGGTCCGGCCCACCGCACTCCTCCGAACAGATCGGTATGTGCACTCACCTGCGGTGATCCTACCATCGCTTGACACCAGACAGACCTGTCTGTTCGCTGGGGTCGATGGCGACCGGAACGAAGACGGACACCTGGTGGGCCACGGCCACGGTCGGCGCGGTCGTGATCGCCCTCTGCTACGGGTTCGCGCGCTACGCCTACGGGCCGTTCGTCCCGCGGTTCAGCGAGACGTTCGGGCTGACGACGGTCGGCGTCGGCGTCCTCGGTGGCCTCTCCACCGCGGGGTACGGCCTCGGGCTGCTGCTCGCGCCGAGAACGTCGGCGCGGTCGGCCCGGGGCACCGTGCTGCTGGCGGCGGCCTCGGCGACGGCCGGACTCGCGCTCATGGCCCTGGCACCGCACGTCGCGGTGTTCGGCGCCGGGATCGTCGTCGCGGGCGCCGGCGCGGGGCTCGTCTCGCCGGGCGTCGCGCAGCTGATCGGCGAGACGGTCGGGGCGGGCGCCCGCGACCGGGCGCAGACCTGGGCCAACACCGGGACCGGTCTGGGGCTGGCCGCGTCGGCGTTCACCCCGTTGCTCGCCTTCGGCTGGCCGGTGATCTGGTCGGTGTTCGCCGCGCTCGGCGTGGCGGTGCTGTTCCTCGCGTGGCGGACCCTGCCACGGTCGCCGGGCACCCCCGCGGCCGCCGGTCCCGCCCGCGGGATGGTCCCGCTCGTGGTGAACTCCGTGCTCATCGGCGTGACCAGTGCGCCGTACTGGACGTTTTCCACTTCCCGGCTCGCCGAAGCCGGGCTGAGCCCGGTGGCCGCGACCTGGTGCTGGGCCACGATCGGCGCGGCCGGCCTGCTCGGCGGCGTCGCGGGCCGGGCGGCCGGACGCGCGGGCCTGCGGACGGTCAACCTGGCGATCTGGACCCTGGCGGCCGCGGGCATCGCACTTCTCGCCCTGCCGCACCCGGGGGTCCCCGTCGCCCTGCTTTCCGGCGCGCTGTTCGGCGTCACCTACATGGCGCTGACCGGGCTGTGCATCCTGTGGGCCGCCCACCTGTTTCCCGAACGGCCCGCCCGGGGCATCACCTGGTCGTTCGCCGGGCTCGGCGTCGGCCAGACCGTCGGCTCACCTCTGGCCGGCGCGCTGGCCGCCGGCGTCGGGTCCGCGGCGGTGTTCGGGCTGACCGCCCTGGTCGCGCTCACCGGGTGGAGCCAGCTCCACCCGCGCCTCGGCCCACCCTGATCACGCCTTCTTCGCGCGGCTCGGCGCCACCCGCGGCGGCTCGTTGGGCATCTTCGGGTACACCGGGGGCCACGGCGCGTCCATCAGCCCGGCCGCCATGTCGCGTTCGGACAGCTCCAGCAGCGGCTCGATCGACTGCGGCCGCTCCCCCGCGCCGGCCCACGGATCGCCGCGCTCGGCCACCCGGGCGGGCACCGTGCTGAGTGTCAGCGCGTCGGGCTCGACGGTGTCCAGCTCGGCCCAGCCGATCGGCGTGGACACCTGGCCGCCGACGCGCGGGCGCACGCACCAGGTGCCGAACACCGTCTTGTGCGGGGCGTTCTGGTTGAAGTCGACGAACACCCGGGTGCCGCGTTCTTCCTTCCACCACTGCGCGGTGATCTTCTCCGGGTGCCGCCGTTCGAGCGCCCGCGCCAGCGCGACCGCGGCGGCCCGCACCTGGAAGCTGTCCCAGCGCGGCTCGAGCAGCACGTACAGGTGCAGCCCGCGCGAACCCGACGTCTTCAGGTGGCCTTCGATCCCGTGCTCGGCCAGGAACTCACGGGTCAGCACCGCGGCTTCGCGCAGCTCGTCGAAGCCGATGCCGGGCGACGGATCGAGGTCGACGCGCAGCTCGTCGGTGACCTCGGGCGTGTCGGCGCGGTAGGGCCAGACGTGGAAGCCGAGGCAGCCGAGGTTCACCGCCCAGAGGATGTGGGCCAGGTCCTTGGCCACCAGAGCGTCGCTCGTCGTGCCGTTCGGCGTCGAGACGACGGTGGTGGTCAGCCACGGCGGCGCGCCCTTCGGGACGCGCTTCTGGAACCAGTTCTTGCCGCCGGCGCCGTCCGGGTAGCGCTCCAGCAGCAGCGGGCGCCCGCCGAGCCGGGCCAGCAGCGGCCCGGAAATCGCCCGGTAGTACTCGACGAGGTCGAGCTTCGTCTCGCCGCGCTCCGGGAAGTAGACCTTGTCCGGGCTGCTGATCTTGACCTCGACGCCGTCGACGTCCAGCAGGACCGCCGCGCTCATCGCGCCTCCCCGAACAGCTTCGCGAGCTCGGCGGGCGGTGCCTCGTCGAGCTGGGCGTACGTGCAGGACTCCGGCGTGCGGTCGGGGCGGAAGCGGACCAGCCGCCCGCCGTGCCGGAACCGGCCGCCCTGCAGGTGCTCGTAGCGGACCTCGGCCACCCATTCCGGCCGCAGCGGCTCCCACGAGAGGTCCTTCTGCGGCGCCCACCGGCTGTTCGCGCCCGGTTGCCGGCCGGGCTCGGGCTCGTATTCCGCCGACGTGCTCTTCCCCGCGGAGGCGGCATTGGACACTGCCCAGGACCGCCACGGGTGGTTTTCGAGCGCGTTCTCGCGCAGCGGCGCGAGCTCCTCCACCAGCTCGGCCCGCCGGGCCTTGGTGAAGCTGCTGGCCACGCCGACGTGGTGCAGCACGCCCTCGTCGTCGAACAACCCGAGCAGCAGCGAACCGACGCCGACGCCGTCCTTGTGCCAGCGGAACCCGGTGACCACGCAGTCGGCCGTGCGCTCGTGCTTGACCTTCAGCATGACGCGCTTGTCCTGCTCGTACGGCAGGTCGCCGGGTTTGGCCATGACGCCGTCGAAGCCCGCGCCCTCGAACCGGGTGAACCAGTCTTCGGCCTGCGCCGGGTCTTCGCTCAGCGGGGTCAGGTGGACCCGCTGCAGCCCTTCGGCGCCGGTGGAGAGCACGCTTTCCAGCTGCTTGCGCCGCTCGCGGAACGGCTCGCCGGTGAGGTCGGTGTCGCCGAGGGCGAGCAGGTCGAAAGCGATGAAGCTGGCCGGTGTCTCCTCGGCCAGCTTGCGCACCCGCGAGGCCGCCGGGTGCAGCCGCAGCTGGAGCACCTCGAAATCGAGCCCCTGCGGCGTGACCAGCACGATCTCGCCGTCCACGACGCACCGGGGCGGCAGCGCGGCGGCCAGCAGCTCCACCAGCTCCGGGAAGTAGCGGGTCAGCGGGCGGTCGTTGCGGGAGCCGAGCTCGATCTCGTCGCCGTCGCGGAACACGACGCAGCGGAAGCCGTCCCACTTCGGCTCGTACAGCAGCCCCGGGGCACGAGGCACCTCGTGCACCGCTTTCGCGAGCATCGGCCGCACCGGCGGCATGACGGGCAAGTCCACCGCGCGAGCTTAAAACACGAGTACGACATTTCCGGGCGTGATACACACTCCTTCGTGACCACTGAACGTCCCGAACCACCCCTCACCGGGGGCGAGCGCGAAATGCTGCGCACCTTCCTCGACTTCCACCGCGCCACCCTCGCGATGAAGTGCGACGGACTGTCCGACGAGGACCTCCGCCGGGCCTCGAGCCCGCCGTCCACCCTCTCGCTGCTCGGCCTGGTCCGGCACATGGCCGAGGTCGAGCGCACGTGGTTCCGGCGGGTGATCAACGCCGAGGACGTCCCGTTGGTGTGGTCGGACGAGAACGACTTCCAGGCCGCTTACGACGCGAGTTCGTCGACGCGGTCGGAAGCCTTCGCGGCGTGGCAGGCCGAGGTCGAGCAGGCACGCAAGATCGAAGAGGCGGCCGAGTCGCTCGACGTCACGGGCCACCAGGCGCGCTGGGGCGAGGACGTCTCGCTCCGGCTGGTGATGCTGCACATGATCCACGAGTACGCCCGGCACAACGGCCACGCGGACTTCCTGCGCGAGGCGATCGACGGCGTCACGGGGGCGTAGCGGACCTGCTCGGGTCCTGCACTGGTGGGGCGCCCGTTAAAGCTGCGCCAGCAGGAGCCCGCTGCGCGGCTTCGGCGTGAAGTAGGTGGCCTTGCGCGGCATCCGGCGGCCGGCCGCGTGCACGGCCAGGACGTCCGCGAAGCTCACCGGCGCCAGCAGCACCACCGCGTCCGCGTCCGGCGGCAGCGGGCGCCCCGCCGGGAGCGGGCGGACGCACGGCCCGTCCGGGTCGACACCGAGCGCCGTCGCGAACAGCACCTGCTCGACGAGCTCGTGGTCGATCACCGGCCAGGGCCCGTCCGAGGCCGGCAGCGGGACCCGCAGCACGGCCGCGCCGGCGCGCACCACGACCTCGCCGGCGGCCGGCACGGCGTGCTCGTCGTAGCGGACGTCCAGGCCGGCCGCGCACCAGCGGGTCACCAGGTCCTCCGGGCCGAGCCCGGTGCCGGTGAGCACGCGGTGGATCGCGCCGATCCGCAGCGCGGGTCCCGCGGTGACCAGCGCGAGCAGGGCGCCGTGGCCGGCCGTCGCCGCGGCGGCCACGCGGTGGTTGCCGTCGGCCACCAGCAGGTCCGTGCCGGCGACCGCGGCCAGCAGGCGGCTCTGCAGCGGTCCTTCGGGCACCACCCACAGGTCGTGCCGCCGCCCGGCCGCGTCCGAAGTGGACAGATCGGGCAGGCCGAGGCCGGCGCAGGCCTGCTCGACCAGCTCGGTCAGCTCCGGGCCGCCGGCGGCCGGGACGAGCATCGCCGCGCTCGTCGCGCAGCCCAGGCCGGCGAGCACCGCGGCCCGTTCGGCGACGACGTCGGGGTAGACGTCCTCGGTGTGGCGGACGCGCGCGGCGCCCTCGTCGGTCACCGCCGCCGGGTCGACCAGGCAGAGCAGGCCGAGCGCCACGCCGTCCGGCCCTTCCACGCGGTAGGGCGCGATGACGTCGCGCACCGGCCGGTAGAACCGCTTGCGGAGCCGTTCGAGCACGGCGCGGGCGATCGGGACGGCGGCCGTCAGGTCCAGGCCGCGGGCCAGGGCCGCGGGCGTGCGGGCGGGGTGCTGCACGGCCAGCAGGCTGTCCGCGCCACCGGGCGCGGCCAGCGCGGCGATCACCCGCTCGGGCTCGGCGAATTCGTCGACGTCGGGGCCGGGGACCGCGTTGCGGACCACCCAGCCCCGCCCGATCGGCCGGATCCAGTCGCTCATCCTGACCATCTTGCGCCACGGGCGTCCGGAAATTCGCTGGGGCCGGTACCGCCGGGATGGAATGCTTAGGACTGCAAAGCAGTTGACTCCGGTCATGACCGTTCCGAGGAGCACCCCGCCGATGACGACGTCCGCCGCCACCACGGGGGTCGGTTTCCGGTCCGAACGCGGCCCCGTGCTGATCGCGGTCATGCTCAGCACGGCGCTGGTCGCGCTGGACAGCACGATCATCGCGACCGCCGTCCCGTCGGTGGTGCGCGACCTCGGCGGGTTCGCGCAGTTCCCGTGGCTGTTCTCGATCTACCTGCTCACCCAGGCCGTGACGGTGCCGCTGTACGGCAAGTTCGCCGACGTCCTCGGCCGGCGGCCGGTGATGTTCTTCGGGATCGCGGCGTTCCTGGTCGGTTCGGTGCTGTGCGGCGCCGCGTGGAGCATGCCGGTGCTGATCGCCGCCCGCGCGGTCCAGGGCATCGGCGCCGGCGCGATCCAGCCGATGTCGATGACGGTGATCGGCGACCTGTACACGGTGGAGGAACGCGCCAGGGTGCAGGGCTACGTGGCCAGCGTCTGGGGGGTCGCTTCGGTGGTCGGCCCGACGCTCGGCGGCCTGTTCGCCGAGTACCTGGACTGGCGGTGGATCTTCTTCATCAACCTGCCGCTGGGCGCGCTCGCCGCGCTGATGCTGCACCGCAACTTCGCCGAGCGCGTGGAGCGCAAGCCGCACCAGGTCGACTACCTGGGCGCGGCGCTGCTCACCATCGGCTGTTCGCTGGTGATCCTGGGCCTGCTCGAAGGCGGCGTCGCGTGGGCGTGGGGGTCGCTGCCGAGTGTGGCGATCTTCGTGGCGGGCGCGGTGTTGCTGGTGGCGTTCGTGCTGGTGGAGAAGCGCGCGGCGGAGCCGGTGCTGCCGCTGTGGGTGTTCACCCGCCGGGTACTGGTGGGCGGCAACCTGGTGGCGCTGGTGGTCGGCGCGGTCCTGATGGGACTGACGTCGTACCTGCCGACGTACGCGCAGGGGGTGCTCGGCGCGGGCGCGCTGGTGGCCGGGTTCGCGGTGGCGGCGTTGACGGTCGGCTGGCCGATTTCGGCGTCCCTGGCGGGCAAGATCTACCTGCGCATCGGCTTCCGCGACACGGCGCTGATCGGCAGCGTGTTCATCATCGCGGGCGGCGTGCTGGTGGCCCTGCTCGGCGCGGGGTCGTCCCTGTGGGCGGCGGCGTTCGCGGCGTTCGTCCTCGGGATCGGCCTGGGCCTGGCGGCGAGCCCGACGCTGGTGGCGATCCAGTCGGTGGTGGGCTGGGACCGCCGCGGCGTGGTGACGGCGACGAACCTGTTCAGCCGCTCGCTGGGCAGCGCCGTGGGGGCGGCGGTGTTCGGGGCGATCGCGAACGCGACTTTGGCGTCCCGGTTCGCTTCGCCGCCGCCGGGAGTGGGCCCGCTGCCGCCGTCGGTGGACGCGACCAGCCTGGTACTGGGCGGCGGGCATGCCGACTCCGCGGCGGCGGTGTTCGTGCGCGGGGCTCTGGCCGATGCGACGCACTACGTGTTCTTGGGGTTGTTGGCCGTGGCCGTTCTGTCGGTGGGAGCGCTGTTGCTGATGCCGCGGAAGACCGAACAACTGGAGTTCTAGACCCATCCCCGTGAAGCACGCCCGTCCGTCAGAATCAGGGGTACCGGCAACAGGAAGGCCTGCCCTTGTCCGTCGACGAACTCCCGCCCTACCGGGCCCTGCTGGTGGTCGACACCAAGGGGTTCGGCAGCAACCCCGACGTCACCCAAGCGATGGTCTCCGCCGCCATTCCCGACGTTCTTTCCCAAGCGTTCGCCCGCGCCGGGCTGCGGGAAGTCTGGGAGACCGCGCTGTTCCCGCACGGCACCGGTGACGGCTACGGCCTCGGCTTCGACCCGCGGTTCCTGCCCGCCGTGGTCAGCCGGTTCTTCGACGAGCTCCAAGCCGTGCTCGCCGAGCGGGACGCGCGGCCGCGGTCGGTCCGGCTGCGGATGCGGGCCGGCCTGAACGTCGGGCCGATGCTCGAACCGGCGCCGGGTACGTCCTCCGCCGCCGCGATCGGCCGTGCCGTGATCACCACGCACCGGCTGCTCGACGCCGCCCCGGTGCGTGCGGTGCTGGAGCGCTCGGACCCCGACCAGACGTTCCTCGCGGTGGCGCTCTCCCAGCGGGTGTTCGAAGACGTGCTGGCCGGCGAGTACGCGAGCCTGCCCACCACCAAGGTCGTCCCGGTGGACGTCTCGATCAAGGAGTACCGCGGCACGGTCTACCTCTACATCCCGAACCCGAGCGGGGACCTGCTGCGGCACGGCGCCGGGGACGGCTACGAGGAGGACCTGGCCGCGGCCAAGGCGGCGATCGAGCCGGCACCGGGCAGCACGACGAACACGATCACCGGAACGGTGCGCGGGACCGCGTTCCAGATCGGCCAGGTGCACGGCAACCTGAACCACGGCTAGTTCTGCAGCGGCCCCAGTTCCGCCAGGAACTTTTCCAGGAAGCCGTCGAAATCGCCGTGCACGGGCCGGATCACGAACTTCGACAGGCCGGCTTCGATGTGCTGCTCCACCAGCCGCCGGGCGTCCGGCCAGCTCGTCGCCACCAGGTCCGTCACGGGGACACCGGGGTTGCGGCGGGCCGCCGCCGCGGCGAGCTGCTCCGGGATCCCCCGGTCGGCGACGGCGAGGCTGAGCCCGAAGTGGTCCTCCTCGATCTCGCGCCCCGCCTCCGCCGCGGCCCGCTGGATCGCGATCCGGGCGTCGCGAGCCTGCGACGGCGTCCGGAAACTGCCCAGCCAGCCGTCCGCGAGACGGCCGGTCCGGCGCAGGGCCGCCGGGGCCGATCCGCCCAGCCAGACGTCGAGGCGTTTCCGCGGGCGCGGGCCCAGGTGGACACCGTCGACCTGGAAGAACTCGCCGTCGAAGGAGACGTCGTCCTCCTCCAGCAGCCGGCGCAGCAGCACGAGCGACTCGTCGAACACCGCGGCGCGGCGGCCGGCGGGCACCGGGAACAGGCCGGTTTCGGCCGCGCGGGCCGGCCGGAGGCCGAACACCGGCAGGACCCGCTTCGGCGCGAGCCCGGCCAGCGTGAGCAGCTGCTTGGCGACCAGGACCGGGTGCCGGCCCGGCAGGATCGCGACGCCGGTGCCGACCTTCAGCTTCGACGTCCGCGCCAGCGCGTGCGCCATGCCGATCATCGGGTCGACTTCGGGCGAGTGGACCAGCTCGGACAGCCACAGCGAGTCGACGCCGGCGTCCTCCAGCCGCGCCGCCAGCCCGGCGAACTCCGCCGGCCCGGTCCCGGCCGCGGGCGCGACGCCCAGCCTGATCTTCAGCAAGGTTCCTCCCGGAAGGCTCTCCGTGAGCAACGCGCCGGGCGGCCGGGAATTCCTCAGGCGGTCGCGTCGATGACCCGGGTCAGCACGCCGTGCAGGGCTTCCAGCTCGGCGACGTCCATCCCGAGCGTCTCGACCACCTTGTACGGGATCTTCTCGGCCTCCGCCCGCAGCGCCCGGCCCGCGGCGGTCAGCTCGACCATCAGCAGGCGTTCGTCCGCGCGGCTGCGGGTGCGCGTCACGTACCCCAGTGCCTCCAGGCGCTTGAGCAGCGGCGACAGCGTCGCGGGCTCGTGGCGCAGGGCCGCGCCGAGATCCTTCACCGAGCGCGGCGACCGCTCCCACAGCGCGAGCATCACCAGGTACTGCGGGTGGGTCAGGCCGTACGGCTCGAGCAGCGGCCGGTAGATCGCGATCACGCTGCGCGAAGCCACCGACAGCGCGAAGCACACCTGCCGGTCGAGCTTCAGGGGGTCCTCACCCAGGTCGATCATGGTCCGATCCTACTGTACGTCCTAATGATTAGCGCACTAAGTATTAGTGTACTATCGACCCCATGGAACGACCGAACGTGCTCCGCTGGTCCGGGTACGCCGTGGGCGTACGGCTCCCCGAGCGCTACAACGACTGGGCGTTGCACGACGCGACGTCGAAGCACTGGCGCGGGCGGTACGTGCTCCAGCGGTCGGTCGGCATCCTGCCGCTGTGCGCCGTGTGGCTGCTGCTGCCCGGCTCGATCTGGCTGCGGCTTTCCCTGGTCCTGATGGCCGCCCTGGTCGCCTACTTCTACTCGTGCGCCTACATGGAAGAGAGCGTCGAGCACCGGCTCGGCCGGCAGGGCTTCCCGCACGGCACCGGGCGCCGCATCCGGGCCGAGGCCGCCGAAGCGAAGAACGCCGAGGTGACCGCCCGCTACCTCGCGCGCTACCGGACGCCGTCGGAGGGCTAGCCACGGTTACAGTCGGGGGCGATGAGACGCAAGCTCCGCCCGCCGATCCCGCCCCGCCACGGGCTGGACCCCGCCCGGCTGAAACTGCCCGACGGCGAGTGGCCGACCCTGCTGGCCCACCTCGTCGACCGGCTGCCGCGGGTCACCCCCGATCGCATCGAGCAGATGCTCCGCGAGGAGCGGATCCACGGCACGGACGGCCCGCTCGGCGTCGACACGCCGTACGCGCCCGGCTCGTTCATCTGGTTCCACCGCGACCTGCCCGACGAGGTGCCGGTGCCGTTCGCGATCGACGTCGTCCACCGCGACGAGCACCTGCTGGTCGTCGACAAACCGCACTTCCTGGCCACCATCCCGCGCGGGCAGCACATCCTGGAGACGGCGCTCGTGCGGCTGCGCCGCGACCTCGACCTGCCGCACCTGTCCCCCGCGCACCGCCTGGACCGCGTTACGGCGGGACTGGTGATGTTCGTGATCACCCCCGAGCTGCGCGGCCGCTACCAGACGCTGTTCCGCGACCGCCGGGTGCACAAGGAGTACGAGGCGATCGCCCCGTACGACCCGGCGCTGGCCCTGCCGAGGACCGTCCGCAGCCGGATCGTCAAGGACCGCGGGGTGCTGGCCGCCCAAGAGGTGCCGGGCGAGCCGAACGCCGAAACCTACGTCGAGCTGCTCGAACACCGTGACGGCCGGGGCCGCTACCGGCTGGTCCCCTCGACCGGCCGGACCCACCAGCTGCGCGTGCACCTGAGCGGCCTCGGCGTCCCGATCCTCGGCGACGACTTCTACCCGCGGCTGCGCGAAAAACCGCTGGGCGACTTCACGAAACCGCTGCAGCTGCTGGCCAAGGTGCTCGACTTCGACGACCCGCTGACCGGCGCCCACCGCCGGTTCACCAGCCGGCGGCGGCTGGCGGCCTGGGACGACCCCGAGGCCTGGGCGGCGCCCCCGGCGTGAACCGGGGACGCCGCGGGCTTCACTTGTGCCAGAACCTGATCCCGCTCCACTCCACCGTGATCGGCCCCTTGCCGCTCGCGGTGCGGTAGCTGCCGAACTTGTCGTAGTAGCTGCCACCCGGGCTCGAAACCGAGTCCTTCTGCGAGCCGTTGATGTACACCTTGTGCGTGCTGCCGACCTGGTTGATCGTGTTCACCCGGACGCTCGTGCCTACGGTCGCCCCGGTGGCGATCGTCTCGCCGCCGTGCACGGCGTAGAGCCGGCCGCCCTTCTCCACCGCCAGCAGGAAGAACGGCCCGGCATTGGAGCCGTCCCGGAACGTCTGCTTCAGGCTGATCCGGCTGCCGCCCATGCTGGTGATCTTGAACGATCCCTCGAACTGGTGGGTGCCGCCGGTGTAGGTGGTGTAGCGGCGTTCCGCGCGCTGGTCGCCGCTGCCGGTCGAGCAGGTGAGCTTGAACGTCAGCCCGGAGATGTCACCGCAGCCCCGCTCCTGCTCCGAGTAGCCCGGCGAATCCGAGACCCATGGACCCGTCCCGACCTGGGCGTCCGCCGTCGGGGTGAACACCGCGAGCCCCAGCGCCGTCGCCGCGAGCACGCCCGCACCGCGAAGTCTGTGCACCGTCAACCTCCTGTGTCACTCGAGGCGGCGGTCACCGACAACAGGTCCAGACCTTTGTTCGGCGTAGGTGTGACTGTACGAGCCCGGACCACGACGGGCAAGACCTTCCCTTTCCGCCGCGAGGTGTGTCGGAAGTTTTCGACCAGGCCGGTGTCGAATCCGGCTTTCCCCGTTCGACAGACTTGCAGATACCGGATCGACCACCGAGGAGCACCACATGCGCACCCTGATCTCCAGCTCGTTCGTCTCGCTCGACGGCGTTGTCGAAGCCCCCGGCGGCGAGCCGGGCTACCGCAACGCGGGCTGGACGTTCAAGGACGTCGAGTTCGACCCGGCCGCCTACGCGATCAAGGGCAGCGAGCAGGAGGAAGCCACGGCACTCCTGATGGGCCGGGTCAGCTACGAGGCGTTCGCGCCGGTCTGGCCGGGCATGACCGTGGAGTTCGCCGGGTACAACGCGATGCCGAAGTACGTCGTGTCGACCACCCTCACCGAGGCGGACCTGGTCGACAACTGGGGCGAGACCACGATCCTGCGTTCGCTGGACGAGGTCGCGGCCTTCAAGGAGACCGAAGGCGGCCCGATCATCGTCGCCGGCAGCGCCACCCTCAACCGCGCCCTGGCCGACGCGGGCCTCATCGACCGCTACCACCTGCTGGTCTTCCCCGTCCTGCTCGGCGCCGGCAAGCGGCTGTTCAGCGAGACCGACAAGGACAAGCAGAACCTGAAGCTCGTCGAGAGCGAGGCCTACGGCAACGGGGTGCAGAAGCTGGTCTACGACGTCACCCACTGACCGGCGCCGGGTCCGGCCGATGTTTCACGTAGAACATCTGTTCGAACATCGTGTACGGTCGGACCCATGACGACCCCGGCCCTGCAGGCATCGCTGTTCGGCGAATCCGGCCCTGTCACCCTGCGCGCCCTGGCACCGCGCCGGACCGAGCTCGGCTCCGGCGCGTGGGTCGACGTGCAGCCGGGCTGGCTCGCCGGCGCCGACGAGATGTTCGCCGACCTCGCCACCGGCGTCCCGTGGCAGGCCGAGCGGCGGAAGATGTACGACCGCTTCGTCGACGTCCCGCGGCTGCTGTGCTTCTACCGGGAAGAGGCGCCCCTCCCCCACCCCGTGCTCGCGGAGGCCCGCGCCGCGCTGAGCGAGCACTACGCCGGCGAACTCGGCGAGCCGTTCCGCACGGCGGGCCTGTGCTACTACCGCGACGGACGCGACAGCGTGGCCTGGCACGGCGACACGATCGGCCGCGGCAGCACCGAGGACACGATGGTCGCGATCCTCTCGGTGGGCACGGCCCGCCAGCTGGCCCTGCGCCCCCGCGGCGGCGGCGAGTCCCACCGGTACGCCCTCGGCCACGGCGACCTGATCGTCATGGGCGGCTCGTGCCAGCGGACGTGGGAGCACGCGGTACCGAAGACGACCCGGGCGGCCGGGCCGCGGATCAGCATCCAGTTCCGGCCCCGCGGCGTCCGCTGAAACCCGCCCTACGATGGCGGCGTGTTCTCCCTCGCCGAACCGCCGCTGTTCACGCGGCTGCGGCCCGCCCGCCGGGTCCTGATCGCCGGCGCGGGCGGCGGGTTCGACGTCTACGCCGGCCTCCCGCTCGCCTTCGCCCTGCGCGCCCAGGGCAAGGAAGTCCACTTCGCGAACCTGGCCTTCAGCGACCTGAACCGGCTCGAGCTGGACGACTGGATCGCGCCGGACGTCGCGCGGGTGCGGCCCGGCAGCGCGGGCGACGACACCTACTTCCCCGAACGGACCCTCGCCGCGTGGCTCGCCACGCAGGGGTGGCCGCCGGTCGTGCACGCCTTTCCGCGCGTCGGAGCCCGGCCGCTGCGAGCCGCCTACGAAGCCCTCGTCGCGCAGCTCGCGGTCGACGCGGTGGTGCTCGTCGACGGCGGCACGGACATCCTGCTGCGCGGGGACGAGTCCGGGCTCGGCACCCCCGAAGAGGACATGGCGAGCCTCACCGCGGTGGCCGCGCTCGAGGGCGTCGACCGCGTCGTCGTCAGCCTCGGCTTCGGCATCGACGCCTTCCACGGCGTCTGCCACGCGCACGTGCTGGAGAACCTCGCCGCCCTCGACCGGGCCGGCGGGTACCTGGGCGCGCTGTCGATCCCGTCGGCGTCCCCGGAAGCGGCCGCCTACCTGGACGCCGTCGCGCACGCGAACCGCGCGACGCCGAGCCGGCCGAGCATCGTCCAGGGGCAGATCGCCGCCGCGTTGCGGGGCGAGTTCGGGAACGTGCACGGCACCACCCGCACCGCGGGCAGCGAGCTGTTCGTGAACCCGCTGATGGGCGTCTACTTCGCCGTGGACCCGGTGACCCT
Organism: Amycolatopsis sp. NPDC005003; assembly: GCF_053600695.1. NCBI lineage: Bacteria > Bacillati > Actinomycetota > Actinomycetes > Pseudonocardiales > Pseudonocardiaceae > Amycolatopsis > Amycolatopsis sp. NPDC005003. Next base: position 6,918 of record NZ_JBSGAI010000012.1, on the reverse strand, counting down.
GGCCGCCGGGGTCGGCTACCTGGCGCAGCTCGCGACCACGAACACCGCCGCCGAAGTCGCGATGGTCATCGAGGCGCACCGGGACCGCGTCACGCGCCGCCCGTGGCGGCACATCCCGCACTGACCCGTCAGTCCACCAGCACCGGCAGCTCGTCCAGACCGTACACAATGGACACCTTGCGGAACGACAGCCGCTCCTCCGGCACCGCCAGCCGCAGGTTCGGGAAGCGGCTGATCAGCGCCGGGTACGCGGTGCGCAGCTCCATCCGGGCCAGCTCCGCGCCGATGCAGCGGTGGATGCCGTAGCTGAACGCCAGGTGCGACGTCGGCTCGCGGGTCGCGTCGAACGTCTCCATGTCCGGGCCCAGCTTCGGGTCGCGGTCGGCCGCCGACAGCGACACCAGCACGATGTCGCCCTCGGCGATCCGCACGCCGCCGATCTCCATGTCCTCCTTGGCGAACCGGGGGAACGCCATCTGCACCACGGTCAGGTAGCGCAGCAGTTCCTCGACGAAGCGGTGCACCGACTCGTCGTCGCCGCGGACGGCGTCCATCGCCTTCTCGTCGCGCAGCAGCACCAGCGCGCCGAGCGCCAGCATGCTCGCCGTGGTCTCCAGGCCGCCGGTGAGCACGCCGTCGGCCAGGCCGGCCAGCTCGCGGTCGTCGATCTCGTCGCCGTGTTCCTTGATCAGCATGCCGAGCAGGCCGTCGCCGGGTTGTTCGCGCTGCTTCTTGACGATGTCGAGCAGGTAGGTCAGCGACTCCGACATCGCGCCGAGCGAGGCGCCCGCACCGCCGAAGAGGTCGAAGCGGGCGGTGCTCAGCCGCTGGAAGTCCTCGCGGTCCTCATAGGACACGCCGAGCAGCTCGCAGATGGTCAGCGACGGGATCGGCAGCGCGAACGCCTGCCACAGGTCGACCGGGCCGTCGGCCGCGGCCATCGCGTCGAGCTGCTCGGCGACGATCTCGTCGATGCGCGGGGCCAGCCGGCTCAGCCGTCGCATGGTGAACTCCGGCGTGAGCAGCTTCCGCAGCCGCGTGTGCACCGGCGGGTCCGCGAAGCCGAGGCCGCCCGGGTTCTGGTCGGCGGTCACCCCGGCGTTGCCGACGAGGTTGCCGAAGTCGCTGGAGAACCCGGTCGCCTTGCCGAGCACGGCCTTCGCCTCGTCGTAGCCCGTGACGAGCCAGGCGTTCATCCCGAACGGCAGGTCGAGCTTGCCGATCGGCGCCTCGCTCCGCCGCGCGGCCATCGCGGGCACCGGGTCGAGGCCCTCCCGCTTCAACGGCAGCAGCGCCGAATCGGGCAGGATGGCCGACATCTTTTCGAGGTCGAAGCCCTTTTTCGACTGCCGGGCGAGGTAGCGCCGGCCGACCCAGCCCATTACCCGTGAGCGGAGACTCCCCATGGAACCGACAGTACCGTACTAGCCCGATCGGGTGACGAGAAGCGAGACGGGGTTCACCCCGGCCTGCGGGCCAGCAGCGACGCCTGGGGCGTCTTCTCGTACCGGCCGTCCGGCTCGCGGACCAGCCGCGCTTCCACGACGAGCCCGGCGGCGGCGCACAGCTCGGCCACGAAGTCCGGCGGGAACCGGTACGCGTCGAAGGAGACGTCGTGGCCGTAGCCGTGCGTGATGCGACGGCGCTCGTCGCCGACCTGGAACCCGGTCAGCAGCCGCCCGCCCGGCGCCAGCACCCGCGCCAGCTCCGCCACCACCGCCGGCAGCTCCTCCGGCGGCGTGTGGATCAGCGAGTACCACGCCACCGCCCCCGCCAGGCCACCGTCTTCCAGGTCGAGGGCGGCCATCGACCCGACCTCGAACCGCAGCCCCGGATGCGCCCGGCGGGCCGCGCCGACCATGCCGGGCGAGAGGTCGACGCCGAACACGTCCAGCCCGAGCGAGGCCAGGTACCCGGTCAACCGGCCCGGGCCGCAGCCGAGATCACCGACCGGCCCGCTCCTCCCGACCAGCTCGGCGAACGTGCCCAGCATCGCCCGGTCCCACGGGCTCTCGTCGAGGAGGCCCCGCAGCTCCTCGGCGTAGGAGTCGGCGACGGTGTCGTAGGCGGTCCGCGTCTCGGTCACGAAGGCGGGTTCGGTCACGAGCCGGGACCCTATCGGTCCGCATCGGCCGGCCCCGGACGCTCCGCCGGAGTGTCCACGCCGAGTTCCGCGCGGACTTCGGCGAGGAACGCGTCCCTGGCGCGCTCGGCCTCGCGCAGGGCCACCTCCCGGGAGCGGACGTCCATGCCGGTGGAGGAGCTGACGGTGATCCGCGCGCCGACCGCGGCCTGCATCAGATCGTCGGCCGTCGTGCGGATGCGCGGCGAGGCGAGGATGTCGACGGCCGCGTGGAAGGACGCGGCGGCGTGCGCGTGCTCGCCCATGAGCTTCATGGACTCGCCGGGCGTTTCGCCACGCGCCACTGCCTCCATGCACTTGAGCAGAGCGCTCAGGTACTCACCGGTCTCCTTGAGCAGACCGGCGTAAGCGTCCTTGCGCTCCTGCGCCCAGTGCAGCGCGATCGCGTGGGCCCGGTCGGCGGCCAGCCGTTCGCTCTCCCGCCGGTGCCGCAGCTCCTCCCGCGCCGCCTCGCGCTCCCACCGCCGGTCTTCCCGGCGGCTGTTGATCAGCTGGCCGGTGACGACCCCGAGCAAGCCGATGATCCCCACGACGATCGGCACCCAGACCGAGACCTGACCGGAAGGCATGCCGGAAGACTAGTGCGGCGGCAGCTCCCGGTTCCCGGTGATCAGCCCGTGCTCGCTGGCGACGTGGTGGAAGTACGGCCGGCCCAGGTCGTCCGCGCCGGTGAAGAGCGTCTTCGACCGGCCGTCGGCCTCGGTGTTCACGCCGTTCGTGCGGGCCAGCACGCCCGACGACGCCAGCCACTCCCGCGACGCGCTCACCGGCCGCCAGTTCCGGCCGTCGCCGGTGAAGTCGCCGAGGATCTTCGTCATGTCCACCGAACCCGAGATGCGCAGGTTCTGGTCGTCGGTGATGTTGGCCGTCGCGTCGGTGGTCAGCGGGTAGGACCACGTGTGCCTCGCCGCGTGGACCCGGCCGTCCACTGTGGACGTCGACGTCTGCTGCCCGGAATCCGCCTGCACGACGTGCTGGGTGAAGCCGTCGCCGGTGACGTCGTCGCTGTTGCGGTAGTCGCGGGTGCGCTCGACCCGCGTGTAGACGCGGCCCGCGGAGGTGTCGACGTAGCCCGCCGTCACGTCGTCGCGTTTGGCCGTGACCGTGACGTTCACGCCGCCGGGGATGTCCTTCACCGTCGTCCGGCGGTCCGGTGCGGCCGCGACGTCGTGCCGGGTGAGGGCGCCGGACGTCTGCGCGGCGTTTTTGTCGGTGTAGAGCAGTAGCGTCGGGACGACGGTGAATTCGCCGCCGATGTCCGGGAAGGAGAAGGAGAGGTCATGGGTACCGCCGTCGACGAGACGCCCCGCGAAGGGCGTCACGTCGTAGGTCTCGGCGTGCAGGCTGAAGGTGTCGATCGCGACGATCGGCCGCCACAGCTGGGGCACGATCCCGCCGGAGTAGATGTGCGGGAAGGTGAACGCGCTCCCGGCGGGGGTGCTGTCGATGGCGAAGTTCGCTTCGCGGTACGGGCCCTTCCCGCAGAGGCCGGCCGCCGGGTACTTCGCGGCCACGTCGTCGGGGACGTCGTCGAACCACTGCTCGTCGCAGGCGTGGCCCTCGAGCGTGACCTCGATGTAGGCGCGGGTGATGTTGCGCGGCAGGTCCTTCGCGGTGAAGTGCACGGTGGGCGCGCCGGGTGTCGCGTCGGCGTGGCCGAACCCGGCGACGTGGCCGGGCGTCTCGGGCGCGGGGTGCCTGCGGTCCGCCTGGTAGTAGGTGAGCGTCACGGTCTGGGCGTAGACACCGGTGTAGATCGGCGAGTTGTAGTTCTCGATGCCGCCGTGGAAGGGCTGCGGCGTGCGCAGCAGCGCGCTGTAGGGCGTGAGGTCCTTGTCGAAGTGGTAGGTGATCGCGCGTTTGCCTTCCCCGCTGGGCTCCTCGGTCGTGCCCCACCAGACTTCGGTGCCGCCGATCTTCAGGTCGCCGATCCGGTCGTACTGGCGCCCGCTCACGGTGACGGTCTGGTCCATGACGACCTTCGCCCACGGCCCGGGGCAGGCCTTGGGCGGCGCGAGGGTGCCTTCGTAGTACTGCGGGCTGCCGTCGGCGGCGTTGGAGCGGAAGCCGTCGGCGAGCGTGACGCTGCAGTGCGGCGTGTCCGGCCGGGTGACCCCGGGCGCGATGGCGACGGGATTGTCCGTATCGCCTTCGACGACCGGCGAGGCCGAGGCGACCGACCCGGACAGCACCCACGTCAGCACCAGTGAAAGGACGATCGTGAAGATCCGCACCCGCACTCCTCCCGGCGACCCGCCCACCCGGCTCGGAGCCTAGCGGCGCGATCATCCGACCAACGTCGGTAATCGGCTTCTGAAACGTTTCAGATCATGATAGGCTCACGCCTCTCGGCGAGGGGGTGTGGTGGTCGGCATCAAGGACGTCGCGAAGCGCGCGGGCGTCTCGATCGGCACGGTGTCCAATGTGGTCAACCGGCCGCACGTGGTCGCGGCCGCGACGCGCAGCCGCGTGCTTTCGGTGATCGAGGAGCTCGGGTACGTCCGCGACGAGTCCGCGCGGCAGCTGCGGGCCGGGCGCAGCCGGGTCATCGGGCTGCTCGTGCTCGACCTCGGGAACCCGTTCTTCGTCGACGTCGCCCGCGGGGCCGAGCAGGCCGCGCACGCCGAGGGCCTCAACATCATCACCTGCAACAGCGGCCAGCGGTCCGAGCTGGAAGCGTCGTACCTGGCGATGTTCGCCGAGCAACGGGTCCGCGGCGTGCTGCTGAGCCCGGTCGCGACCTCCGGCGAAGCGCTGCGGACGTTCCGGCGCACCGGCACGCCGTACGTCTTCGTCGACCGCAAAGCCCCCGCGTCGGAGGCGAGTTCGGTGTCGGTCGACGACGTCGCCGGCGGCGCGCTCGGCGGGCGGCACCTGCTCGAGACCGGGCACCGGCGGATCGCCTTCGTCAACGGCCCCGCGATCCTGACCCAGTGCCGCGACCGCGAGCAGGGGCTGCGCAACGCGCTGACCGGCTCCGGCGCGGAACTGACGGTGCTGGAGGCGATCGGCCTCGACGTGCCCTCGGGCCGCGACGCCGGCGCACGCCTGCTCGGCGCGAGCCCCCGGCCGACGGCGGTGTTCTGCGCGAACGACCTGCTGGCGCTGGGCGTGCTGCAGGCGATGGTCGGCGCGGGCGTCCGGGTCCCGGACGAGATGGCGATCGTCGGCTACGACGACATCGAGTTCGCGGGCGCGGCGGCGGTCCCGCTGACGTCGGTCCGCCAGCCGGCCCGCCGCCTCGGCCGCACGGCCGCGGAACTGCTGCTGGCGGAGACGTCGGACACGAAACCGGAGCGGCAGGCGGTGGTGTTCACGCCGGAGCTGGTCGTCCGCGAGTCGACCCGGGTGCGCCGCTGACCTTTCCCCGCCCGGTCCGCTAAATCGGTTGGAATTCACCGATCGCTTCGGCAGGCTCGGGCCATGGCGTCCAGGTGGGTGCGGCTGCAGGCCGTCGCGGTGTCCGGTTCGTCCGCCGAAGGCCTGTTGCTGGCCGCCATCCCCCTGCTGGCGGTGTCGGTCACCACTGATCCGCGCGAAGTCTCGCTGATCAACGTCGTCGGGGAAGCGCCGTGGCTGCTGCTGTCCCTGTTCGCCGGGGTGCTCATCGACCGGGTGCGCCGGACCACGGTGCTGGCCTGGGCCTATGCCGTGCTGGCCGGGGCCGCCGTCGTGCTCGCCGCGGTCGCCTCCGCCGGCCTGCTCAGCCTGCCCGTGCTGGTGGTGGTCGCCTTCGTCATCACCTCGGCGCGGGTGCTCGGGGACGGCGCCAGCGGCGCGCTCGTCCCGGAGGTGGTGGGTCCCGGCCGGCTCGCCCACGCCAACGCGCGGCTCACCGTGATCGACCAGGGTGTCGTGCGGTTCGTCGTGCCGCCGGCGACCGGATTCCTGATCGCGGTGAGCGGCGGCGCGCCCGCCTGGCTGGCCGCGGGCTGCGCGCTCCTCGCCCTGGTGCTCGCCCGCCGGATTCCTTCGCAGTCCGTCGTGGCCGCGACGACGCACCCGCTGCGGGACCTCTCGGCCGGGCTGCGGCACCTGGTGCGGACACCGCTGCTGCGGTCGATCACGATCAACGTCGCCCTCGGCTCGTTCGCCGCGAGCGCCGGCAACGCGATGTTCGTGCTCTACGCGACGCAGGTCCTGCACGTCGGCCCGGTCGGCTACGGCCTGTTGCTCGCCTGTCTCGCCGTCGGCTGGGTCGCTTCGTCGTTCGTGGTGCAGAAGATCGTCGACCGGCTCGGCTACTCGTGGTCGATGCGGTTCGCGCAGAGCTTCGGCGCGGTGACGACACTGCTGATCGCCATCGTCCCGCCGTGGCCGCCGCTGGTGGGCGTCGTGCTGATCTCGCTGACGGCGACCGTGCTGATCTGGAACGTCTGCTCGCAGTCCAGCCGCCAGCGCTTCACGCCGGCGCCGCTGCTGGGCCGGGTGCTCACCAGCCACCGGGCGCTGGCCTGGGGCCTGACGCCACTGGGCGCCCTCGCCGGCGGCCTGGTCGCGGCACACTGGGGCCTGCGCGCGGTCTGGGTGATGGGCGCGGCCGTGCAGGGTGTCAGCGCGGTCCTCGTGTGGTTCCAGCTCTCCCCCGCCGCGTTCCGGCGGACCGAAGCGCTCACCGCCGCCCAAGCCTGAAGCCGGGTGGCGTGCCGGGTCGGGGCACCGGCACACCACCCGGACGTCCTAGGGCCTGTATCGAAGTTGTCTCCGGCAGGTTGAGCTGGAGTTGACTGTGCTGGGCGTGTCGTCGGCCGAAATGAGTGAGGTCTCCGGTAGTT
>NZ_JBSGAI010000011.1:0-229343 GCF_053600695.1 Amycolatopsis sp. NPDC005003 | reverse complement strand
CCGCGCTTCGGCTTCGGGGCTTCCTCCTCGGCCGCGTCAAGGCGGGAAAGCGTGCCTTGACCCGGCGCTGCCGGCCGTGTTGGGGCTTCGGATCGGGGTTGCGGGAGGGTCTGGGTGTTGGGGGCGGGTTGTGCCGTTTGCGGCGGTTTGTTTTGGGGTTTGGGGAGGCGCGCCCTTCGGGCACGCTGGCGACCCTTCGGGTGCGCGAGCCGGCCAGTGATGGCGGCGGCGGTGGTGGTGGCGTCAGCGAAGTGGTCGGGAGGCCGGGTCCACCCCGACGGACCCGACCTCCCGGGGAAAGCTCCCGGATGCGTGCACATCCGGTTGCGAAGCCTGCGCCGGCACTGGCCCGCCGCCTCGAAACGAGGCTGTCGTGACGCAGGTCATAAGTCAACGCCGCCGAACGGGTGCTGGCGAAGGGTTGCTACCCACCGGTGGCGATCATGAAACCCCGGTTTCGTGGAAAAATCTCCAGTTTCGCCGAACGCCTGGTCAGGGGGTTGCGGGCAGCGCAAAAAAAGGGGCGGGTGCGCTAGGCACCCGCCCCGAAGAGGAAACGATGGATCAGCTGGCGTACGCGCGGAGCCGGTCCGCTCGCTCGCCCTGACGCAGCTTCGACATGACCTCGCGCTCGATCTGGCGGACGCGCTCGCGGGACAGCCCGAAGTGCTTGCCGATCTGGTCGAGCGTGCGGGGCTGGCCGTCGTCGAGGCCGTAGCGCAGGCGGATCACGTGCTGCTCGCGGTCGTCCAGCGTCGCCAGGACGCGGCGCAGGTCGTCCTGCAGCAGGCCCGAGATCACGGCGCTCTCCGCGTCGGTCGCCTCGGAGTCCTCGATGAAGTCGCCCAGTGGGGCGTCCTCCTCGGTGCCGACCGGCATGTCCAGGCTTACCGGGTCACGCGAGTGGTCGAGCAGGTCCGAGATCTTGTGCGCCGGGATGCCCGACTCGGCCGCCAGCTCCTCGTGCGTCGCGTCGCGGCCGAGCTGCTGGTGCAGGTCACGCTTGATGCGGGCCAGCTTGTTCACCTGTTCCACCAGGTGGACCGGCAGCCGGATGGTGCGGCCCTGGTCGGCCATGCCCCGGGTGATCGCCTGCCGGATCCACCAGGTGGCGTAGGTCGAGAACTTGAACCCCTTGGAGTAGTCGAACTTCTCCACCGCGCGGATCAGACCCAGGTTCCCCTCCTGGATCAGGTCGAGCAGCGGCATCCCCCGGCCGGTGTAGCGCTTGGCGAGCGAGACCACCAGGCGGAGGTTCGCCTCCAGCAGGTGGTTCTTCGCCACGTGGCCGTCACGGACCAGCGCGGCCAGCTCGGTGCGGCGCTTGGCCGTGAGGTCCTCGGCCGTGTCCAGCATGTGCTGGGCGAACACGCCGGCTTCGATGCGCTTCGCCAGCTCGACCTCGTCGGCCGCGGACAGCAGGGCCGTCTTGCCGATGCCGTTGAGGTAGACGCGGACGAGGTCGGCGGCGGGGCTCTGGGCGTCGAGGTCGGCGTCGGTGAGCGCCCCCACGCCCATCGACGGCTCCTCGGTCGTCTGAGCCGGGATGCGCTCGCGAATCCCGCGCGACTCGCGTTCGAGAGTCTGGACTGACATTCTGCCTCCCCGGTCACGGGCTGAACGTGCTGCTGCGGTCGTCCACCGGGTGCGTACCCGCGGACCGGGGCCTGTGGATCCCGGTACGCCGGTCCGGCCGGCTTGGCTGGACATCTGGCACAACGCTCCGGGTTCCCAAAACGTTCCCGGCTCGTCATAGAAGAAGACGGATGCCGGAGCGATCCGGTTGCTCAACCAATGCTGAGCTTTTGCTGAGAACGTTCCGTGACGGGTGAACCTGAGAATTCCATATGAATCCGGTCAGAAACTGAACCGGGGCAGCGTGGTCTAGACCTCTACCAAAACCGTGAACGGACCGTCGTTCACGCTCGAGACCGCCATCATCGCCCCGAACCGGCCGGTCGCCACGGTGGCGCCGCGGCCGCGCAGCCCGGCCACGACGGCGTCCACCAACGGCTCGGCGACCTCCGGCCGGGCTGCTTGCGTCCACGACGGCCGCCGCCCTTTCTTCGTGTCGCCGTAGAGGGTGAACTGGCTCACCACGAGCAGCGGTGCATTCGCCGTGGCGCATGATTCCTCGTCGCGCAGCAGCCGCAGTTCGTGCAGTTTGCGCGCCATCGTCGCGGCCTTCGCGGCATCGTCGTCGACGTGAATTCCCAGCAGGACAAGCAAACCCGGTTCGTCGATCGCGCCGACGACCGCGCCGTCCACCGTCACGTCCGCCCGCGTGACGCGGGCCGCGACCGCCCTCACCGGTCCGCCGGGACGAGCATGCCGTGCCGGACGAGCTCCCGGACGACGGGCAGCGCCGCGGCCGCCAGCTCCTCCGAAGACAGGCCCTGCGCCGCCGCGAGGAGCTCGATCAGGTCCTCCAGCGGCAGCGCGCCGCGGCAGCCCGCGAGCAACCGCACGGCCAGGTCGTCGACTTCGTGCTGCCAGCCCGGCCCGTCGGTGCGGTGCAGCCGCCGGACGGTCGCCGCCCAGCCTTCGTCCCCGGGTTCCTCGACGCTCTCGAGCAAAACCGTGTCGGGCACCACGAAACGGACATCCAGTAATGAATCGCCCGACTCGCGCAACCATTCCACGCGGTCCAGCCAGCCCGCCGCTTCCGGGCCCAGCGGGTCGTCGTAGGCCTGCCGCAGGTCTTCGCACACGACGGTCGGCGTCCGCCCGGCCGCCCGGCGCAGCGTGACGAACCCGAAGCCGATGCCCCGGACGTCGTTCGCGCCGAACCAGTCGAGCCACGCCGCGGCCTTCGCCCGGCCTTCGGGGGAGCGGGGGTCGAGCCCGGCGTCCCGCAGCCACGTGCCGACGTACAGCGCCGGATCGGCGACGTCGCGCTGCACGAACCAGGCGTCGGTCTCGGCGGGCAGCCAGCGGCTCACCCGGTCGGCCCAGTCTTCGCGGGAGGTGTGCAGCCAGGACGCGAGCAGGTGGCCGGTGCCGCCGTCGTTGAGGAAGCCCGGCAGCTGCCGCACGACCAGGGCGCTCGCGTCGTCGCCGGCCAGCCCGGAGTCGCGGTAGGTGTAGTCCACCCGCGCCGGGCCGACCACGAACGGCGGGTTGCAGACGACCTGGTCGAACTTCCGCCGCGCGACCGGCGCGAACCACTCGCCCCGCACCAGCTCGACGTCCAGCTCGTTCAGCCGGAAGGTCGCCGCGGCCAGTGCCAGCGCCCGCTCCGAGACGTCGGTGGCGGTGACGCGCTCGGCGTGCCGGGTCGCGTGCAGTGCCTGGACGCCGTTGCCGGTGCCCAGGTCGAGCAGGGTGCCGACCGGGCGGCGGCTCGTCGCGCGGATCAGCGACAGCGACGCGTGGCCGACGCCGAGCACGTGGTCTTCCGGGACGGTGTGACCGAGCAGGTCGGCGTCGAGGTCGGACACGACCCACCAGGAGCCTTCCTCGTCGCCGTGCGGCCGGATGTCGAGCGCGGCCCGGTAGCCGCCGTCGACGGCCCGCAGCACGCCGGCGGAAACGGCGTCTTCGGGCGCGAGAGGCGCGAAGGCGGCCTTGACGGCGGTCTCCGGTTCGGTGCCGCCCAGCAGGAACAGCCGGATCAGCGTGCCGAGGTCACCCGCGTCGCGGCTCGCTCGTTCGGCCGGCACCGGCTCGCCGCGGCCGAGCGCCGCGTGCGCGGCCCCGCCGAGGGCCGCCACCACGCCGTCGGCGTCGTAGGAGGTGCGCCGGAAGGCCTCGCGCAGGCGCGCGCAGACGTCGTCGGACAGGTCGGGCAATCCACTTCGCGTGCTCACGGTGGGTAATGCTGCCACGATGGCCCCCGTGACCCATGAACGCGTCCTCGCCCCGCTCGACGCGGCGCTGCCCGAACTCGAAGCGCTGTACATCGACCTCCACCGCCATCCGGAGCTGTCCTTCGCCGAGACCCGGACGGCGGCGGAGCTGGCCCGGCGGCTCGAGGGCGACGGCTACGAGGTGCACACCGGCATCGCCGGCACCGGTGTGCTGGGCGTGCTGCGCAACGGCGAGGGGCCCACGGTGCTGCTGCGGGCCGACATCGACGCGCTGCCGGTCGAGGAGAAGACCGGCCTGTCGTACGCCAGCACCGCGCGCGGCACGGACGAGCACGGCAACGACGTCCCGGTGATGCACGCCTGCGGGCACGACATGCACGCCACCTGGCTCTCCGGCGCCGCCGCGCTGCTGGCGAAGGGCCGCGACACCTGGGCGGGCACGCTGCTGGTGGTGTTCCAGCCGGGGGAGGAGAGCGCGGGCGGCGCCGCGGCGATGGTCCGCCACGGCCTGTTCGACATCGCCGGGACGCCCGACGTCGTGTTCGGCCAGCACCTGGTGCCCGGCCCGGCCGGCTGGGTGCTCACCCGGCCCGGCGTGATCATGGCGGCCACCGACACGCTGCGCGTCACCCTGCACGGCCGCGGCGGGCACGGCTCGCGCCCGGAGACGACCGTCGACCCGGCCGTGCTGGCCGCGTCCGTGGTGCTGAAGCTGCAGACGATCGTGTCGCGCGAGATCGCCGCCACGGACTCGGCCGTGGTCACCGTCGGTTCGCTGCACGTGGGCACCGCGAGCAACGTGATCGCCGACGACGCCGTGCTGGAAGTCAACGTCCGGTCCTTCGACCAGGCCGTGCGCGAGCGGGTGCTGGCCGCGGTCGAGCGGATCGTGAACGGCGAGGCCGCCACGGCCGGCGCGCCGAAACCGCCCGAAATCGAGCGGTCCGGCTCCTATCCGATCACCGAGAACGACGAAGCCGCCAACGAGGCGCTCACCGAGGTCTTCCGCGGCCGCTTCGGCGCCGACGTCGTGCTGCCGGCGCCGCTGATCACCGGCAGTGAGGACTTCAGCGAGTTCGGCCGGGCGGCGGGCGTGCCGTCGGTGTTCTGGCTGGTCGGCGGCTTCGACCCGCAGACGGTGATCACGGCGATGACCGAGGGCCGCTTCGAGCGCGACATCCCGTCGAACCACTCGCCGCGGTTCGCGCCGGTGCTGCACCCGACCCTGCGCACCGGCATCGAAACCCTCGTCGTCGCCGCGTTGAGCAAGTTGCGTCACCCCGGTGTCGGATGAACCGCGCAAGTGGGACGATGGACGGTGGAGGTGGTGCAGTGACCACGCCCGCCAAGGACTCGGACCCGGTGCTGATCACCGGGGCGGCCCCGTCGTACGAAGAACAGTTCGCCGCCCGCAAGCGCAAGTACGTGATCATGATGGCCTGCCGGATCCCGTGCCTGATCCTCGCCGGGCTGACCTACCACACCTGGTGGCTGGCGCTGGGGTTCCTGGCGATCTCCGTGCCGCTGCCGTGGATCGCGGTGCTGATCGCCAACGACCGCCCGCCCCGCAAGTCCGAGAAGATTTCGCGGTACGAGCACGAGGCGAAGGCGATCGAAGGCACCACCCACCGCATCATCGACGGCTGAGGCTCACCCGGCTCGTGAGTGGTAATTAGGGTTAGAACCCGAATTACCACTCACGAGGGCTGGGGGCCCACCTTGCCGACGGCCAGCGCGCCCAGCCGCGTCCCGTGCCGCAGGACGTCCACAGTGGACTCCCCGGCCAGCCAGCCGGTGAGCACGCCCGCGTCGAAGGCGTCGCCCGCGCCGGTCGAGTCGATGCAGTCCGCCTCGACCGCGGGCACGCTCGTGACCCCGTCCGCGTCGACCCAGCTGGCGCCGCCGAGCCCGGCGGTGACCACCACCGCGCCGACCGCGCCGAGCAGTTCCTTCGCCGAAACCGGGTCCGCGGAGCCGGTCAGCGCGACCAGTTCCTCGGTGTTCGGCATCAGCAGGTCGACCCCGCGGACGTCGGCCAGGAACGCGGCCGGGTCGGTGATGTGCGCGGCGGCCTGGGGGTCGACCGACGTGGTCAGCCCGGCTTCGCGAGCGGCGGCCAGCGCCGCGAGACCGGCCGCGCGTGACGGCGGGTCCAGCAGCACGTACCCGGACAGGTGCAGGTGGCTCGCCCCTTCGAGCGCCTCGGGGGTGACGTCCTCGGGCGCGAAGCGCTGGTTCGCGCCGCGGTCGGCCAGCATGCTGCGCTGCCCCGAGCCGTCGACCATGACGACGACGCAGCAGGTCGGCGCCTCGGGGTCGACGGCGAACGCGCACCGCACGCCCGCCGCCTCCAGCTCGGCCCGGATGAGCCGGCCGCCCGGGTCGTCGCCGATCCGCGCGAGCAGCGTCGTCTCCGCGCCGAGGTGCCGCAGCCACAGCGCCGTGTTGGCGCCCGAGCCGCCGCCGGTGAAGCGGATCTTCGCGCGGGCGTCGCCGCCGTGCGGCAACGGCTTGTCGTGCCGGGCGATCACGTCCAGGGCGGCGTCGCCGACCACCACGATCCCGCCGGCGTTGGATGATTCACTCGCAAGCTCGCTCATGCCAGCGCCACCGCGACTTCAGTGGCCAGCTTCGCGTTGTTGAGCACCAGCGCCTCGTTCGCATCGATGCTCACGCCGCCGCTGGCGGTGTGGAAGTGCTCCAGCAGCACCGGCGTGACGTCGGCGCCGTGCACGCCCTGCGCCTCGACCAGCGCGAGGCCCTCGGCGAGCAGCCGGTCGTGCAGTTCCCTGTCCATTTCGGACGCTTCGGGGATCGGGTTCGCCAGCAGGACACCGGAATCCGCGTACGCGCGGTGCGCGTCGATCACCGCGGCGGCCTGCTTCGGGTCGTCGACCCGCCAGCCGACCTGGTGCCCCGACGAACGCAGGTAGAACGCCGGGAAGTCGCCGGTGCGGTAGCCCAGCACCGGCACCGAGTTCGTCTCCAGCACCTCGAGGGTGGCCGGGATGTCGAGCACCGACTTCACCCCGGAGCAGACGACCACGGTCGGCACCTTCGCGAGCACGCCGAGGTCCGCCGAGACGTCCCACGACTGCGACGCGCCGACGTGCACGCCGCCGAGTCCGCCGGTGGCGAACATGCCGATGCCGGCCGCGGCGGCCAGCGCCGACGTGCTCGCCACGGTCGTCGCGCCGGAGCGGCCGAGGCCGACGGCCGGGCCGAGGTCGCGCAGGGAGAGCTTGTCGAGGCCGGCGTCCGGCGCGCAGACGCGCTCGAGCTCGGCGGGGGAGAGGCCGACGACGACCCGCCCGTCGAGCACCGCGATGGTGGCCGGGACGGCGCCGCCGTCGCGGACCACGCCTTCGAGCCGGCGGGCGACGTCGAGGTTGCGGCCCGGCGGCAGGCCGTGGGACAGGATGGTGCTCTCCAGCGCGACGACGGGGTGCCCGTCACGCAGCGCCGAGGCGATCTCTTCGTGCAGGTGGAGTGGGGTGGTCACGAGGGACCATCATCGGTGATCGGTCCGCTCGCCGCGCCAGTGGGTCAGCTCGGCGGTCAGGTTCTTTTCGGCGGCGCTCGCCCAGCGTGTCCGCGCGGCTTCGCTGCGGTAGAGCTCGCGCCCCAGCATGCGCTCCAGGACGGCGATGCGGCCTTCGCGCCAGACGTCGTCGGGGTACTTCGCGTACTCCTCGCGCACTCCGCGGGCGTACGCCGCGTACTGCTCTTCGGGCGCGCCGAGGACGGCGAGGTCGGCGTCGAGGAGGGCGGTGGCCAGGAGGTCGTCCGGCGGTGCGTCGTGCCCGATGGTCGCGAGGATCAGGCCTTCGACCCGCTCGACGTGCGCTTCGGGCACCCCGGCCAGGGCCTCGCGGGCCCAGGCGGCGCTGGCTCGTTCGTCTTCGCCGGGCTTCGCGTCGTACACGACGTCGTGCGTCCAGGCCGCGACGGCGACGATCGCGCGGTCGGTGTCGCCGAGGCCTTCGGCCAGCCAGGCGGAGTCGCGCGCGACGGCGGCCGCGTGGGTGAGCGTGTGGTAACGGCGGTGGGGTTCGGCGTACCGGGCTTGCAGCCGCGGCCACGCCTCGGACGTGCCGCCGAGCACGGCGACCGCGTCGGGCCAGCGCATCAGTCGAAGATCCCGCGCGGCCGGGCGAGGAGGTCGAGCCAGTCTTCGAGCTGCTTCTCCCAGTTCACGTCCGGCTTCATGGTGAACATGCCGAGGAAGTCCTGGCCGCGGCCGCCGAACCCGCCGGTCTTGCTGACGCGGACCCGCTTGGTGACCTCCAGCACGACGTCGGTGCGTTCGGCCGAGGTCAGGAAGGTGACCGCGACCTGAGAGAAGACGTTCGCGAAGCGTGGCGAAGGCGTGAAGCGGATCTCCTGGAAGAACGGCAGCTGCTGGCGGGCGCCGTCGACCCGGCCCTGCTCGAGGACCGCCTCGCGGAAGGTGAAGCCGATCCGGCTCAGCGCGTCGAGGACCCGCTTCTGCGCCGGGAGCGGCTCGATCGCGACGGCGTCGGCGTCGAACGGGTCGCTGACCGCGGCGGCCAGGTCGAGCTCGGCCCGGACGCCGACCGCCATGCCGGTGAGCGGCTTGGCGTAGACGCTGGTCACCGGCGTCTCCCAGGGCAGCGGCACCTCGAACGGCACCCGGACCTGCTGCCCGGCCCGGATGGTTTCGCTGCCGACCAGCGGCTGGGTGCCGAACGGGAGGTCTTCCGTCTTGCCGCCGGGCACCTGGACCCGGGCCAGCAGCGTCACCGCGAGCCCGTTGATCTCCTGGTCGACCTCGCCGCCGAGCAGCAGGACCTCGCCGTGCAGCGGGCGGCCGGGGGCGGCGGTGGAGTCGAGGAGGCGGGCGTCGATCCGCGCGCCGCCGGAGCCGAACGTCGCGAGCACCTTCTGGAACATGCCGGGGATCCTGCCAGGCCGGAGACCTTCCGCGCGGGGACTCGGGCACAATGGACGGGTGAGCACCGAGACGCTGACGAAGCCGGAAACCACGCCCGAGGGCACGGACACCACCGACGACGACTCGCCGAAGATGTTCCACTACGTGAAGAAGAACAAGATCGCCGAGAGCGCGGTCATGGGCACTCACGTGGTGGCGCTGTGCGGCGAGGTCTTCCCGGTGACGAAGTCGCCGAAGCCCGGGTCGCCGGTCTGCCCGGCCTGCAAGGAGATCTACGACAGTCTCCGTCCGGGCAACTGAGCCGGGCCTGAGGTCCCCGGCGGGTGTCCCCGCCGGGGCTTTCTGCTGTCCGGAATCGGACAAGATGTCGAACAAACGTGAATAACCTTCATTCGGCGGGTGTGCTCGTCGGGCGAGGCCTGGTAAATCCTCCCGAGCCAGGTCCTCTCACCCACCGGAGTCGCACATGCGCAGAACCGGGATCGTGCTCACCCTCGCCGCCCTGCTCGCCGTGGCCTCGCCCGCGCTGGCCCAGGCCGTCACCGGCTGGACGGAGGTCGGCTCCGACAACGCCCGGGCCCTCGACGAGAGCCAGGGCCTCGCGACGATCGTGCGCCCCTCGGGCACGACGATCCGCTACACCGGGATCGGCACGATCCCGGCCGACCTGAACTCGCAGGGCTGGAACCACGTCGGCGACCCCGGCTCGGCCCAGGGCTGGTACGTCGAGCCCTACCAGCGTGACGACCGCGGCGCGAAGCTCTTCCGCGTCCAGGCCCCGGACGGCTCGTGGGCCAACTACAAGCACACCCTCGAGTCGTGGGAAGCGAACAACAACTCCTTCGCCGCGGTGTCGCCGGACGCCCGCTGGCTGGTGGCGGGGGAGTGGGGCACGATGACCCGGCTCCTGGTGCACCCGATGCCCGGCGTGGTCGCGAAGGACCCGGCGCAGAACCTGCCCTACGCGGCGGCCATCCGCCTGGATCACCCGGTCCGCGACGTCCAGGGCTGCGACTTCCAGACGGCGACCCGCCTGCTCTGCGCGTCCGACGACCCGGACGGCAGCCTCTTCGGCACCACGAAACCCCTGCTCCAGGTCGACCTGGCTGCGGTGTTGAACGGCTCCGACGTCACCGCCCACGTCACCTCGCTGGGCCAGCTCCCGCTCCGCAGCGGCTGCTCGGGCTCGTTCGAGGTCGAAGGCATCGACTTCGACGAGCGCGACAACACCCTCCGCGTGGTGGTCATGTCCCCGAGCATCTGCATCCTCTTCGACAGCAAGACCTACCGCTTCCGCCAGTAACCCGTAACTCGCGTGATCAGGCCCGTCATTCACGTGATTGGGGCCGTAACTCGCGAGTTACGGCCCCAATCACGCGAGATCCGGCTCAAATCACGCGAGTTCCGGGTTGAGGGACTCCGATTCCGGGGCCTGGGCCGGGGTGCGGCGGGCGTCGCGGCGGGCGCGGCGGCGTTCCTTGCGGGTCTCGACCATCGTGTAGAGGGTGGGGACCAGGACCAGGGTCAGCAGGGTGGAGCTGACCAGGCCGCCGATCACCACGATGGCGAGGGGCTGGCCGATGAAGCCGCCCTGGCCGGTGATGCCCAGTGCCATCGGGACCAGCGCGAAGATGGTCGCCGCCGCGGTCATCAGGATCGGCCGCAGCCGGCGGCGGCCGCCTTCGGTGACGGCGTCGGCGACGCTCATCCCCTCCGCCCGGTACTGGTTGATCAGGTCGATCAGCACGATCGCGTTGGTCACGACGATGCCGACCAGCATCAGCATCCCGATCAGCGCCGGCAGGCCGAGCGCGGTGCCGGTGGCCAGCAGCAGCCCGATCGCGCCGGTCGCCGCGAACGGGATCGACACCAGCAGGATCAGCGGCTGGATCAGGCTCCGGAACGTCGCCACCATGATCAGGAACACGATCGCGATGGCCGCGAGCAGCGCCAGGAACAGGTTCGAGAACGCCTCCTGCTGGTCCTGGCTGACGCCGCCGAGCGAGTACGCCGCACCGCCGGTGAACGTCAGTCCGTCCAGTTTGGACTTGATGTCCGCGGTCGTCTTGCTCAGGTCGTCGCCGGTGTTCTTCGCGGTCACCGTGGTGCTCAGGTCGCCGCCGGTGCGCCGCACCGACGCCGGTCCGTCCACAGTGGACACGCGAGCCACCTCGTCGAGCCGGACGACGCCGCCCGGGCCCGGGATCGGCAGCCCGCGCACCTGGTCGACCGTCACCGGAGCCGTGCCGGCGCGCAGCACGATGTCCGTGCGCTGCCCGCCGACCGGCAGCTGCGTCACCGTGCGCCCGGCGATCGCCTGGTTGGCGATCTGCCCGATGGTGCTCGCCGACAGCCCGCGCGCGGCGGCCGCGGCGTCGTCCACCTCGACCTGCACCCGCGGCGAGCCGACGCTCAGGTCGCTCGACACCTCGGCGAGCCCGGACACCCCGCGCAGCGCCTGCACCACCTGGTCGGACGCCGGCTTCAGCGCGGCCTCCGACGGCGCGGTCACCGTGACCGAGACCTGGTCGGAGTTGAACCCGGACGCGTCCGCCCCGATCTTGACCTCGCCCAGCTCGGGCCGGGACGTCAGCTTCGACCGCAGCCGGTCCGACAGCGCGTTGAGATCGGTGTCCTTGGCGACGGTGACGGAGATGCTCGTGTTGGTCCCGCCGCCGAAGCCGAACGCGCCACCGCCACCGATGCTGACCTGGTAGGTCTGCACCGCGGGCTCGGCCGCGAGGGCCTGCTCGACGGCCGTGGCCGCCTTCTCCTTCGCCTCGACGCTGGTGCCGGCGGGCAGCTTCTGCGTCATGTTCAGCGTGGTCCCGCCGGACTGGTCGAGGAAGTTCGTGTTCAGCCGCGTCGCCAGCCCGACCGTGCCCGCGAAGATCAGCAGGGCCAGCAGGACGACGGTCAGCCGCCGCCGGGTCGCGAACCGGATCACCGGCAGGTAGGCGCGCTGCAGGACGCTGCGGCGCTCCTTCTCGACGGCCGCCGCACGCGCCCGTTCGGCCTCGACGGCGTCCGCCGGGACCTCCGGCCGCTTCAGGAACCAGTACGCCAGCACGGGAACCACGGTCAGCGAGACGAGCAGCGACGCCAGCAGCGCCACCGTCACGGTGATCGCGAAGGGCGAGAACAGCTCGCCGACGAACCCGCCGACGAACGCGATCGGCAGGAACACCGCGACGGTCGTCAGCGTGGACGACGTCACCGCGCCGGCCACCTCGCGGACGCCGTCGAGCACCGCGCGGTCCTTCTCCTCGCCGTAGGCAAGATGCCGTTTGATGTTCTCCAGCACGACGATCGAGTCGTCGACCACCCGGCCGATCGCGATGGTCAGCGCGCCGAGGGTGAGCAGGTTGAGCGACAGGTCGCCGGTCCACAGCGCCAGCAGCGCGACGACCACCGACAGCGGGATCGACACCGCGGTCACCAGCGTCGAGCGCACCGACAGCAGGAACAGCAGGATGACGACGACGGCGAAGGCCAGGCCCAGCAGGCCTTCGGTGGTCAGGCCGCTGATCGCGTCCTTCACCGGGGTGCCCTGGTCGAACACGACGCTCATCTCGGCGCCGGTCTTCTTCCCCAGGTCCGGCAGCTTGCTCCGGACGGCGTCGGAGATCGCGACGGCGTTCCCGTTGTCCACCATGGTGATCGAGAGGCCGAGGCTGGGCTTGCCGTTGGTGCGCGTGATCGACGTCGGCGGCGCGAACCCGGCCTGGACGTCGGCGACGTCACCCAGCTTGACCGGGCCACGGGCCGGGGCACCCGCCCGCGCGGTGGGCGTCAGGTACAGGTTGCGGAGACTGTCCACAGTGGTCTGCCCGCCGCCGACCTGCACCGACAGCGTCTTGCCGTTCTCGGTCAGCGTCCCGGCCGGCACCGCGGCCCCGGCCGTCTGCAGCGTGGTGGCGACCGACGCCGGGTCGACCCCCGCCGCGGCCAGCTTCGCGTAGTCGAGCGTGATCGTGACGCGCGGCTGCTGCACACCGGTGACGGTCACCGTGCGGACGCCGTCGATCTTCCGCAGCTCCGGCGCGACCTGGTCGGTCAGCGCGGGCGCGAGCGCCTGCGGGTCGCCGGTGGTGCCCGCGGCGACGAGCACGACCGGCAGGTCGTCGGTGCTGCCCGCGGACACGGCGGGCTCGCTGTTCTGCGGCAGCCGGGGCCGGACCTGGTTGACCACCTGCTGGATCTGCGAGACGGCGGCGTCGATGTCCGTGCCGAACTCGAACTGCGCGACGACGCGCGAGACGCCGTCCGACGACGTCGACGTGATCTGTTCGAGGCCCTTCAGCCCCTGGAGCCCGCCTTCGAGCGGCTCGGAGACCTGCCGGTCGACCGCGTCCGGCGAGGCGCCCGGGTACGCGGTGACGATCTGGGCCTGCGGGAACTGCAGGGACGGGAAGAGCTGCTGTTTGAGCTGCGGCAGCGCGAAGGCGCCGAAGCCGACGACCACCAGCGCGAGCAGGCCGATCAGGCTTCGGTTGCGCAGGCTCAGTCTGGCCAGCACGGACATGACTTGGAAACCCCCTCGGGAATGACGCGGCGACCGACGCCTGCGTCAGTGACCGGGGAAGCGTCCCATGTCCGACCTGAGGAGCGACTCAGTCTGGGGGTGGATTCCGGGTCGTCCCTTCGGTGGACCCACGACCCTGAGCAGCGCTGGGTGCCGGTTCGGGCGCGCTCGGTGACGGCGTGTCCTCTTCGGACGGCTCGGGCTCGTTGCCGTTGGCGGAGACGTCTTCGGCGCGCGGGCGCTTCAGCGGCGTGGTCGAGCGCTCCCACAGCTTGCGGCCCTCCTCGGAGCGCAGCCGCTCGGAGGCGCGTTCCATCTCCAGCCGCCGCCACTTGCGCCGCTGCCGCCGCGTCGCCTTCGCCGGCCACAGCTCCTGGATCGCGCTGTTGAAGTACGCCCCGCCGACCACGGCCAGCCCGATGAAGAACATCAGCAGCAGGAACGCGATCGGAGCGGCCAGCGCGCCGTAGGTGTAGCCGGTCTTGGTGATCCAGTTCAGGTAGACGCGCAGGCCGACCGAAGAGAGCAGGAACACGACCATGGCGAGCACCGCGCCGGGCAGCCCGCGGTGCCACGGCAGCTTCCGCGGCAGGGCGAGCTTGTACAACGTGGTCAGCGCCAGGGTGATCATCACGCCGAGGGTCGGGAAGTAGAGCGCGCTCACCCACGACGTCACGGTCGGGCGCCAGGCGGCCGGGAAGAACTCCGGCAGCAGGTCCGGGCCGATCGCCAGCAGCGGCAGCCCGACGACCAGGATCACCAGGCCGCACAGGTACAGCAGGAGCGCGAAGATCCGCTGCCAGACGTCGTTGCGGACGCCGTACTGGTCGTGCGCGACGGTGATGGCGTCCACGAACGACGACATCGCCGACGAACCCGCCCACAGGGAGATGAGGAAGCCGACCGAGACGATCTCGCCCTTGCCGACGGTGAGGATGCTGTTCACGGTCGGTTCGATGATGTCCTGGACGGCGTTCGTGCTGAAGACCGTCCGGCAGAAGCCGATGATCCGGTCGTGCACCGCCGTGACGACGCCGGCGCCGAACCACTCGCCGACGAAGCCCAGCGCGCCCAGGAGCCCGAGCAGCAGCGGCGGCAGGGACAGCGTCTGCCAGAAGGCCGCCTCGGCGGCCTCGGAGAAGATGTTGCCCTCCCAGGCCTTGGCGAACGTGCGCGTGACGAGCCGCCACGGCCCCTTGCGGGCCACCTTCGTCGCTGCGGACGGCTGCACCTCACCCATGACGTGTCCAGCATGGTCCATCCGTGCTGATTTGGCTCGTCACACCCCCTGCGGCCGGGCGTGTCGGCGGACGTCACCCGTGCCGGTGCCCGGAAGTGTCGGACCCGGCCGGTAGACTCGCCGCCGTGCCCTCACCGGAGCCGCCGGCCGCCCGATGCAGCAGCAGTCGGTACCACAGTGAGGGTTTTCGCACGTCACAGCACTTGAGGCAGTTGAGCGAGGGGGAGGACCGGCGATGACGGAGACGCAGCTCGGGGCGCCTCCCGCGGAGAAGGACTCGACCGCGCGCCCGCTGCGGGCGTGGCAGCGGCGGGCGCTCACCAAGTACCTGACGCAGAAGCCGAAGGACTTCCTCGCGGTGGCGACGCCCGGTGCCGGCAAGACGGTGTTCGGCCTCCGGATCGCCGCAGAACTGCTGAGCGACCGCACGGTCGAGGCGATCACCATCGTCACGCCGACCGAGCACCTCAAGCACCAGTGGGCGGCCTCGGCCGCGGCGGCCGGCATCGCCATCGACTCGAACTTCCGCAACACCACCGGCGTCACCTCGTCCGACTACAACGGCGTCGCGCTGACGTACGCGCAGGTCGCGGCGCACCCGACGCTGCACCGGGTGCGCACGGAGAACCGCAAGACGCTGGTCATCCTCGACGAGATCCACCACGGCGGCGACGCGAAGAGCTGGGGCGACGCGATCCGCGAGGCCTTCACCCCGGCCGTCCGGCGGCTGTCCTTGACCGGGACGCCGTTCCGGTCCGACGACTCGGCCATCCCGTTCGTGACGTACGAGCCGGACGCGGGCGGCTTCCAGCGCAGCAAGGCCGACCACGCATACGGCTACGCGGACGCGCTGGCCGACGGCGTGGTCCGGCCGGTCGTCTTCCTGGCGTACTCGGGGGAGGCCTCCTGGCGCACCAGCGCGGGGGAGGAGTTCACCGCCCGGCTCGGCGAGCCGCTGACGGCGGAGCAGAACGCCCGGGCGTGGCGCACGGCGCTCGACCCGGC
The DNA here is from genome assembly GCF_053600695.1 of Amycolatopsis sp. NPDC005003. Classification (NCBI taxonomy): domain Bacteria; kingdom Bacillati; phylum Actinomycetota; class Actinomycetes; order Pseudonocardiales; family Pseudonocardiaceae; genus Amycolatopsis; species Amycolatopsis sp. NPDC005003. The sequence goes on along the minus strand of NZ_JBSGAI010000011.1, from coordinate 213,849 downwards.
GGGCGAGTGGATCCCGGCGGTGCTGCAGGCCGCCGACACCCGGTTGTCGCAGGTCCGCCAGAGCGTGCCGGACGCGGGCGGCCTGGTGATCGCGACCGACCAGGAGTCGGCGCGGGCGTACGCGAAGATCCTGGAGCGCATCTCGGGCGAGATGCCGACGCTGGTGCTCTCGGACGACCCGAAGGCCTCGGGCCGGATCAAGGAGTTCTCCGAGACGAACGAGCGCTGGATCGTGGCGGTCCGGATGGTCTCCGAAGGCGTCGACGTCCCGCGCCTGGCCGTGGGCGTGTACGCGACGAGCGCCTCGACCCCGCTGTTCTTCGCCCAGGCGATCGGCCGGTACGTGCGAGCGCGCAAGAAGGGCGAGACGGCGAGCGTGTTCCTGCCGTCGGTGCCGGTGCTGCTGGAGCTGGCCAGCGAGCTGGAGGCGCAGCGCGACCACGTCCTCGGCAAGCCGCACCGGGAGAAGGAAGGCTGGGAGGACGAGCTCCTCGCCCAGGCCAACCGCACCGAGGACGAACCGGGCGAAGAGGAGAAGGCGTTCACCTCGCTGGGCGCCTCGGCCGAGCTCGACCAGGTGATCTACGACGGCAACTCGTTCGGCACCGCGGTGTTCTCGGGCTCGGACGAGGAGCAGGAGTACCTGGGGCTGCCCGGCCTGCTGGAGCCGGACCAGGTCCGGGCGCTGCTGCGCAAGCGGCAGGAAGAGCAGATCGCGGACGAGAAGCGCCGCAAGCCGGCCAAGGACGAAGCACCGCCGCCGGCGGCCCGCCCGCAGTCGGTGAGCGAGCGGCTGGGTGCGTTGCGCAAGGAGCTGAACGCGCTGGTGGGGATGTACCACCACCGCACGAAGAAGCCGCACGGCGCCATCCACAACGAGCTGCGGCGGGTCTGCGGCGGCCCGGTGACCGCGATGGCCACCGTCGAGCAGCTGGAGGAGCGGATCGTGACGCTGCGGTCCTGGTGACGCCGGATCCCGGGTGTTGTCGCCCGAGAGGCTGAAGTTCCGGCGGTCACCGTCCGTTCCCGGAACGGCCGGATCACCGCACCGCCAGGCTTGTGACGCAGCGTATCGCTCTGTCACCGGCGAGCCGCCTCTTCGTCCCCTGTCCGGTGGCCTTCCGGGCACCACGCGGCCCGAACTCCGCAAGTCGGCGACCAATCGCGGCGGCGGGTCGTGGGTTCGCCACGAGTTGCGCTCGGTGCACACCACCGGCCTAACATCACGCCTTGATGAAACCTGGATGTAACTAACGGTGAGTGCTGGCGATCACATCGTCAGCGGATCTACTCTTTCCGGGCGAGGTTCAGCCCGTGTTGCCGAACCGTGTCCAATTGGTGTCATTTAATCGATCCAGCTATCTTCCCCGCAGCCGCTCAGCGGCATATGTTGTCGCCCACAACATATGCGCGACGGTGCGCCGGGCCTCCCGGATCACCGCCGTGCTGGCCCGACGCACACGCCGACGGCCGCTCGTCACCAATGCTTGGATCCGGAAGGAACGAGGATGCGCAGCAGAACCCTTACCCTCCTCGCCGCGACGGTGAGCGCCGGCCTGGTGCTGACCGCCTGCGGTACCAACAGTTCGAACAGCGGGGGCACGGGGAGCAACTCCGCTTCCTCGTCCGCCCCGGCCGGTGCCGGCGCCAACGGCAAGGTCGGCGTGATCCTGCCGGAGACCGCCAGCTCGGCCCGCTGGGAAGCCTTCGACAAGCCGATGCTGCAGGCCGCGCTCGCGGCGCAGGGCTTCGACGCCGACGTCCAGAACGCCCAGGGCGACGCCCAGAAGTTCTCGACCCTGGCCGACGGCTTCATCAGCTCCGGCGTCAAGGTCCTGATCATCGCCCCGTCCGACCCGGCCGTCGGTGCCGCGGTCGAGGCCAAGGCGAAGACCGCGGGCATCCCGGTCATCAACTACGACCGCCCGAGCCTCGGCGGCAGCGCCGAGTACTACGTCTCGTTCGACAACGAGAAGGTCGGCCAGCTCCAGGGCCAGGCCATGGCGGACGCGCTGAAGGACAAGCCGGGCGCTGGCGTCGTCCAGATCGAGGGCGCCCCGACCGACAACAACGCCACGCTGTTCACCAAGGGCCAGGACTCCGTCCTCGACCCGCTGTTCTCGGCCGGCACGCTGAAGCGGATCCAGAAGCAGCCGATCAACGACTGGGACAACCAGCTCGGCGGCACGACGTTCGAGCAGATCTTCCAGGCCAACGGCGGCCGGGTCGACGGCGTCGTCGCGGCGAACGACGGCCTGGCGGGCGCGGTCATCACCATCCTCAAGAAGAACGGCCTCAACGGCAAGATCCCGGTCACCGGCCAGGACGCCACCGCCGACGGCCTGATGGCGGTCATGCGCGGCGAGCAGTACATGACCGTCTTCAAGCCGATCAAGGAAGAGGCCGAGGCGAGCGCCAAGCTGGCGGCCGCGCTGGCCAAGGGTGACAAGGCCGCGGCCGACGCCATCGCGACCGGCAAGCTGCACGACCCGAAGAACAACCGGGACATCAAGTCCGTGCTGCTGACCCCGACGACGATCCTGGCGAAGGACGTCAAGACCGTCGTGACCCAGGGCTACGTGAAGGCGACCGAGATCTGCGGTGGCGACCTCGCCGCCAAGTGCACCTCGCTCGGCATCTCCTGAGCCCCCGGTAGTACCCATGAACAGCCGGGCCGGGACGCGCACCCCGACGGCGCGTCCCGGCCCGGTCCCCACCCAGGAGAAAGCCCATCCATGAGTGAGCCCATTCTCGAGATCAAGGGCCTGAACAAGAGCTTCGGCCCGGTCCACGTCCTCCACGACGTGGACTTCGACGTGCGCGCGGGCGAGGTCACCGCACTGGTCGGCGACAACGGTGCCGGCAAGTCGACCCTCGTCAAGTGCATCGCCGGCATCCACCCGTACGACTCGGGGGCCGTGCGGTTCAACGGGCAGGACGCCCACATCCGCGGCCCGAAGGACGCGGCCGAGCTCGGCATCGAGGTCGTCTACCAGGACCTCGCGCTCGCCGACAACCTCGACATCGTCCAGAACATGTTCCTCGGCCGCGAGCGAGGCAGTTCCTGGAAGCTCGACGAAGCCAGCATGGAGAAGGCCGCCCGCGAGACGCTGGCCTCCCTGTCGGTCCGGACCGTGAAGTCGGTCCGCACGCCGGTCTCCTCGCTGTCCGGTGGCCAGCGGCAGACCGTCGCGATCGCGAAGTCGGTGCTGTGGAACAGCAAGGTCGTCGTGCTCGACGAGCCGACCGCCGCCCTCGGTGTCGCGCAGACCCGGCAGGTGCTCGACCTGGTCCGCCGGCTGGCCGAGCAGGGCCTCGGGGTCGTGCTGATCAGCCACAACATGGCCGACGTGTTCGAGGTCGCCGACCGCATCGCCGTGCTCTACCTCGGCCGGCTCGTCGCCGAGGTGCACACGAAGGACGTCACCCACGGCCAGGTCGTGGAGCTGATCACCGCGGGTCGCTCCGGTGACCTCGGCCTGGCCCGGCCCGAAGCCGTGGTCCTGTGAGCGGGAAGAAAGAACCGGAAATGACTGAAACCCCTGCCAAGCACGAGGTCGGCACCCCTGCCGACGCGCTCGCGCAGACCCAGGCCCCCACCGGGGCCATCTCCGACTTCGGCATCGACACGACATCGATGTCAACCGGCGAAGCCGTCCGCGACTACTTCGCCCGCCTGCGGGCCGGTGAACTCGGCGCGCTGCCGTCGCTGTTCGGCCTGCTCGTGCTGGTCATCCTGTTCAGCGCGCTGTCGGACAACTTCTTCACGCTGGCCAACATCGCCAACGTGTTCCCGCAGGGCGCGGGCGTCATCATCATCGCGATGGGCATCGTGTTCGTGCTGCTGCTCGGCGAGATCGACCTCGCCGCCGGGGTGGCCTCCGGTGTCGCCGCGTCGGTGATGGCACTGCACTACGTCCAGAACGGGAACCTGCTGGGCAACATGGGCACCGGCGTGTTCATCACGTTCATCGGGGTCCTGGCGCTGGCCATGCTGCTGTCGGCCTACCAGCGGATCTGGGCGGGTGCCGCGCTGTCGCTGATCGGCCTGCTGATCGTCGCGATCGGCGTCCCGGCCAACGCCTGGCTCGAGATCCTGCTGTCGATCTGCGTCGGTACCGCGATCGGCTGCATCACCGGCTTCCTCGTGTCGAAGATCGGCATGCCGTCCTTCGTCGTGACGCTGGCGCTGTTCATCGTGTGGCAGGGCGTTCTCCTGCAGTTCATCGGTGAGGGTGGCACGATCGGCATCAGCAACTCGGACATCCTGTACAAGATCGCCAACGGCAACCTGAACATCGTCGGCAGCTGGATCTTCTTCCTCGTCGCGGCCGGCGGGTTCGCGGTGATCACGCTGATCAGCCACTTCAAGCGGCTCCAGCGCGGCCTGGTCGTCCAGCCGACGGCGCTGGTGCTGGTCAAGGTCGCCGTGCTTGTCGTGCTGTCGGCGCTGGGCACCTGGCTGCTGACGATCGACCGCTCGCCGAACAAGACGGTCGTGACGATCCAGGGCGTCCCCTACGTCATCCCGATCATGCTGGCCCTGCTGGTGGCTGGGACCTACGTGCTCAACCGGACCAAGTACGGCCGGTACGTCTACGCGGTCGGCGGCAACAAGGAAGCCGCCCGCCGTGCCGGTATCGACGTGCCGAAGATCCGGGCGAGCGTGTTCGTCATCGGCTCGGCGGTCGCGGCCATCGGCGGCATCGTCGCCGCGTCGAAGGTCGGCTCGGTCAGCCCGCAGTCCGGTGGCCTGAACACGCTGCTGTTCGCGGTCGGTTCGGCCGTCATCGGCGGCACGTCGCTGTTCGGCGGCAAGGGCCGGGTGTCCGACGCCGTGGTCGGCGGGCTCGTGATCGCCGTCGTGATCAACGGCCTGGGCCTGCTCAAGCAGCCGGCCGCGGTGGTCAACATCATCACCGGTCTGGTCCTGCTGCTCGCCGCCACGGTCGACGCGCTGTCCCGGCGCCGCGCGGCTGCGTCGGCGCGCTGAGCCAGCATGGGATGATCAAGCCCGTGACCAGCTCGCCCGTTGCTCGACCGGACGAGGTGCGCCGGCACAACCGCACGACCCTGCTCCGGCTGCTGCACGTCGGCGGGCCGAGCACCCGGGCGACTCTGGCCGCGGAGCTGGGGCTCAACCGGAGCACGATCAAGACCCTCGTCGACGGGCTCGCCGAAGCCGGCGTCGTCGAGGAGAAGGTGCCGAGGCCGGGACGAGGGGCGGGCCGCCCCTCGCTCCTGGTCCTGCCCCAGCCCCACGCGGCGGTCGTGCTCGCGGTCGACCTGCAGGTCGAGCACGTCGCGATCGCGCTGGTCGGGCTGGGCGGCCAGATCCTGGGCCGCAACAGCTGGAACCTGCGTGGCCGGATGGGGCAGCCCGAAGAGGTCATCACCCACGTCGTCGAGTCGACGGCCATCCTGGCCGGCGACCTCGACGTGACCCCGGTGGCGGCCGGGGTGTCGGTGCCCGGCGTCGTCCGGCGCGCGGACGGGCACGTGCACGAGGCCCCGAACCTGCGCTGGACCGACGTCGCGCTCGGCGACCGGCTCGGCGGGGTGCTGCAGATCCCGATCCTGGTCGGCAACGACGCCGAGTTCGGCGCGGTCGCCGAGCACCTGCGCGGGGCGGCCCGCGGGGCGTCCGACGTGGTGTACATCTCGGCGGACGTCGGAGTCGGCGGCGGCGTCATCGCCGAGGGCTCGGCGCTGCGCGGCGGCTCCGGGTACGTCGGCGAGATCGGGCACATGGTCATCCGGCCCGACGGGCGGCCCTGCTACTGCGGCAGCAGCGGCTGCTGGGAGACCGAGGTCGGCGAGGCGGCGCTGTGCCGGGCGCTCGGGCTGCCCGAGGACACCCCGCGCGGGGCGATCCTGTTCGAGCTGCGGGAGCTGGGGCGCGACCCGGAGGCGGCGATGTCGCGGCTGGCGGAGTTCGCGGAATGGCTGACCCTCGGGCTGATCAACGTCGTCAACCTGCTGGGACCGCAGCTGGTGATCCTCGGCGACCTGCTGACGGTGCTGCCGGAGGCGGTGCTGCGGCACGTCGGCACCGAGGTGCGCCGGCGCAGCCTGGTGAGCCGGGCGGTCGGGGGCACGCGGATCGTCAGCTCGGCCTTGGGGGCCGACGGGAAGCTGCTCGGCGCCGCGGAAGTGGCGTTCGAAGTGGTCCTGGATTCTGTCTGATTTTCTGTCTGCTTTCGTGTCCGAAATCACTGCTCTTGGTAGCCATAACGTGATAACCGACACGCAATCTGCAAGATGCAGAAAGGCGGCCGGCGCCTGTGCGCACCGGCCGCCTTTCGCGTCTGGGTTACCGCTGGATGTCGGCGGACAGTTCCTTGAGCTTGGCCTCGTGCTCGCGGGCGTGGTGCCCGCAGAAGAGCAGTTCGCCACCCGTGCTGAGGATGGCTCGTACCTGAGCTGCTGCTCCGCACCGGTCACAGCGGTCGGCGGCGGTCAGTTCGGGGCGGGTGAGCGTCGGCGATGTCATGGGGGTCTCCCTCCGTCCCGGCACCGGTCGCCCGGTGCCATCGATCCAGCTACGCCCACTTCGGGACTGATGCCGGTGGCGGCGATCGCCTCCGGCTCCGCGTGTTCGTGCTTCCACTGTTCCAGACGTTTCGCGGCTCGCAAGTGTTCCCGCGCCGGTGGGACCGGAGTCACGTCGATTTACCCCGGATGCCGTAACCGGGTCCCGCATTTCAGGAGACGTTTACCCGGAGAGTGACGTTTTCCGTGGTCAGGCACCATGGGGTCGTGAGTACGGCGACTTCCTCCCGACGGCTTTCCCGGGTGCCCGCCCCGCTCTTGTTCGTTCTCAGCGGAATTTCCATGTACGCCGGAGCGGCGGTGGCGGTCGACCTTTTCGGCCACGCGACCCCGGCGGGCGTGGCCTGGCTCCGCTGCCTGGGCGCGGCGGTGGTCCTGCTGGCCTGGCGGCGGCCCGGCCCCGCGGCATGGCGCGGCAGGCGGCTCCTCCTGGCGATGGTGTTCGGCGTGGTGACGGCGGGCATGAACGTGCTGTTCTACGAGGCGATCGCCAGACTGCCCCTGGGCACGGCGGTGGCGGTGGAGTTCGCGGGCCCGGTGGTGGTGGCGGCCCTCGGCTCCCGGACGGTGCGGGACGTGTTCGCGCTGGTCCTGGTGGCGGCCGGGGTGGTGGCGATCGCGGACGTGCGGATCGGCGGCAGCTTCTGGGGCGTGGCGTTCGCCCTCGGGGCGGCCCTGGCCTGGGCGGGGTACATCCTGCTGGGCAAGAGGGTGGCGGTCGGCGGCGACGGCATCGACAGCCTGGCGATCGGCTTCTTCGCGGGGACGGTGGTGTTGTCCCCGCTGGCACTGGGGACGGGCCCGGTGTGGTCTTCGCCACGGTTGCTCCTGCTCGGGATCGGGGTGGGCGTGCTGTCGACGGTGGTGCCGTACGCGCTGGACCAGGTGGTCCTGCGCCGGGTGGGCCAGGCCCGGTTCGCAACGCTGCTGGCGCTGCTCCCGGTGACGGCGGGGGTGATGGGGTTCGTGCTGCTGGGGCAGGTGCCGTCACTGCCGGAGGCGGCGGGGACGCTGGCCGTGGTGGCCGGGGTGGCGCTGCGGAGCCGGGATGGGGGCCGGGCGGTGGGGTCGCTGGGGTGAGGTGCGGTGGGCGGTTCGAGCCGCTGGGGTGAAGGCGCTGGGGTGGAGGCGCGGCGGCTGGGCGGTTCGAGCCGCTGGGGTGGAGGCGCGGCGGCTGCCGGTTTGGAGCGTGTTTGCCCGGCGCGTTGACGGTGCCTGGCAAGCGGCTTCAGTGGGCGCAGCGGAGGCGCGGGCGCGGTCGGATGCCGTGGTGAGGGCGGCTCGAGGCCGGTTGCCCACAAGTCGGCTGTGCTGTGGACAACCCTTCCTCGCCGGACGTTTCCGGGCCGTTTTCGTCGGTCGCCGTCGATACGCTGGAGCGGGGCGGATCCCCCAGGGAGGGTGGGCTCTGCGGCGGGGTGGTTGCCCACAACTCGGCTGTGCTGTGGACAACCCCTCCTCGCCGGACGTTTCCGGGCCGTTTTCGTCGGCGGCCGTCGATAGGCTGAAGCGGGGCGGAACCCCCGGGAGGGTGGGTCCTGCGGCCGGGCGGTCCTGCGGCCGGGCGGTCCTGCGGCGGGGCGGTCGACTGGCGGGTGGGCGGTGAGCGAGCGGCGAAGGCGGTCGCGCAGCGGGCCGGGCGAAGGCGACGAGCGCGGGGCGACCACAACCCCGTCGCCGCAGTCCGGCGGATCCCTGGCCAGGTGCCCCCGCCGGTTCGTGATGGCCCCCGCCACTTCCGCCCGGGATACTTACCCCGGGCGGGCAGGAAGCGGGTGGCCATGACCAAGGCGGCGTCGGCCGCGGCGAAGGACTTCGCCGCCGCCGGAGTGGGTGGGGTTCACCTCGCCTGGGCGGACAACAACGGCATCCCGCGCTCGCGGATCGTGCCCGTGGCCGGGCTGGCCGATGCCGCCACGCGGGGTGTCGGGGCGACCTCGCTCTTCGCCGTCTTCGACAGCCATGACGCCATCACCTACGCCCACGAAAACCTCGGCACGCCCTCCGGGGACATCCGGCTCGTGCCCGTCGTCGAGCGGCTGCGGCGGCTGGCCGGGCAGCCCGCGCTCGCCTGGGCGCCCGTGCGGCAGCTCACCCGGGACGGTGATCCCTGGCCCTACTGCCAGCGCGCCGTCCTCGAAGCCCAGGTTGCCGAGGGCGCGAAGCGCGGGCTCGAATTCCGGGCCGGCTACGAACTCGAGTTCGCCGTCGCGCCGGCGGGCAGTGCCGGCATCACCGAGAACCCCGGGCACCCCGGGCCCGCCTACAGCCCGCACGCCCTCGTCCCGCTCGACGGCTTCGTCGGGGCCCTCCTGCACGACTTCGCGGCCAACGGCCTGCGGATCGGCCAGCTCCACGCCGAGTACGGCGTCGCGCAGCTCGAGCTCTCCCTCGCCGCCACCGATCCCGTGTCCGCCGCCGACGACCAGCTGCTCGCCCGGCAGACCATCCACGCCGCCGCGCGGGTGCACGGTCTCGCCGTCAGCTTCGCGCCCCTGATCGGCCTCGACGCGGCCGGCAACGGGTGGCACCTGCACACCTCGGTCCACCGCAACGGCCGGAACCTTCTCGAAACCGGGGAAACCGGGCGGCCCGAAGGGGACGGCGCCGGCTACCTCGCCGGGCTGCTGCGCGACCTGCCGGCCCTGACCGCGATCACCGCGCCGAGCGTCCCGTCGACGCTGCGGCTGCGGCCCGGCTACTTCGCGGGCGCGTACGCGTTCTGGGGCGTCGAGAACCGGGAGGCGCCGCTGCGGTACGTCCCCGGCTCGGCGCTGCTGGGCGACGGCCACGCGAACGTCGAGCTCAAGACGTCCGACGCCTCGGCGAACCCGTACCTGGCGCTGGCCGCGGTGCTCGCCGCCGGGATGGCCGGGATCGAGGACGCGCCGGCGCTGCCCGAGCCGATCGGCGAAGACCCGGGCGGCTGGACCGACGGCGAACGGGAGACCCGCGGGGTGTGCCGGCTGCCGGCGAACCCGGCGGAACAGGACGCCGCGCTCGTGGCGTCGCCGCGGATCGCCGGGGTGCTCGGCGACGAGCTGCTGGGCGCCTTCCGCGCCGTCCGGGCCTCCGACGCGGCGTGGGCGGCCGACCGCACGGCCGAGGAGATCGTCGCCGCCCACCTTTGGCGCTACTGAGAACATTATCCTGGTCAGGACGGCGCCACCGACCGCCTGCGATGACCTTCGCGCCGGCCGACGGCTCGACAAGGTGCTGAGGGGACCGATGACTTCCGGGATCGACGGCGGGCAGCTCGACCTGTCCGGGGTGCGGTGGCTGCCGGGCGGGGCTCGGCTGGCCGCGGTGGCCCAGGCGGAGCTGCCCCAGAAGGACGGCTTGGCCGCGGCGTTCTGCGGGCTCGCCGCACTGCGGGCCGCCGGGGTCGACGTGCCCGACCAGGACGTCGTCGCGGCGGCCGCGGGCACCGTCCGCGGCCCGGCCGTGCACCCGCCGGGCGAGCCGGGCCGCCGCGACTTCCGGCTCCCGCTGCCGGTCGTCGACGACCCGGCCGCGGCAGGCACCCGGGTTTCCGGGCTGGCGGCCGCCGTCGGGTCACTGTCGCGGGGCGCCCTCGCGGCGGTGCCGGTGACGGGGGAGTGGACCACCGAGGCCCTGTTCGACCTGCTCGTCGGGCTGTGGGACGTCCCGCGCGTGGCGGTGCTCGCCCGGATCGACGGCGCCGAGCTCGGCGCCCACGACACCCCGGACCGCGCGCTGCTCGACTACCTCGACACCGGTATCCCGCCATTGTGGACGTCCCGCTGGCGCCCGCCCGGCGGCCACTTCGTGCTCCTGGCGGGCATCCGCATCGGCGCCGAAGGCACCCTGCTGTCCGTTGTGGACACTTATCCGTCCTTCGGCGACCACGGCTGGCACGACCAGCCGGTCGAATGGGTGACGGCGGCGCTGCGGAGCCTCGGCGTCCTCGTGGTCGTCGACGCCGACCAGGCCGGCGTGGTGCGCGGGGCCGCTCGCGCCGCCGGGCTCACTCCGTCCTTTTGGGACTGACCGGCGACCCGGCCGCGAAGCGGGAGTGGCGGCGGCCGTAGGCGAAGTAGATCACCAGGCCGATCACCAGCCACGCGGCGAACCGGATCCACGTCAGCACGTTCAGGTTGAGCATCAGGTACAGGCACGCCAGCGCGCCCACGACCGGGATCGCCGGCGAGAACGGCACCTTGAACGGCCGGTCGAGGTCGGGACGGCGGCGGCGCAGCACCGGGACCGCCACCGCCACGATGATCATCGCCGACAGGGCGCCGATGCTCACCATGTCGGCCAGCTCCGAAATCGGGATGAACGCGGCCAGCACGGCGATCAGGGCGGCGCCGCCGATGGTCATCCGGTGCGGGGTGCCCCAGCGGGGGTGCGCGGTGCCGAGCGCCTTGGGCAGCAGGCCGTCGCGGCCCATCGCGAACCCGATCCGCCCGATCGTGACCAGCTCGACCATCATCACCGACGTCAGCCCGGTCACCGCGCCGAGCGAGATCAGCGCGCCCACCCAGTGCTGGCCGACCCGGTCGAACGCGTCGGCCAGCGGTGCGCCGGTGTCGATGTCGGTGAACGGGACCATGCCGGTCAGCACGATCGAGACGCCGATGTAGAGCAGCGCGCACACGCCGAGCGCGCCGAGGATGCCGACGCGCAGGTCCTTGCGGGGGTTCAGCGTCTCCTCGCCCAGGTTCGCGAGCGCTTCGAAGCCGGTGTAGGCGAAGAAGACCACGGCGGCCGCGGTGATCATGCCCGCGATGCCGTAGACCGACTGCTCGAGGCCGAGCGCGGCCTGGACCACCGGTTGTTCCAGCACCGTCGTGCCGGCTTCGGGCGCGTGAGCAGGCGGGATGAACGGCGTCAGGTTGGCACCGCGCACGAAGAACAGGCCGACCGCGAGCACCAGCACGCAGACCGCGACCTTCACGCACACCAGCAGGTTCGTCAGCCAGGCCGACTCCTTGATCCCCAGCACGGCGACCACGGTCAGCACGGCGATGATCAGCACCGCGCCGATGTTCACCTTCGCGTCTTCGCCGAACCACTCCGGTGACAGGCCGAGCAGGTTCGCCAGGTAGCCCGACCAGCCCCGCGACACCACGGCGGCGCCGAGCGCGAACTCCAGCAGCAGGTCCCAGCCGATGATCCAGGCGAACACCTCGCCGAGGGTGGCGAACGCGTAGGTGTAAGCGCTTCCCGCCGTCGGGACGCTGGAGGCGAGCTCGGCGTAGCACAGCGCCGCGAGCCCGGCGACGACCGCGCCGAGCACGAACGACAGCGTCACGGCGGGCCCCGCGTGGGTCTTCGCCTCGACGCCGGCCAAGGTGAAGATGCCGGTGCCGATGATGATCCCGACGCCGAACCCGATCAGGTCCCGCCCGCGCAGCCGTCGTTTGAGCTCTCCGGAGTCCTGGCGTTCCAGGACCTCGTCCACGTTCAGCGTTCGCCGCTCACCCATGAGGAGAAGTTAAAAGGTCACGGGTCTTTCCGCAGATCGGCGGCGGTGAGGCCGGTCTCCTGGGCGAGGATGGCGGCCTGCACCCGGGAGCGCAGGCCGAGTTTGGCGAGCACGCGCGAGACGTGCGTCTTCACGGTCGTCTCGCCGATGTGCAGCCGGGTGCCGATCTGGGCGTTGGACAGGCCTTCGCCGAGGCAGCCGAGCACCTCGCGCTCGCGCTCGGTGAGGTCGCCGAGGCCGTGCGGGACGGCGGCCTCCGGCCGGGCGGCGAACGCGGTGATCAGCCGCCGCGTGACCTGAGGGGCCAGCACGCCGTCGCCGGCCGCGACGAGCTTCACGGCTTCGATCAGCCGGGGGGCTTCGACCGATTTGAGCAGGAATCCGGCGGCTCCGGCCCGCAGTGCGCCGTGCACGTACTCGTCGAGGTCGAACGTGGTCAGCACGAGCACCTGCGTGAGCCCGGCGGACACCAGCTCCCGGGTGGCGGTGATGCCGTCGGTGCCCGGCATCCGGACGTCCATCAGGGTGACGTCCGGTCGCAGCGCCCTGGCCTGCCGGACGGCGGCGGCGCCGTCGGCGGCCTCGCCGACGACCTCGATGCCCTCGGCGTGGGCGAGGATGGTCGTGAGGCCGAAGCGGACGGCGCTGTGGTCGTCGGCGACCAGGACGCGGACGGGCTTCCCGGTTGTCACAGCGGCCCGCCCACCGGGAGTTCCGCGCGGACCAGCCAGCCGCCGTCCGCCGGGCCCGCGGTGAGCTCGCCGCCCACCGCGTCGGCGCGTTCGCGCATGTTCAGCAGGCCCGTGCCGCCGCCGGCCGCGGGAAGCGGGCCGCGGACGTCGTTGCGGACCTCCACCGCGAGGACGCCGCCGAGGCGGTGGACGGCGATGTCCACCCGCCCGCCGGGGGCGTGCTTGACGGCGTTGGTCAGCGCCTCCTGCGCGATCCGGTACGCGGTGAGGTCGACCGCCGCCGGCAGCGGCACCCGGGAGTCCACTGTGGAATCGACGTGCACCTCCAGCCCGCTGGCCCTGGCCGACTCCACCAGCTTGGCCAGGTCCGCGAGCCGGGCGGGCGCGGTCGTCTCCGCCTCGCCGCCGTCGGCCTTGAGCAGCCCGATCATCGCGCGCATCTCCTCCAGGGCGCTGACACTGTTCTCCCGCACCGATTCCAGCACCGCTTTCGCCAGTTCCGTGTCCGGCAGCGAGAGCGCCGCCTCCGACTGGATGGCGATGGCCGAAAGGTGCCCGGCGATCACGTCGTGCAGGTCGCGGGCCATCCGCCCGCGTTCGGCCGCGACCGCCGCCCGCCGGTCCAGGTCCGCGATCTTCGCCAGCTGCGCCGCGTTCGCCCGCTCGGACTCGGCGACGTCGCGCTGCTGGCGGACGTTCGCCGCCCACCACACGGGCGTGATGACGAACGGCAGCACGGCGACCGCGGCCAGCACCGCCGTCCGCCACTGCTGCGCGAGGACCAGCACCGCGGCGAGCACGCCCACCACCGAGAACGCGGCGAGGCCGATCATCACCCGGCTGGTGCGCCGGGAGCCGTAGAGGGTCGCCGCGTACAGGAAGTCGGTGTAGACGATCATCACCGGCAGCGACGGCCCGAGCCAGACGTCCGCCGCGAGCACCGCCGAGGCGAGCACGAGCGCGAGGGGCACCCGCCGGCGGAACAGCTCGAGCCCGCACAACGCGGTCAGCTCCAGCAGCCGCACCCCCAGCGGCGCGTGGTCGTACGCGCTCACCAGCCGGTGGGCGCCGGTCGCGTAGACGAGGAACCCGATCAGCCAGGTGGCCAGCGCGATCAGGCCGTCCTGCTGCCACACCGGGAGCGAGCGCAGGCGGGGGAGCGGCACCTGATCATCCCAGCACACCGCGTGCGGCGCCCGCGTCCTACGAAGTGATGACGCCCGGTCCTCCCCTTCGCCGACGCGCCCGGCCGCGTCGGCGCGCGAGCGTGGCGGGGTGGACGAAATCGGCAGGTTCTTCGCGGAAAATCCGATGGCCGCCGTCATCGCGGCGGGCGAGATCGGGTTCTGGGTGTTCATCGCGGCGGGGCTCGCGGTGCGGTACGTGCTGCGGGCGCGGCGCGTCTCGGCGGTGCTGCTGGCCATGGTCCCGCTGATCGACGTCGTGGTGCTGGTGGCGACCGTGCTCGATCTGTCGGCCGGGGGCAAGCCGGGGTTCACCCACGGCCTCGCGGCGGTCTACCTCGGCTTCAGCGTGGTGTTCGGGCCGAGCATGGTCCGGTGGGCGGACGAGCGGTTCGCGCACCGGTTCGCCCACGCGCCACTGCCGCCGAAGCGGCAGGGACGGGAGAAGGCGCGCCACGAGTGGCGAGAGTGGGGCAAGTGCCTGCTGGCCTGCGGGCTCGCCGCGGTGGCGCTGCTGGCGGTGATCTTCGCGATCGGCGAGCCGGAGCGGGTCGCGCCGCTGTGGGGGTGGTTCCCGCGGCTGGGCACCGTGACGGTGATCTGGCTGTTCGCGGGGCCGGTGTGGGAGGAGCTGTTCGGCACGAAGGAGGCGGGAGGACACCGCAGCGCGGGGTGACGTCGGCCGCGCAGATGGCGGGAACGGCCGGGCACCGGAATGCTGGTCCCGTGCCCGAACAGATCCCCGCCCTGCACGAGCTCGCCGCCTTCCACGGCGTCGCCACCCGGTACCAGAACGCCGACCGGGTCTGGGTCGACGTGGCCGACGACGTCGTCGCCGCCGTACTCGGCCAGTTCGGCGTCGATGCGACCAGTGACCAGGCCATCGCCGCCGCGCTGAGCGCCGCGCGCGAAGCCCCGGCCGCCCTTCCGCCGACGATCGTCGTGCGGGAAGGCACCGGCAAAACGCTGGGCGTCGACGCCGAAATCGTCCTCGAAGACGGGACGCGGCGGCGGGCCGACGGGGAACTGCCCGCCGACCTGCCGCTCGGGTGGCACCGGGTGGTCACCGCCGACCAGGACGTCGTCCTCGCCGTCGTGCCGGCGAAGCTGCCGCGGGTGCGGCCCGCCTGGGGGTGGATGCTGCAGCTCTACGCCCTGCACTCGGCCGGCTCCTGGGGCATCGGCGACTACGCCGACCTCGCCACCTTCGCCGCCCGGTCGGCCGCGGAACTGGACGCCGGCGTCCTGCTGGTGAACCCGGTGCAGGCGATCAGCCCCGCCCACCCCGTCGAACGCTCGCCCTACTCGCCGGCGAGCCGTCGGTTCGCCAACCCGGTCTACCTGCGGGTCACCGCCACCGAGACGTTCGCCCAGGCCGACGCCGCCACCCAGGCCGCCGTCGAGTCCCTGGCCCCTGACCGCGAAGGCGAGCTGATCGACTACGACGCCGTCTGGACCGCCAAGCGGGCCGCGCTCGAGCTGCTGTGGCCGCACCGCGTCGAAGAGGTGCCCGAAGACGACGACCTGCTGGACTTCGCCCTCTTCTGCGCACTCGCCGAACAGCACGGCGGGGACTGGCGGGACTGGCCCGAAGAGCTGCGTGACCCCGCCGGACCCGCGGTGACGAAGGCGCGCGAAGAGCTCAAGGAGCGCGTCGCCTTCCACGCGTGGCTGCAGCACCTCTGCCGGGTTCAGCTGGAAGCGGCGCGGGCCGCCGCGCGCGAGGCCGGGATGACCGTCGGGATCGTGCACGACCTGCCGGTCGGCGTGCACCCCGGTGGGGCCGACACGTGGGCGCTCAAGGACGTCTTCGCCGCCGACGTGCGGGTCGGCGCGCCGCCCGATGCCTTCAACCAGCAGGGCCAGGACTGGAACCTGCCGCCCTGGCGGCCGGACAAGCTGGCCGAGGCCGGGTACGCGCCGTTCCGCGACGTCATCCGGGGCGTCCTGCGCTTCGCCGACGGCATCCGCGTCGACCACATCGCCGGCCTGTGGCGGCTCTGGTGGATCCCGCCGGGCGAGCCCGCGCACCGCGGCACGTACGTCCACTACGACGCCGAAGCCATGGTCGGCGTGCTCGCGCTCGAAGCGCACCGGGCCGGGGCCGTCGTCGTGGGGGAGGACCTCGGCACCGTCGAGGAGGTCGTCACCGAAACCATGCACGAACGGGGGATGCTCAGCTCCGCTGTGCTGTGGTTCGAGCGCGACTGGGACGCGCCCGGTCAGCCGTTCAAGCGACCGGAAAGCTGGGATCCGGACGCCATGGCCAGCATCTCCACGCACGACCTGCCCACGGTGTCGGGGTGGCTGAAGGGCGAGCACGTCCGGGTCCGGGCCGAGCTGGGGCTGCTGGACCGCGGCGTCGAGGCCGAAGAAGAATCCGCCGCCGAAGAGCGCAGGACACTGCTGGATCTTGTTGCGCGCGAAGGGCTTCCGGACGAAGACCCGGTGGTCGCGCTGCACAACCTGCTCGCGAAGGCCGCGTCACGGCTCGTGCTGACCTCGCCGGCCGACGTGGCGGGCCAGGTGCGGCAGCCGAATCTGCCCGGAACCGTCGACCAGTACCCTAACTGGCGGATTCGCCTGCCCGTCAGCGTGGACGGCTTTTTCACCGCGCAGGGGGTCCGCGCCGCGGTCGCACCGCTGGCGGCGGCCCGCCCGCTGCCCCGGTAACGACCGTCCCTTCGCGCGCGACCCCCGGTGGTACGTCACCGGCACGACCAAGCTCGAGGAGAAACCCAGTGCGGCCCTGGCCCGGAACGCCCTACCCGCTCGGCGCCACCTACGACGGAGTCGGGACGAACTTCGCCCTGTTCTCCGAGGTGGCCGAGCGCGTCGAACTGTGCCTGTTCGACGCCGAGGGCAAGGAGACCCGCTACGCGCTCGAAGAGGTCGACGGCTTCGTCCACCACGGCTACCTGCTCAACGTCGGGCCCGGGCAGCGCTACGGGTTCCGCGTGCACGGCCCGTACGACCCGAAGCGCGGCCTGCGCTGCAACCCGAACAAGCTGCTCATCGACCCGTACGCGAAGGCCGTCTCGCACGGCGTGAAGTGGGACGAGTCGCTGTTCGGCTACAAGTTCGACAACCCGGCCGAGCGCAACGACGACGACAGCGCCGGCCACGTGCCGTATTCGCTGGTGGCGAACCCGTTCTTCGACTGGGGCAACGACCGCCAGCCGAAGCGGCCGTACAACGAGACGGTCATCTACGAGGCCCACGTCAAGGGCATGACCGTGAACCACCCGTTCGTGCCCGAGCCGCTGCGGGGCACGTACGCCGGCCTCGCGCACCCCGCCGTCGTCGAGCACCTGCAGAAACTCGGCGTGACCGCGGTGGAACTGCTGCCGGTGCACCAGTTCGTCACCGATCACGGCCTGGACGGGAAGGGCCTGACGAACTACTGGGGTTACAACACGATCGGGTACTTCGCGCCGCACGACTCCTACGCGGCGATGCCCGGCGAGGGCGGTCAGGTCCAGGAGTTCAAGGGCATGGTCAAGGCCCTCCACGAAGCCGGGATCGAAGTCATCCTCGACGTGGTTTACAACCACACGGCCGAGGGAAACCACCTCGGGCCGACGCTGTCGATGCGGGGCATCGACAACGAGGCCTACTACCGGCTGGTGGAGGGGGAGCCCGAGTACTACATGGACTACACCGGCACCGGGAACTCCCTCAACGTCCGCAACCCGCACACCCTGCAGCTGATCATGGATTCGCTGCGCTACTGGGTGACGGAGATGCACGTCGACGGCTTCCGCTTCGACCTCGCCTCGGCGCTGGCCCGCGAGTTCTACGACGTCGACCGGCTGTCGACGTTCTTCGACCTGGTGCAGCAGGACCCGATCGTCAGCCAGGTGAAGCTGATCGCCGAGCCGTGGGACGTCGGCCCCGGTGGCTACCAGGTGGGCAACTTCCCGCCGCTGTGGACCGAGTGGAACGGGCAGTTCCGCGACACCGTCCGCGACTTCTGGCGCGGCGAGCCGTCCACGCTGGGGGAGTTCGCCTCGCGCATCACCGGCTCGTCGGACCTCTACCAGGACGACGGCCGCCGCCCGTTCGCGTCGATCAACTTCGTCACCGCGCACGACGGCTTCACGCTGCGGGACCTGGTGTCCTACAACGAGAAGCACAACGAGGCCAACGGCGAGGACGGCCGCGACGGCGCCGACGACAACCGGTCGTGGAACTGCGGGGTCGAAGGCGAGACCGACGACCCCGAGGTCCTCACCCTGCGCGTCCGGCAGCAGCGCAACATGCTCGCGACACTGATGCTGTCCCAGGGCGTGCCGATGCTCCTGCACGGCGACGAGTTCGGCCGCACCCAGCAGGGCAACAACAACGTCTACTGCCAGGACTCGGAACTGTCCTGGATGGACTGGGAGCTGGCCAAGCAGAATGCGGACCTGGTCAAGTTCACCGCCGGGCTGGGCGCGTTCCGGCGCCGGCACCCGGTGTTCCGCCGCCGCCGGTTCTTCCAGGGCGGCCCGGTCGGCAAGGGCGAGAAGCTCGGCGACATCGCCTGGTTCACCCCGGCCGGCGAGGAGATGACCGAGCAGAACTGGGACGACGGCTTCGGCAAGGCGGTCGTCGTCTTCCTCAACGGCAAGGCGATCCCCGACCTCGACCCGCGCGGGATGCACGTCGAGGACAACTCGTTCCTGCTCGCCTTCAACGCCCACTACGAGGACATCGACACCACGCTCCCGGGCAACGGCTACGGGGAGAGCTGGACCGTCGTGGTCGACACCGCGACCGGGGAGGTGGAACCCGCCGACGCGAAGCCGATCGAAGGCGGCGGCCGGCTCACCCTCCCCGCCCGGTCCCTGATCGTGCTGCAACGGACGGAGACGGAAGCCGAATGACGGTGCCGGAGTCGACCTACCGGGTGCAGCTGCGCCCGGAGTTCACCTTCGCCGACGCGGCCGGCATCGCCGGCTACCTGCGCGACCTGGGCATCGGGGCGCTGTACGCGTCGCCGGTGCTGGACGCGGCGCCGGGCTCGACGCACGGCTACGACGTCGTCGACCCGACGCGCGCGCGGCCCGCGCTGGGCGGCGAGGGGGCGCGCCAGGAGCTGTCGGCGCTGCTGAAGGAGCTCGGGCTGGGCCTGGTGGTCGACATCGTGCCGAACCACATGTCGGTCGAGGTGCCGAAGGCGAACCGCTGGTGGTGGGACGTCCTCAAGCACTGCCGCGACTCGGAGTACGCGTCCTTCTTCGACATCGACTGGGAGCGGGGCCCGCTCCTGCTGCCGGTCCTCGGCGACGACGACGCCGTCGGGGAACTCTCGGTCGAAGGTGACGAGCTGGTCTACTACGACCACCGGTTCCCGATCGCCCCCGGCACGGAATCCGGGACGCCACAAGAGGTCCACGAGCGCCAGCACTACCGCCTGATCGGCTGGCGCCGCGGCAACGCGGAGCTGAACTACCGCCGGTTCTTCGACATCACGAACCTGGCCGCGGTCCGCGTCGAGGACCCGAAGGTGTTCGCCGAGACGCACGGCGAGGTGCTGCGCTGGGTCGCCGACGGCGACGTCACCGGCCTGCGCGTCGACCACCCCGACGGGCTCGCGGACCCCGGCGGCTACTTCCGGCGGCTCCGGGAGAACGCGCCGAACGCCTGGATCGTGGCCGAGAAGATCCTGCACCCCGGCGAGCCCCTGCCGCAGAGCTGGCCGGTCGACGGCACCACCGGCTACGACGCCCTGCGCGAAATCGCCGGCGTCTTCATCGACCCGGCGGGCGAGCCGGACTTCACCGCGCTGGCGAACGAACTGGGCGTGAAGACCGGCTACCACCGCGTCGAGGCCGAGGCCCGGCGCCTGGTCACCGACCGCATCCTGGTCGCCGAGGTCCGCCGGATCGCCGCGCAGCTGCGGTACGTCGATCCCGAGCAGGCCCGGCAGGCGGTGGCCGAGACCATGATCGCCTTCCCCGTCTACCGCTCGTACCTCCCCGAAGGCGCGGCGCACTGGGCGGCGGCCATCGACGGCGCCCGCCGGGCCCGGCCCGACCTCGCCGAACCCCTGGCGATGCTGGACGCCGTCATGCGCAAGAACCCGGAAAGCGAGCTGGCCACCCGGCTGCAGCAGACCTCCGGCATGGTCGTGGCCAAGGGCACCGAGGACACGACGTTCTACCGCTACACGCGCTTCGCCGCGCTCAACGAGGTCGGCGGCAACCCGGACCGGTTCGGCCTCGGCGTCGAGGAGTTCCACCGGCTGGCCGCCGAGCGCGAGGCGGGCCATCCGGCCGCGATGACGACGCTGACCACGCACGACACCAAGCGCTCCGAGGACACCCGTGCCCGGATGGCGGTGCTGGCCGAGGTGCCCGGCGAGTTCGCCCAGGCCGTCCGGCGGTGGACCGCGCGGCGGGGGATCGGCGAGCCGTCGCTGAACCTGCTGGCCTGGCAGACGCTGGTGGCGACCTGGCCGATCGAGCCCGCGCGGCTGCGGGACTACCTCGACAAGGCGGCCAAGGAGGCCAAGCTCCGGACCAGCTGGACCGACCACGACGAGGCCTTCGAGGCCGATGTCGCCGCGTGGCCCGAGGACGTCGTGAACGACGCCGAGCTGGCCGCCGACGTCGAGGCGTTCGTCAAGCGCATCGAGGGGCCCGGCTACGCGAACTCGCTCGGGCAGAAGCTCGTCCAGCTGACCGCGCCCGGCGTCCCGGACGTCTACCAGGGCACCGAGCTGTGGGACTTCTCCCTGGTCGACCCGGACAACCGCCGCCCGGTCGACTACGTCGTCCGCCGCGAGACCCTGGCCCGGATCCTCGACGGCGAGCTGCCGGAGATCGACGCCTCGGGCGCGGCGAAGCTGCTGGTCGTGCACAAGGCGCTGCGGCTGCGCCGGGAACACCCCGCGCTGTTCCGCGGCTACCGGCCCCTGCGGGCCGAGGGCCCGGCGGCGGCCCACTGCCTGGCCTACACGCGCAGCGCCGGCCTCGCCGTCGCGGTGACCCGGCTCCCGGTCGGCCTGGAAGCCGGCGGGGGCTGGCGCGACACGGTCCTCCCGCTGCCGCCCGGCAGCTGGACCGACATCCTGACCGGCCGGGAAGTCACCGGCGACCTGGCCACCCTGTTCGAGCGGTACCCCGTCGCGTTGCTGGTGCGAGGAGACGCATGAAGTTCAGCGTGTGGGCCCCGGCGGCCCGCCGGGTCCGGGTGAGCGTCGACGAAGGCGTCCACGAAATGACCGAGGGCGACGGCGGCTGGTGGCACGCCGACGCCGAGGGCGTCAACTACGCCTTCCTGCTCGACGACGACGAGAAGCCGCTGCCCGACCCGCGGTCGCGGTGGCAGCCGCACGGCGTCCACGCGGAGTCGCGCGTGTACGACCACGGCGAGTTCGGCTGGACCGACGACGCCTGGCACGGCCGCCAGCTGCCCGGCGCCGTCCTCTACGAGCTCCACGTCGGCACGTTCACCGAGGGCGGCACCTTCGACGCGGCCATCGACCGGCTCGACCACCTCGTCGACCTCGGCATCACGCACGTCGAGCTGCTGCCGGTGAACGCCTTCGACGGCACCGCGGGCTGGGGCTACGACGGCGTCCTCTGGGGCGCGGTCCACCAGCCCTACGGCGGCCCGGACGGGCTCAAGCGGTTCGTCGACGCGGCCCACGCGCGCGGGCTGGCCGTCGTGCTCGACGTCGTCTACAACCACCTCGGGCCTTCGGGCGCCTACCTCGACAAGTTCGGGCCCTACTTCGCCGGGCAGAACGACTGGGGGCCCGGCCTCAACCTCGACGGCCCCGGCTCCGACGAGGTCCGCCGGTACGTGATCGACAACGCGCTGAGCTGGTTCCGCGACTTCCACATCGACGCGCTGCGCCTCGACGCCGTCCACGCGCTGCTCGACCGGCGGGCCGTCCACCTGCTCGAACAGCTCGCCACCGAGGTCGACGCGCTGTCGGCGGCGCTGAACCGGCCGCTGACGCTGATCGCCGAGTCGGACCTCAACGACCCGCGGCTGGTCACGCCCCGCGAGCGCGGCGGCTTCGGCCTGCACGCCCAGTGGTCGGACGACTTCCACCACGTCCTGCACGTCAAGCTCACCGGCGAGACGACCGGGTACTACACCGACTTCGCCGCGCCGGACGCGCTCGAGCGGGTGCTGCGCGAGGTGTTCTTCCACGCCGGGACCTGGTCGTCCTTCCGGGAGCGGACCCACGGCCGTCCGGTCGACACGCGGACCGTGCCCGGCCACCGCTTCCTCGGCTACCTGCAGAACCACGACCAGATCGGCAACCGCGCCACCGGCGACCGGCTGTCCGCGACGGTGCCGGCGGACCGCCTGGCCTGCGGCGCGGCGATCCTGTTCTGCTCGCCGTTCACGCCGATGGTGTTCATGGGGGAGGAGTGGGCGGCGAGCACGCCGTGGCAGTTCTTCGCGTCCTTCCCGGACCCGGAGCTGGCCGAGGCCGTCCGCACGGGCCGCCGTCGCGAGTTCTCCCGGCACGGCTGGGGCGAATCGGAGGTGCCGGACCCGATGGATCCGGCCACGGTCGAACGGTCGCGGCTCGACTGGACCGAGCCGGAGCGTCCCGGTCACCGGGACATGCTGGAGCTCTACCGCGCGTTGATCCGGCTGCGGCGGGACCGGCCCGAGCTGGCCGACCCGCGGGTCGCCGACCTGCGCGTCGACTCCGCGCCGGACGGGTCCTGGCTCGTGCTGCACCGGGGCGGGCTGCGGCTGGCCGTCAACTTCGGCCCCGGCCCGGTGACGCTGCCGCTCGGGGCGACGGAGTCGCTGCTGACCTGGGGGAAGGCCACGGTGGACGGGGGTGCCGCCCACCTGCCGCCGGACACCTTCGTGCTGGCCGGAACGACGGTTACCTCCGGGTAACTCCTCGGTAATGGCGCGCACGGACCACCACTCATCTGGGACGATTCAGGAATGGCCACACGACCCTCCGCCGACCACGTCCTCGCCGGCCGTCCGTTCCCGCTCGGGGCCCACCCCGAGGCGGGCGGGGTGCGGTTCGCGATCACGTCCGCCGTCGCGGACGCCGTCGAGCTGTGCCTGATCGACGCCGACGGGTCGGAACGCCGGATCGCGCTCACCGAGCGCACCTTCGGCGTCTGGCACGGCCTGGTGCCCGGGGTGACGCCGGGGCAGCGGTACGGCTACCGGATCCACGGCCCGTACGACCCGGCCCGCGGCCTGCGCTGCAACCCGCACAAGCTGCTGGTCGACCCGTACGCCCGGCAGATCACCGGCAGCCTGACCGACCTGACCGCGGCCCAGGGCTTCACCGGCGACCCCGAGCGCGGGCCGATGTCCACTGTGGACTCCCTGGGCAGCGTGCCGCTGTCGGTGGTCACCTCGCCCGGCGGGCCGGACACCGGGATCAAGCCGGAGGTGCCGTTCGAGGAGGCGGTGGTCTACGAGCTGCACGTCAAGGGCTTCACCCGGCAGCACCCGTTCATCCCGGAGGCGCTGCGCGGCACCTACCTCGGCCTGGCCCACCCGGTGGCGATCGAGTACCTGACCCGCCTCGGCGTCACGTCGGTCGAGCTGCTGCCGGTGCACGCGTTCCTCGACGAGCCGTCGCTGATCCGGGCCGGGCGGCACAACTACTGGGGCTACTCGCCGCTCGGCTTCTTCGCCCCGCACGCCGCGTACGCCAGCGAGCCCGGCCACGAAGTCGAGGAGTTCCGGCTGATGGTGGCCGCCCTGCACGCGGCCGGCATCGAGGTGATCCTCGACGTCGTGTTCAACCACACCTGCGAGGGCGGGCCGGACGGGCCGACGCTGAGCTTCCGCGGGCTGAACGCGCCGGTGTACTACCTGCACACCGACCGCGGGCACATGGCCGACATCACCGGCTGCGGCAACACCCTGGAGGCCGGCTCGCCGACCGTGGTCCGGCTGGTCACCGACTCGCTGCGGTACTGGACGCAGGAGATGGGCGTCGACGGCTTCCGGTTCGACCTCGCCAGCACGCTCGGACGGCCGCGCGGGGGAGCGTTCGACGACGCCTCGACGCTGCTCACGGCGATCACCGTCGACCCGGTGCTCTCGCGGTGCAAGCTGATCGCCGAGCCGTGGGACGCGACCGGCGAGGGCTACCGCGTCGGCGGCTTCGGCGCCCAGTGGGCCGAGTGGAACGGCCGCTACCGCGACACGATCCGCGACTTCTGGCGCGGCGCGACCGGCGTCCGCGACCTCGCCTACCGGCTGTCCGGTTCGTCGGACCTGTACGACCACAACCTGCGGCGGCCGTGGCAGTCGATCAACTTCGTCACCGCGCACGACGGCTTCACGCTGCGGGACCTGGTGTCCTACAACGAAAAGCACAACGAGGCCAACGGCGAGGACAACCGCGACGGCGGCAACGACAACCGCTCGTGGAACCACGGCGCCGAGGGCGACACGGCCGACCCGGCGATCCGCGACCTGCGGACCCGCCAGGCCCGGAACATGTTCGCGACGCTGCTGCTGTCCACCGGCACCCCGATGATCACCGCGGGCGACGAGTTCTGGCGGACCCAGCGCGGCAACAACAACGCGTACTGCCTCGACGACGAGACGTCGTGGTTCGACTGGACGCCGGACACCCCCGAGGCCGAGGCCATGCTCGCCTTCGCCCGCCGGGTGGTGCGGCTGCGCGCGAACAGCCCGGCGCTGCGGCAGCCGGAGTTCTTCGAAGGCCGGACCACGCCGACCGGCAAGCCGGACCTGGTCTGGTTCCGCCCGGACGGCGAGGAGTTCGGCGAGACCGACTGGTTCGAAGACCGGCACACGCTCGGCATGTGGATCGACGGCTCGAACAGCCAGGCCCGCAACCGCGACGGCGAGCTGGTGCCGGACCACTCGTGGCTGCTCTGGCTGCACGCCGGCGACGCCCCGGCCGAGGTGATCCTCCCGGGCCGCGAGTACGGGGAGACGTTCAAACCGACCCTGGACACGAGCACCGCGGACGGCAACCCGGCCAACCCCGGCGTCCTCGAGGCGAAGACCCGCGTGACCCTCCAGTCCCGCTCCCTGCTCCTGCTCCGCGCCCCGCGCCTGGCCGCCGACCCCCAGCCCGAACCCTACTGACCCGTACCGGAAGGGTCGGCCCGCGTACCCAGGGAGTCGGCCTGCGTACCCAGGGAGTCGGCCTGCGTACCCAGGGAGTCGGCCTGCGTACCCAGAGGGTCGGACGGCGAGCCGACCGTCCAGGTACGCGATCCGACCCTTCAGGTACGCGGGCCGACCCTCCAGGTACGCGAATCGTCCATTCGGGTACGGGTGTTGGCCGTTCGGGTTCGCGTGTCGTTCGCGCGCCGGCTTAACCTGCCGGACATCCGCTGGAAATTCGTTGCGGCGAAAGCGTTTCAGTCGGCGTGCACTGGGTACCAGCCTTAAGAACCCTGCCTCGTGGGCGCTTGATCGAGTCAGGCAGACTGTCGCCGTCTGCGTCCAACCGACATAGCGAAGGGCGTTGCCCATGACCGGCCGGCTCGGCATCGACGACGTCTCCCCCAGCGTGAGCTGCGGCCGGTATCCGGCCAAAGCCGTTGTGGGGGAACACATCCCGGTCTTCGCGACCGTCTGGCGCGAGGGCCACGACGCCGTCGCGGCGACTGTCGCGTGGCGCGGTCCGGGAGACCGGCTCACCCGCCAGACGCGGATGGTGCCGCGCGGTCCCGACCACCCGGACGAGTTCGCCGCGGTGATCGCCCCGGACACCACCGGCCTGTGGACGTTCCGGATCGACGCGTGGGGCGATCCCTGGGCGACGTGGGAGCACGCCGTCGAGGTGAAGGTCGCCGCCGGGCAGGGGCCCGAAGACCTCGCGAACGACCTCGAGAACGGCGCCCGGCTGATCGAGCGCGTCTCCCGCCGCCCCGACCGCCGGGCGGAAAAGGCGCTCCTGGTCGGCGCGGTGAAGGCCCTGCGCGACGAGGAGCGCAGCCTCGCCGAGCGCGTCGGGCCGGCGCTCTCGCCCGAGGTCCGCCAGGTCATGCACGAGTTCCCGGTGCGCGAACTGATCACCAAGGGCAAGCCGCACAAGATCTGGGTCGACCGCCGCCGCGCCGCGTACGGCTCCTGGTACGAGCTGTTCCCCCGCAGCACCGGCGGCCTCGACGCCGAAGGCAAGCCGGTGCACGGCACCTTCGCCACCGCCGCGACCGCGCTCGACCGGGTCGCGAACATGGGCTTCGACGTCGTCTACCTCCCGCCGATTCACCCGATCGGGCGAGTCAACCGCAAGGGACCCAACAACACCCTCGACGCCAAGCCCGACGACGTCGGCTCGCCGTGGGCGATCGGCGCCGACGAGGGCGGCCACGACGCCATCCACCCCGACCTCGGCACCTTCGAGGACTTCGACGCCTTCGTGGCGCGCGCGGAAGAGCTCGGCATGGAGGTGGCGCTCGACTTCGCGCTGCAGGCCGCCCCCGACCACCCGTGGGTGCTCAAACACCCCGAGTTCTTCACCACCCGCCCGGACGGCTCGATCGCGTACGCGGAGAACCCGCCGAAGAAGTACCAGGACATCTACCCGATCAACTTCGACAACGACCCCAAGGCCGTCTACGAAGAGATGCTGCGGGTCATCACCGTGTGGATCGACCACGGGGTGAAGATCTTCCGGGTCGACAACCCGCACACCAAGCCGCCGGACTTCTGGGCGTGGTTGATCCAGTCGGTCAAGGACGCCCACCCGGACGTGCTGTTCCTGGCCGAGGCGTTCACCCGCCCGGCGCGCCTGTGGGGCCTGGCCCGGCTCGGCTTCACCCAGAGCTACACCTACTTCACCTGGCGCACCGGCAAGCAGGAACTGATCGACTTCGCGATCGACCTGCGGGAACACTGGAACGAGGGCCGGCCGAACCTGTTCGTCAACACCCCGGACATCCTCCACGAGTCGCTGCAGCGCGGCGGCCCGGGCATGTTCGCGCTGCGGGCCGCGCTCGCGGCGACGATCTCGCCGACGTGGGGCGTCTACTCCGGCTACGAGCTGTTCGAGCACGTCCCGGTCCGCGAGGGCAGCGAGGAGTACCTCGACTCGGAGAAGTACCAGCTGCGCCCGCGCGACTTCGAGCGCGCGCTCGCCGAAGGGCGCTCGCTGGAGCCGTGGCTGGCGAAGCTCAACGCCGTCCGCAAAGCCCACCCCGCGCTGCAGCAGATGCGCACCCTGCACTTCCACCACGTCGACAACGACGCGCTGCTGGCCTATTCCAAACAGGACCCGGCCACCGGCGACACCGTGGTCACGGTCGTCACCCTCGACCCGTACGGGCCCCAGGAGGGCACGCTCTGGCTCGACACCGGCGCGCTCGGCTTCGAAGCGCACGAACGGCTCATCGCCCACGACGAAGTCACGGGCGACACCTGGGACTGGGGCCCGGCGAACTTCGTCCGGCTCGAGCCCTGGCGGGCGGTGGCGCACGTCGTGTCGCTGAGACGACGGCTGGCCGGCTGAGAACGGAAGGACAGGAATCCGAGGGACTGAGGTGGAACAGATGGCGGAAGAAGCCCGGCCCGACGCCGCGTTGGGGCTGGAGGGCGTGCCGCACACCGGCGAGGCGATGACCGCCGACGGCATGCTCGTGGAACCGCAGGCCGGGGACTTCCGGTCGGCGCAGCAGGCGCCGAGCAACCCGGAGTGGTTCAAGGGCGCGGTGTTCTACGAAGTGCTGGTGCGCGCGTTCGCCGACTCGAACGGCGACGGCACCGGCGACCTGAGAGGCCTGGCCGGGCGGCTCGACTACCTGGCCTGGCTGGGCATCGACTGCCTGTGGCTGCCGCCGTTCTACGCCTCGCCGCTGCGCGACGGCGGGTACGACATCAGTGACTTCCGCGCGGTGCTGCCGGAGTTCGGCAGCGTCGAGGACTTCGTCTTCTTGCTCAACGAGGCGCACCGGCGCGGCATCCGGGTGATCACCGACCTGGTGCTCAACCACACATCGGACGCGCACCCGTGGTTCCAGCAGTCCCGCAGCGAGCCCGACGGCCCGTACGGCGACTACTACGTGTGGAGCGACGACGACTCCCGCTACGCCGACGCGCGGATCATCTTCGTCGACACCGAGACGTCGAACTGGACCTACGACCCGGTCCGCGGCCAGTTCTACTGGCACCGGTTCTTCTCCCACCAGCCGGACCTGAACTACGAGAACGTCGACGTCCAGAACGCGATGATCGACGTCCTGCGCTTCTGGCTCGACCTGGGCATCGACGGGTTCCGCCTGGACGCCGTGCCGTACCTGTTCGAGCAGGAGGGCACGAACTGCGAGAACCTGCCGCGCACGCACGAATTCCTCAAGCGCTGCCGGAAGGTCGTCGACGACGAGTACCCGGGCCGGATCCTGCTCGCCGAAGCCAACCAGTGGCCCTCGGACGTCGTCGAGTACTTCGGCGACCCGGCGGTCGGCGGCGACGAGTGCCACATGGCGTTCCACTTCCCCCTGATGCCGCGGATCTTCATGGCCGTGCGCCGCGAGTCGCGCTTCCCGATCTCGGAGATCCTCGACCAGACCCCGGAAATCCCCGCCGGCACCCAGTGGGGCATCTTCCTGCGCAACCACGACGAGCTGACCCTCGAGATGGTCACCGACGAAGAGCGCGACTACATGTACGCGGAGTACGCCAAGGACCCGCGCATGAAGGCCAACATCGGGATCCGCCGAAGGCTCGCGCCGCTGCTGGACAACGACCGGAACCAGCAGGAGCTGTTCACCGCGATGCTGCTGTCCCTGCCGGGTTCACCCGTTCTGTACTACGGTGACGAGATCGGCATGGGAGACAACATCTGGCTCGGCGACCGCGACGCGGTGCGCACCCCCATGCAGTGGACCCCGGACCGCAACGCCGGGTTCTCCTCCTGCGACCCCGGCCGCATCTACCTGCCGGTGATCATGGACCCGGTGTACGGCTACCAGGGCCTGAACGTCGAGGCCCAGTCGAACAACGACGCCTCGCTGCTCAACTGGACCCGCCGGATGATCGAGGTGCGCAAGCAGCACCACGCGTTCGCCGAAGGCGAGTTCGTCGACCTCGGCGGGTCCAACCCGAGCGTGCTGGCCTACAAGCGCCAGTGGCGGCGCCCGGACGGCGGCGAAGACGTCGTGCTCTGCGTGAACAACCTCTCCCGGTTCCCGCAGCCGGTGGAGCTCGATCTGTCCGCGCACCGCGGGTGCACGCCGGTGGAGCTCACCGGCGGCGTGCGGTTCCCCAGCATCGGGGACCTGTCGTACCTGCTGACGCTGCCCGGGCACGGCTTCTACTGGTTCCAGCTGACGAGCCCGGGAGACGAAGGCGAAGCGAGGTGAGTCCCTTGTCCGACCCGCGCGAGCTGGTCGACGACCTGACCGAGGACCTGAAGCGCTGGCTGCCCGAACAGCGCTGGTTCGCCGGCAAGGACCGGCCGGTGACCGGCGTCCGGCCGCTCGGTGTGACCGAGCTGGTGTCCGGTGATCCGCAGCTGCTGCACGTGGTCGTGGAGGTGGCCCAGGACGACCGGCGGGAGCCCTACCAGCTGCTGGTGGGCCGGCGGACGCACCCGCCGGAGATCGCGTCGACCAGCTGGATCGGCGCGGTCGGCGACCTCAACGCCTACGAGGCGTCCGGCGACCTGGACGTCACCGGAGTGCTGCTGGACCTGATGGCCCGCGAGGAGACCGTGGGGTCGCTGGTCTTCGAACACGAGCCCGGCGTGGAGCTGGAGACCGGCCTGCGGGCGCGGCCGATCACGTCGGAGCAGAGCAACACGTCCCTGGTCTACGGCGGGCAGTACATCCTCAAGCTGTTCCGGAAGCTGTCGCCGGGCAAGAACAAGGACCTGCTGCTGCACCGCGCGCTGCAGGCCGTCGGCAGCAAGCACATCGCGGCGCCGCTCGGCTCGATCACCGGCGACCTGGACGGCGAGCCGACCACGGTCGGCATGCTCCAGCAGTTCGTCTCGGACGCGGTGGACGGCTGGGCGATGGCCACCACCAGCGTCCGCGACCTGATGGCCGCGCCGGAACTGCACGCCGGGGAGGTCGGCGGCGACTTCGCGGGCGAGGCCGAGCGGCTCGGGCGGGCCGTCGCCGAGGTGCACGCGGACCTGGCCGAGGCGCTCGGCACCGAGCCCGTGGACGCCGACGAGCTGGAACGCTCGGCGAAGGCGATGCTCGAGCGGCTCGACACGATCGCCGGGCGGGTGCCGGAGCTGGCCGCGCACGCCCCGAAGCTGCGGGCGGCGTTCGAGAAGCTGCGCACGCTGCCCGCCGGTGCGGTGGAGATGCAGTACATCCACGGCGACCTGCACCTCGGCCAGGTGCTGCGGACCGTCGGCGGCTGGCTCCTGATCGACTTCGAGGGCGAGCCCGCGGCGCCGGTGGAAGAACGCCACGCGCTCCGCTCGCCGTTGCGCGACGTGGCGGGCATGCTGAGGTCGTTCGACTACGCGGCCCAGCAGATGCTGGTCGGCCAGCCGGACGAGCCGGCGCTGGCCGAGCGCGCCCACGAATGGTCGGAGCGCAACCGGGCGGCGTTCTGCGAGGGCTACGCCGCGATCGCGGCGGACCCGCGTGACCAGGGCGAGCTGCTGCGCGCCTTCGAACTGGACAAGGCGGTCTACGAAGTGGGTTACGAGCACGCGAACCGGCCGGACTGGCTGGGCGTGCCGCTCGCCTCGATCGCCCGGATCACTAGCGGAGGGACGACACCGTGAACGCGGCTCCCGAAGGCCTCCCGGCCGCGGCCCCGCCGGCCGCGGACATCGACCGGCTGCTCGCCGGATCCCACCACGACCCGCACTCGGTGCTGGGTGTGCACGCCGTGGGCAAGGGCTTCGTGGCCCGGGCGCTGCTGCCCGGCGCGAAAGCCGTCACGCTCTGCGCGGGCGGCGAGAAGTACCCCATGGAACCGGTGATCGACGCGCTGTTCGCCGTCGCCGTGCCGGAACACCCCGGCGACTACCGCCTCGAGGTGGAGTACGACGGGCACACCGTCACCGCCGATGACCCGTACCGCTGGCTGCCCACGGTGGGCGAGCTCGACCTGCACCTGATCGGCGAGGGCCGGCACGAACGGCTCTGGGAGGCGCTCGGCGCGCACGTCCGGTCGTACGAGACCCCTGGTGGCGTGGTCGAGGGGACGTCGTTCGCGGTCTGGGCGCCGAACGCGCGCGGCATCCGCGTGATCGGCGACTTCAACGGCTGGGACGGGCGCGGGCACCCGATGCGCTCGCTCGGCGGGTCCGGCGTCTGGGAGCTGTTCGTGCCGGGCGTCGGCGCGGGCACCTGCTACAAGTTCCGGATCCTCGGCGCCGACGGCAACTGGCACGAGAAGGCCGACCCCATGGCGTTCGGCACGGAGCAGCCGCCCGCGACGGCTTCGGTCGTGACGCAGTCGGCGCACCTGTGGGAAGACGACGAGTGGGTCGCGCAGCGCGAAGCCACGCAGTGGGCCGCGGCGCCGATGAGCGTCTACGAGGTCCACCTCGGCTCGTGGCGGCCCGGGCTCGATTATCGCGAACTGGCCGACCAGCTGGGCGACTACCTCGTCGAAACCGGTTTCACGCACGTCGAGCTGCTGCCGGTGTCGGAGCACCCGTTCGGCGGCTCGTGGGGCTACCAGGTGACGTCGTACTACGCGCCGACGTCCCGCTTCGGCTCCCCGGACGACTTCCGCTACTTCGTCGACCGCCTGCACCAGCGCGGGATCGGCGTGCTGGTGGACTGGGTGCCGGCGCACTTCCCGCGCGACAGCTGGGCGCTGGCGAAGTTCGACGGCACGGCCCTGTACGAGCACGCGGACCCGCGCCGCGGCGAGCAGCCCGACTGGGGCACGCTCGTGTTCGACTTCGGCCGCAACGAGGTCCGCAACTTCCTGGTCGCCAACGCGCTGTACTGGATCGAGGAGTTCCACCTCGACGGCCTGCGCGTCGACGCCGTCGCCTCGATGCTCTATCTCGACTACTCCCGCAAGGAAGGGGAGTGGCTGCCCAACCAGTACGGCGGGCGGGAAAACCTGGACGCGGTGCGGTTCCTGCAGGAGCTGAACGCGACCGTCTACAAGCGACACCCGGGCATCGTGATGGTGGCCGAGGAGTCGACGGCGTGGCCGGGCGTCACGCGCCCGACCCACCTGGGCGGGCTCGGGTTCGGCTTCAAGTGGAACATGGGCTGGATGCACGACACGCTCCGGTACCTGTCGCACGAGCCGATCCACCGCGCGTACCACCACAACGAGATGACGTTCTCGCTCGTGTACGCGTGGAGCGAGAACTTCGTGCTGCCGCTGTCGCACGACGAAGTGGTGCACGGCAAGGGCTCCCTGTGGGGCCGGATGCCGGGCGACGCCTGGAACAAGGCGGCCGGGCTGCGGTCGCTGCTGGCGTTCATGTGGGCGCACCCGGGCAAGCAGCTGCTGTTCATGGGCGGCGAGTTCGGCCAGCCGGGGGAGTGGTCGGAGTCGCGGTCGCTCGACTGGCACCTCATGGACGAGCCGCTGCACCTCGGGGTGTGGGAGCTGCTGCGGTCGCTGAACACGATCTACCGGTCGTCGCCGGCGCTGTACAGCCAGGACACCTCACCGGACGGCTTCCGCTGGATCGACGCGAACGACTCGAGCGGCAACGTGCTCAGCTTCCTCCGTATCGGCGCCGACGGCTCGCGGCTGGCCTGCGTGGCCAACTTCGCCGGCGTCCCGCACCACGACTACCGGGTCGGCCTGCCTTCGGCGGGCCGCTGGCGTGAGGTCGTCAACACCGACGCGGAGGCCTACGGCGGCTCCGGCGTCGGCAACCTGGGCGCGGTGGAGGCCACGGAGGACCCGTGGCACGGCCAACCGGCCTCCGCAGTCCTCCAGCTCCCCCCGGCCGGAGTCCTCTGGCTGGTCGAAGAAGCCCCGGAGACCCCCGAACTCCCGTAGCTGAAGGGTCAACACGCGTGATCAGGAGGTCGACACGCGTGATTGAGGGGACGACACGGCGACGGATTTCGTGTCGACCCTCCAATCACGCGAGTCGACTCTCCAATCACGCGTGCTGACCCTTCAGTCACGCGAAAAGACCTCCGCCGGGCGGGTGGTGCGGGCTTACCATCAGGGGATGGACGGCGCCGGTGGCGTCCTCGCGAACCTGATCCTCTTCGCCGTGGTCTGCTTTGCGCCCACGGTGCTGTTCTGGTGCGCGCTGCGCGTCCCCAAGCTGGTCGGCTGGGTCCGGGAGAAACGCGCGGGGCCACAGCCGGAAGGGCCGCCGATCGAACGCGTCGCCGCGGACCTGCGGCGGGTGCACCGGCTGCTCGCCGGCTACCCGTCCGGCACGCCCGCCGCGCGCCGGATCGGCACCCGGCAGGCGTACGACGAGCTCCTCACCGTGGCCTGCCGCCAGGTCGGCGTCCCGCACCGGCTCGGCGAGCTGCCCGAGGGGATGGACCGCGAGATCGAACGCCTGCGCGTCGAACAGTCGCTGCGGGAGCGCGGCCTTGCCGTCCCCTGAACGCGGAAACCCCGCCACCGAGGTGACGGGGTTTCCGTTGTGCCGGAAGGAAAATCAGTCCAGGTAGTCGCGCAGGACCTGGGACCGCGACGGGTGGCGCAGCTTCGACATCGTCTTCGACTCGATCTGCCGGATGCGCTCGCGGGTCACCCCGTACACCTGGCCGATCTCGTCGAGCGTGCGCGGCTGGCCGTCCGTGAGGCCGAAGCGCAGCCGGACCACGCCCGCCTCGCGCTCGGACAGCGTCTGCAGCACCGACTGGAGCTGGTCCTGCAGCAGCGTGAACGACACCGCGTCGACCGCGACGACCGCTTCGGAGTCCTCGATGAAGTCACCGAGCTGCGAGTCGCCCTCGTCGCCGATCGTCTGGTCCAGCGAGATCGGTTCGCGCGCGTACTGCTGGATCTCCAGGACCTTCTCCGGGGAGATGTCCATCTCCTTCGCGAGCTCTTCCGGGGTCGGCTCGCGGCCGAGGTCCTGGAGCAGCTCGCGCTGGATGCGGCCCAGCTTGTTGATGACCTCGACCATGTGCACCGGGATGCGGATGGTGCGCGCCTGGTCGGCCATCGCGCGGGTGATCGCCTGGCGGATCCACCACGTGGCGTACGTCGAGAACTTGTAGCCCTTGGTGTAGTCGAACTTCTCCACCGCGCGGATCAGGCCGAGGTTGCCCTCCTGGATCAGGTCCAGGAACGCCATGCCGCGGCCGGTGTAGCGCTTGGCCAGCGAGACGACCAGCCGGAGGTTCGCCTCCAGCAGGTGGTTCTTGGCGCGCTCGCCGTCACGCACGATCCACTTGAGATCGCGGCGCATCTGGGTGACGAGCTTCTCGCCCTCCTCCTCGGCGGTGCGCACGCGCTCGGCGGCGTAGAGCCCGGCCTCGATCCGCTTGGCCAGCTCCACCTCCTCCTCGGCGTTCAGCAGCGCGACCTTGCCGATCTGCTTGAGGTAGGCACGCACGGAGTCGGCCGACGCGGTGAGCTCGGCGTCCTTGCGCGCCTGGCGCAGCGCCTCGGACTCCTCTTCGTCCCAGACGAAGTCCGGGTTGTCGGAGCCCTTCGCCGCCTTGTCGGCCGCGGCGCCGCGACGACGCTGGGCCGGCGTCTCCTCGTCGGCTTCCTCGTCGTCATCGTCGTCGTCGGCCGAGTCGGTGTCCGGCTCGTCGTTGACCGTTTCGTCGACGACGTCGACCTCGACCTCTTCCAGGTCCGACAGATCGGGCGTACCCAGTTCGTCGTCCTCGAGGTCGCCGGGGCCGTCCGGCTCGCCGTCTTCGGTCTTGGGGCCCTTGGTCACGGGCTTCTTCGCCGGTGCCTTCTTGGCCGGCGCCTTCTTGGCGGTGGTGGTCTTGCGGGCCGCCGGCTTCGCCGTCCCGGTGGCTGCCTCTTCGGCCGGCTCGCCGGCTGCGGTCGCGGTCTTCGTCCCGCCTCGGGTTGCGGTTCTTGCGGCTGCCACTTACGCCCTTTCGCAGCGGTCGATCACGACGAGCAACGGCACGGGTGCCACTGCTGCCTCACATTCGGGGATCACGCCTCGGCCTGCGGTTTTGCCCTCCGCAGCCGTGGGCCGTGTTCCATTGTAACGACGGTACGCGCATGCGGTGCGAAGCGATCACCCTCAGCGCCGATTCAGTGCTGGATGCCCTCCGCCGCGGCGGCCGCGGCGCCGACGATGCCGGCGTTGTTCTGCAGGCTCGCCACCAGCACCGGAGTGCGGATGTCCAGCAGCGGCACCCATTTTTCGGCCTTCTTGCTGACCCCGCCGCCGACGATGAACAGATCGGGCCAGATCAGGTTCTCCAGCACGGTCAGGTAACGGTGCACGCGCTTGGCCCATTCGGGGTAGGAGAGCCCCTCGTTGTCCTTCACCGAAGCGGCCGCGCGCTTCTCGGCGTCGTGGCCGTCGATCTCGAGGTGGCCGAATTCGGTGTTGGGGACGAGCTTGCCGTCCTGGAACACCGCGCTGCCGATGCCGGTGCCGAAGGTGAGCAGCGCGGTCACGCCCTTGCGCGCGACCGGGTCGCCGAAGCGGATCTCCGCCATGCCCGCAGCGTCCGCGTCGTTGAGCATCGCGACCTGGTCGACGCTGCGGCCGAGCCGCTTGGCGAACAGCGCATCGGCGTCGGTGCCGATCCACTGCTTGTCGATGTTGGCGGCGGTGTGCGCGACGCCCTTCTTGACGACCGCGGGGAGGGTGACGCCGACCGGGCCGTCCCAGCCCGCCTGCGTGACGATGTCGTGCACGACGTCGGCCACCGCCGTCGGCGTGGACGGCTTCGGCGTCTCGATCCGGATGCGGTCGCCGATGAGCTGTCCCTTGTCCAGGTCGACCAAGGCGCCCTTGATCCCGCTGCCGCCGATGTCGATGCCGAAACCTCGGCGGGTCGCCTCCACCACGGACGTGGTCCCTTCTCGCACGATTCAGAAGCCTGCCTCGGAGACTTTAACCGGATGTGGTGACATGTCGGACGTGGGAGTTGACGAGTCGTTGCTGAAAAGCGTCGCGGTGCAGGTCGCGACGGAGGCCGCCGCCCTGGTCCGCGAGGCCTGGGAGGGGATGGCTTCCGGCCGGTCGGTGGCCGTCGGGACCAAGTCCGGGGCGACCGACGTGGTGACCGCGGTGGACCACGAGTCGGAGCGGCTCGTGCGGTCGCGGCTGGCTTCGCTGCGCCCGGGGGAGCCGGTGCTGGGCGAGGAAGGCGGCGGCGCCGCGGGCGACGGCGTGACGTGGGTGGTCGACCCGATCGACGGGACGGTCAACTTCCTCTACGGCCTGCCGTGGTTCGCGGTGTCGGTGGCCGCGCAGGTCGGCGGGGTGTCGGTGGCCGGGGCGGTGGTCGAACCGGCGAGCGGCCGCGTGTGGTCCGCGGCCCGCGGCCAGGGTGCCCACCTGGACGGACGGCGGCTGGCGGTGTCGGCGCCAGCGGGGCTCGAGGTCACGCTGGTCGGAACCGGTTTCGCGTATTCGCCGTCGCGGCGGACGCGGCAGGCGGAGTTCGCGGCCTCGCTGCTCGGACGGGTGCGCGACATCCGCCGCAACGGGGCGGCGTCGCTGGACCTGTGCGCGGTGGCGGCGGGCTGGCTGGACGCGTACGTGGAGCACGGGCTCAACCGCTGGGACTGGGCGGCGGGGGCGCTGATCGCGGCGGAGGCGGGCGCGGAGGTGTCCCTCCCGGGCGTGGCGCCGGAGCTGGGCGCGGACGCGACGTACGCGGCGGCACCGTCGATCGCGGACCCGCTGCGGAAGGCCCTGTCCGACTGCGGGGCGGCGGAGGTCTGACCGCTCCGGCGGGCTCGACCCGGGGCGACCGTCCCGGTACGCGAGCCGACCCTTCCGGTACGCGAACCGACTCTCGCGGTATCGGCCCGACCAGCGGAGGGACCGGAAATGTCGGTGCCCTCCGGTAGCATGAAAAACGGGGGGCGCCCCCGCGGGCGGGGGTTCGGCGCGGTGTCCGGCGCGGGTCAGCAGGCCACGTCGCGGGCGGAGGCCAGCAGCGTCTGGTCCACCACCGGCGCCTTGGCGCCCGCGGACTGCTCGTTCCCGCCGCCGCCCTGGTGCGCCTTCGACCAGTCCGCCAGCTGGGTGATGATCTGCCGCGCCTCGGCCCGCGGCCGCAGGTCGCCGAAGAGCGTTCCGGTCACCACGTCGACGCTCGCGTCCTTGCGGTTGTCCTGGACCAGCTCGGCGCACGGCACCACCAGGCTGAGCGTGCGGGCCGCGGTGACGCCGTTTTCGCCGAAGCGGATCTGGCCGCGGCACTTGGCCTCGCGGTTCTCGTACGCCGGGTCGTTGGCCGGGTCGGCCGCGCTCGTGAAGCCGAGTTCGCGCAGCGCCGTCGTCGTGATGCCGCCCTGGCCGCGGCTGCCCGAGGCGTTGAGGACCCGGTAGGCGACCTTGTCCGGCGGGACCGGCGCGCGGTCGTCGAGCGCGTTGTGGGGCAGGCTGCTGAACGTGACGCCCGGCGGCGGGCTCGCGGGCGGATCGCACTTGACGGCCTCGTCGACGTCGCCCTTGCCGACGGCGGCGTTCACCCAGACGATGATCGCGCCGAGGGCGAGCACGCCGATGACGATCAGCGCCGGCAGCGGCTTGTGCTTGCGATACGGCCGCGCCTTACGGTCCCCGATGCCGTTCCCCGACGCCACCTGCCCGTCCCTTCCCGAACACCGAAACCGACCGTGCGTACCGCGCACCGTCGAGGCCGTTCAGCCTAGGCGCTGCAGCCGGCGCGCCTCGTCCAGGGTCAACCCCGCGGGTTCCGTGCTCTAGCCTGCGGTACCGGGCCCCAGCCGGACCGATCCCCGTGCAGCGATCGCACCACGGCGGGGCCGGCGGGGGCAAGCGGACACGGGTCGCGCGTGAAGTTCTCCACCCCCGCGCAACCCGAACGGACGACAACGCGTCTTACCTGCGGGTTCCCCCTGTCGGGTGACGATTCCCCGGCAATGTCTGACTCGTTGCAGAACCCCCGGAGCGGTGAGCTACCCTTCCCGGGCTCCGGCCGCAGGAAGAGGCCCAAAAGAAGAGACCTCGGTCACTTCGGCCGTCGGGCACAAACAGGGGCCCTGGGACGTTGACCAGCGGCACGGCGGACTCACGGGACGCATCCGGGAGTCCGGGAAAACGACTACACAAGCTGATCGCAGGGGTGAGGGACAACATGGCTACCGACTACGACGCTCCGCGCCGCAGCGAAGCCGACGAGCTGGCCGAAGACTCGTTGGAGGAGCTCAAGGCCCGGCGGAACGAGAACCAGTCCGGCGTCGTCGACGTCGACGAGGACGCGACCGCCGAGAACTTCGAGCTGCCGGGTGCGGACCTTTCCGGGCTTTCCGGTGAGGACATGACCGTGAAGGTGGTGCCGAAGCAGGCGGACGAGTTCACCTGCTCCGTGTGCTTCCTGGTGCACCACCGCAGCCGGCTGGCCGAGGACAACGGCGGACGCCTGATCTGCCGCGACTGCGCCTGAACCGCGCAGAGGGGTTCTCGGACACAGGGGACGAACAGACGCGACGGAGAGCCTCGAGGGAGACCGGGGGAGGCTCGAAGCGCGCTGGGGACAAGGGGGCCGGCCGGCAGGCCGGCCCCCTTCCACATGCCGGGGTTCAGGAGCTCTTGAGCAGCTCGGCGACCTTTTCCGGGTGCCGGGTGCTGAACAGCCAGTACGGCGTCGGGTCGTTCGCGTCGGTGAGGTGCACCTTCACGACCGGGCCGACCCAGCCGCGGTGCAGCACGTAGGCCGCCGGGTCGCCGTCGCGCCCCAGCGCCTTGCGCTTGGCTTCCTTGTCGAAGATCTCCACCTCACCCGCGAACCGCAGGGGCAGGTGGGCGTCGCCGACCCACAGTTCCGGCTCGTCACCGCCGGTGACCCGGACCTTCGACCGGCCCAGCGACAGCAGCAGCGCCACGACGACCGGCAGCGCGATCACGTACGGCAGCCACGCCCGGATCCCCGGGTATCCGAGATCGATCTCGGCGGCCAGGAGGATCGCGCCCAGTACCGGCAGCGGCCAGCCCCACCACGGGACGTACAGCCGTTCGGAGTGCCGGACCGCGGCGTTCGCGGCCGTCTTCGCTGATTCACCCACGGCAACAGAGTAATCTCGCGGCCCGTGTCCAGCGTTCAGGTACTCCTCTCCCGGCTCGATCCGGATGTCCCGCCGCCCGCCTACGCCCGACCGGGCGACGCGGGCGCCGATCTCGTCACCACCTCGGATATCGTCCTCGGACCCGGGGAACGCGGCGTCGTCGGCACCGGCGTCGCGATCGCGCTCCCGCCCGGGTACGCGGGGTTCGTCCACCCCCGGTCCGGCCTGGCCGCCCGGGCCGGCCTCTCGGTGGTGAACACCCCGGGCACGATCGACTCCGGCTACCGCGGGGAGATCAAGGTCTGCCTGATCAACCACGACCCGGTGCACCCGCTGGAGCTGACGCGCGGCGACCGCATCGCCCAGCTGGTCGTGCAGCGGGTCGAGCACGCCGAGTTCGTCGAGGTCGAGACGCTCGACGCGACCGAGCGGGGCGACGGAGGCTACGGCTCCACGGGTGGACACGCCACACTGGGAGCACCGGCGCTCGCCGCGAGCGCCGCCACGGGGGAAGGAACGGAGAAGTAGTGGGGATTTTCGGACGCAAGCGGCGGACCGAGGGCGGGTCCGCGGGACGGCACGCCGCGCCCGAGGCCGAAGACACTTTCGAGGACGAGCCGTACGACGAGGAATCGGAGCTTTCGGACGTCTCCGACGGCCCGTACGACGTGGCCGACTTCGACGACGACGGCATCCCGCGGATCGACCTCGGCTCGGTGAAGGTGCCGGTGCCCGACGGCTCCCAGGTCCAGGTCGAGATGGACCCGGAGGCCGGGGGCGTGCGCGCCGTGCACGTCGTCACCGAACAGGGCCAGATCACGGTCAGCGCGTACGCCGCGCCGCGCTCGGGCGGGCTGTGGCGGGAGGTCAGCTCCGAGCTGGCCGACCAGCTGCGCTCCGACGGCGCCAAGGTCACCCTGGGCCGCGGCGTGTGGGGCCTGGAGATCTCGGCCATCATCGGCGACGTCGCCCTGCGCTTCGTCGGCGTCGACCGGCCCCGCTGGATGCTGCGCGGCGTCATCGCCGGCCCCCAGTCGGAGGCGGCGGCCGCCGTCGAGGTGCTGCGCGAGATCGTCCGGCGGACCATCGTCGACCGCGGCGACGCGCCCATGCCGGTCCGGACCCCGCTGACCATCACGCTGCCCGAGGCGGTCGCGGAGCACATCGCGGCCCAGCAGCAACAGGGCTGACGTTCCCCTGAAGGGCGCCCTCGACGTCGAGGGCGCCCTTCAGCGCGTTTTCCGGGCCCTGAGGAAGGCGAGGACGGTCGCCCGGCCGAGTGACTCGCGGTCCGCGCCCAGCGCCGTGAGCGTCGTCTCGCCGAGGGCCGCCCGTGGGAGCGCGCCCGCCCACTCCGCCGCGACTTTCGTCGGGTGGATCGGGTCGTCGGTGCAGGTGCCGATCCCGGCCGGAACGGCCAGCGCCGCCAGCTCCTCCAGG
Organism: Amycolatopsis sp. NPDC005003; assembly: GCF_053600695.1. NCBI lineage: Bacteria > Bacillati > Actinomycetota > Actinomycetes > Pseudonocardiales > Pseudonocardiaceae > Amycolatopsis > Amycolatopsis sp. NPDC005003. Next base: position 173,494 of record NZ_JBSGAI010000011.1, on the reverse strand, counting down.
GTCGGTGCCGGACGGTCCGCCGCGGCGCGCAGGTTGCCGGCCAGGTCGTCGCCGTGGCGCCGCCACGCCCGGTCGAGTTCCGCTCGCAGCCACCCCGGGCTGCCTTCGGTCTGCGCCAGGGCCGCGTCGACGCCGGAAGAGGCCACCAGATCCGCCGTCAGCGTCGCGGCCAGCGAGGCGGGTGCCGGGCCCGGGACGCCGTTCCAGGCCGGGAGAGCGGCCAGCAGGCCCCCGCAACGGGCCGGGTGGCGCACCGCCCACTCCGCGGCGAGGTGCGCGCCGAACGAAATGCCGCCTACGAGCAGTTCGCCGTGTTCGTCCGCCAGCGCGTCGAGCGTCGCCAGGTAGCCCTCGGCGAGCGCCGCGCCGGGGGGCGGCGGTGGCGCGATGAGCGGGACACCGAGGGCGCGCAGGGGCCGTTCGAAGACGGCTCGGACGAACACCTCGTCCGAGCCGGTGCCGGGCAGCAGCACCGCGGCGGGAACTCTGATCGCGGACGTCACGTTGCGATCTTTGCGCAAAGGCGTTTCCCTGGCGGGGACCGCAGTACGCTGGAATCGCACGGGCCGCAAGCAGTTTGTCGGGGGCCCCGGAGCACAGGAGCACCTATGTCCGCCAAAGACGGCGGCTACTTCAGCCGGCTGGTACGCAAGCTGACCAGCGACGTCGAGGATCTCGACGCCGACGAGATGTCCATGAGGTCCGGCGCCGAAGGGGCGCAGCGGGCCTGCGACTGCCGCTCCGGCGAAGAGGTCACCGTGATGGGGAGACTCCGCAGCGTGGAGCTCTGCCCGACGAACGAGGCCGCCACGCTGGAGGCGGAGCTGTTCGACGGGACACAGGGCGTGACGCTAATCTGGCTCGGCCGCCGCCGGATCCCGGGCATCGAGCCTGGCCGGACGATCAAGGTGCGCGGCCGGATGGCCGAGCGTGACGGCCAGAAGGTGCTGTACAACCCCTATTACGAGCTCCAGAGCCCAGTGAGTTGATCACCCAAAGTGACTGAACCCGCGAAGACCGACGGCGAAGAGCCGCAGCCGACCCTGCTCGAGCAGATGGGCGGGGTGTCCGGCCTGATCTACTCGTCGGTGCCGGTGATCGTGTTCGTGCTGGCCAACTCGTTCTTCGGGCTGACCGCGGGCATCTGGACCTCGATCGGCAGCGCGGTGGCCATCACCGTGCTGCGGGTGGTCCGCAAGGAGCCTCTGCAGCCGGCGATCTCCGGCTTCTTCGGCGTCGCGATCGCGGCGTTCATCGCCTACCGCACGGGGTCGGCGAAGGGCTTCTTCCTGTTCGGGATCTACGCGAGCCTGATCTACTGCGGCATCTTCGTGCTGTCGGTGGTGGTGCGCTGGCCGATCGCGGGCGTGGTCTGGAACATGCTCAACGGGACCGGCCAGGCGTGGCGCAAGGACAAGCCCTCCCGCTACGGCTACGACATCGCCACGCTGGCCATGGCGCTGATCTTCGCGGCCCGGTTCGTGGTGCAGCGGTGGCTCTACCAGGAGGACTACACCGGCTGGCTGGCCTTCGCGAAGATCGCGATGGGGTACCCGCTGTACGCGTTGGGCCTGCTGGTGGTCGTGTGGGCGGTCCGGAGGTCGGACAAGCGCCTGAAGGCCATGGCCGAGGAGGAGCCGAAGCCGGAGACGGACGCGGAGGTCGAAGCCCGGCTGCGCGAGAAGTACGCCCAGACCCCCGAAGCCTGACAACCCGCGCGCGAGGGGGACCCCCCGGTTTTCACGCTACCGGACACCACCGACAGTTTTGCCGTGTCGCCCACCTGATCAGGCGAGATGCCCCCTCAATCACGCGTGATGCCCCGCTGATCACGCGAGATGCCTGCCTGAGCACACGTGATGCCGGTTCCGGCACGTGAGATCCGGGCCCGATCCCGCGAGTTGCGGCCCCGATCCCGCGAGTTCCGGTCCCGATCCCGCGAGTTCCGGGCCGAGTCACGTGAGCTCCGGGCCTGATCACGGGACGGCGGCACGCCGGAGGCTACGACACGCGGCAAAAGGCCCGGCAGCAACCAAATCGGACGACACCCAGACCCCCCGATCCGAAGCCAGAACACGGCCGGCGGCGCCGGGTCAAGGCACGCTTTCCCGCCTTGACGCGGTGCTGCCGGCCGTAGTCACAATCAGGCTTCGGGGTGGCGGAGAAGTGCCGGAGAAAGCAGGGTCACCCCCAGGCGACCGCGCCGGCACCGCCATCCGCGCCGAGACCAAGCGAGATCCGGGAAAGGCCCCAGGCAAACTCGCCGAGGGCCATCCTCGCCAAGCGTCAGTACCCGAGCGCCGTCCGGATCTCCGGCTCCACGTCCGCGGTCGCCACGAACAGCAGCTCGTCGCCGGGCTCCAGCGGGTCCTCAGGCTGCGGCACGATCACCCGATCCCCTCGCAGGATGGTCACCAAAGCCGCGTCCCGAGGCAGCGTCAGCTCACTCACCGGCTTCCCGGCCAGCGGCGTCTCCGCCGGCAGCGTCAGCTCGACCAGGTTCGCGTTGCTCTGCCGGAACGTCATCAGCCGCACCAGGTCACCGACGCTGACCGCCTCCTCGACCATCGCCGCGAGCATCCGCGGGGTCGAGACCGCCACGTCGACGCCCCACGCGTCGGTGAACAGCCACTCGTTGGCCGGGTTGTTCACCCGGGCCACCACGCGCCGGACCGCGAACTCCGTCTTGGCCAGCAGCGACACCACCAGGTTCGCCTTGTCGTCGCCCGTCGCGGCGATGACGACATCGCACTGCTCGATCCCGGACTCCTCCAGGATCGACACCTCGCACGCGTCGCCGAGCACCCAGTCGGCCTGCTCGACCGTGTGCGGGTCGAACTGGTCGGCCTCGCGCTCGATCAGCATCACCTGGTGCCTGCCGTCGATCAGCTCGGCGGCGATGGAACGGCCGACCGCCCCGGCGCCCGCAATCGCGACCCTCATGCCTCGTCCTCCGGTTCGCGGTGGGCCACACTGGTCACGTCGGTGACGGTGCCGGACCGCGCCGCCACCCACACGACGTCGTCGGCCTGCAGCACCGTCTTCGTGTCGGGCAGCACGCCGGTGCCGAAACGCATGATGAACGCCACCCGCGCGCCGGTCGCCTCCTGCAGCGACTTCACCGAGTGCCCGACCCAGCCCTCGTGCAGCGGCAGCTGCAGCAGCGCCACGTTGCCCGACGGGTCCCGCCACGCCGACGCCACGCCGTCCGGCAGCAGGGTGCGCAGGAACCGGTCGGTGGTCCACGGCACGGTCGCCACCGTCGGGATGCCCAGCCGCTCGTACACGGCCGCGCGCTTGTGGTCGTAGATGCGGGCGACGACGTGCTCGACGCCGAAGTTCTCGCGGGCGACCCGCGCCGAGATGATGTTCGAATTGTCGCCGCTGGACACCGCCGCGAACGCACCCGCCCGCTCGATGCCGGCCTCGACCAGCACCCGGCGGTCGAACCCGACGCCGACGACCTGGTGGCCGTGGAAGTCGCTGCCGAGCCGGCGGAACGCCTGCTGGTTCTTGTCGATGACGGCCACCTCGTGGCCGAGCCGCTCCAGCGCAGCGGCCAGGGACGCGCCGACCCGGCCGCACCCCATGATCACCACGTGCACGCCCTGCCTCCTCCTCGGCGGTTACCCGTCCGTACCTTCCCCGACATACCAGGGCCGAACCTACCGTGCCCGGTGCCGTTAGGCTTTCGTGGTGTCGAAGTTCCCGACCGTGCTGAAACGCCTGGTCCTCGGACGCCCGTTCCGCAGTGACCGGCTGTCCCACACGCTGCTGCCCAAGCGCATCGCGCTGCCGATCTTCGCCTCCGACGCGCTCTCGAGCGTGGCGTATGCACCCGAAGAGATCTTCCTGACACTGAGCGTGGCGGGCCTCTCGGCGTACGCGCTCGCGCCGTGGATCGGCGTCATGGTCGCCCTGGTCATGCTGGTCGTCGTCGCCTCCTACCGGCAGAACGTGCACGCCTACCCCAGCGGTGGCGGCGACTACGAGGTCGCCAACACGAACCTGGGCGGCAAGTTCGGCCTCACCGTGGCCAGCGCCCTGCTCGTCGACTACGTGCTGACGGTCGCGGTGTCCACTTCGTCCGGTGTGGCCAACATCGGCTCGGCGGTCCCCTGGGTCGCGCAACACAAAGTGCTCGCTTCGATCGTCATCGTGGTCGTGCTGACGTCGCTGAACCTGCGCGGGATCCGCGAGTCGGGGAAGGCCTTCGCGATCCCGACATACGGGTTCATCATCGGCATCCTCGTCATGGTCGCCTGGGGACTGGTGCAGGCCGCCACCGGTACCGAGATGAAGGCCGAGAGCGCCGGGTTCACCCTGACCGCCGAGGGCACCTTCGCGGGCGTCGGGTACGCCTTCCTGGTGCTGCGCGCTTTCTCGTCCGGCGCCGCCGCGCTGACCGGCGTGGAGGCCATCAGCAACGGCGTCCCGGCGTTCCAGAAGCCGAAGTCGAAGAACGCGGCCACCACGCTGCTGATGATGGGCCTGCTCGCGGTCACCATGCTGGTCGGCATCATCACGCTGGCCACGATCACCGACGTCAAGTTCGCCGAGGACCCGGCGCAGCAGCTCGAAGGCGCGCCCGCCGGCTACGAGCAGAAGACGATCGTGGCGCAGATCGCGCACGCGGTGTTCGCCGACTTCCCGCCGGCCTTCTACTACATCTCCTTCTCCACCGGCATCATCCTGCTGCTGGCCGCGAACACCGCGTTCAACGGCTTCCCGGTGCTGGGCTCGATCCTGGCGCAGGACCGCTACCTGCCCCGGCAGCTGCACACCCGCGGCGACCGGCTGGCCTTCTCCAACGGCATCCTGTTCCTGGCCGCCTTCGCGCTGGTCCTGATCATCGCGTTCGACGCCGAGGTGACCCGGCTCATCCAGCTCTACATCGTGGGCGTGTTCGTGTCGTTCACGGTGAGCCAGGCGGGCATGATCCGGCACTGGAACCGTTTGCTGGCCAAGGAAACCGACCCGGGCGTGCGGCGCCGGATGCGGCGCTCGCAGACGGTCAACGCGATCGGCCTGACCATGACCGCGACCGTCCTGGTGATCGTGCTCATCACCAAGTTCCTGCTCGGCGCGTGGATCGCGATCGCCGCGATGGTGGCCATCTTCGCGCTGATGACGGCGATCCGGCGGCACTACGACCGCGTCGCCGACGAGCTGAAGGAGCTCGGCGACACCCCGACCGTGCTGCCGTCGCGCAACCACGCGATCGTCCTGGTGTCCAAACTGCACCGGCCGACGCTGCGCGCGCTGGCCTACGCCAAGGCGATGCGCCCGGACGTCCTCGAGGCCGTGACGGTCAATGTGGACGATGCCGACACCCGCAAGCTCACCGCCGAGTGGGACGCCCACAACTTCAAGGTGCCGCTGAAGGTCGTCGAATCGCCCTACCGCGAGATCACGAAACCCGTCCTCGACTACGTGAAGCGCGTGCGCGGTGACAACCCGCGCAACGTGGTCACCGTGTTCATCCCGGAGTACGTGGTCGGGCACTGGTGGGAGCAGGTGCTGCACAACCAGAGCGCGCTGCGGCTCAAGGGCAGGCTGCTGTTCCAGTCCGGCGTGATCGTGGCGAGCGTGCCGTGGCAGCTGGAGTCGTCGGCCAAGGCGGCCGCGCGGGTCCGGACCGAGCGCCCGGCCGCGGGCGACGTCCGCCGCGGGTTCTCGGCCAACGGGAAGCCGGTCGCGGCGCCGAAGCCCAAGGAGCCCGCCGAATGACGAGCTGGCTGGGCCGCGTCCTCGAGGTCGAGGTCGGCGCGGTCGCGCACGGCGGCCACTGCGTCGCCCGCGCGGAAGGACGGGTCGTGTTCGTCCGGCACGCGCTGCCGGGCGAGCAGGTCCGCGTCGAGGTCACCGAGGACAACGGCGGCTCGTTCTGCCGCGGCGACGCGATCGAGGTGCTCTCGGCGTCTCCGCACCGGGTCGAGCCGCCGTGCCCGCTGGCCGTGCCGGGCGGCTGCGGCGGCTGCGACTGGCAGCACGCTTCGCCGGACTACCAGCGCTCGCTCAAGGCGTCGGTGGTCGCGGAGCAGCTGCAGCGCCTGGCCGGGATCGACCGGGACGTCGTCGTGGAGGCCCTCGACGGCGGGCCGCTGGACTGGCGCAGCCGGGTCCGGCTGGTCGCCGGGCGGGACGGGCGCGCCGGGCTGCGCGCCCACCACAGCCACCGGGTGGTGGCCCTGGACGACTGCCCGATCGCCGTCCCCGGCGAGCTCGACGACGTCCTGGCGCGGCGCTGGCGCCCGGGCAGCGAGCTGGAGGTCACGACCGACGGCGACGGCGAACTGCACGTCCGCGAGCTGTCGACGGTGCGCGGCAAGGTCCGCGCCCGGCAGCTGACCGGCGGCGTCGCGGTCCAGCACGCGGCGGGCCGCGACTGGCGCCTCGACGCACACGGCTTCTGGCAGGTCCACCCCGCGGCGGCGTCGGCACTGGCCGCGGTCGTGGGGGAGTGGGCGGAAGCGCCGTCCGGCGGCACGGCGTGGGACCTCTACGCCGGGGTCGGGCTGTTCGCGTCGGTGCTGGCCGCGCAGGTCGGTCCTTCGGGGCACGTGCTGGCGGTCGAGTCCGGCCGGCGCGCGGTCGCCGACGGCGAGCGCAACCTCGCGGACCTGCCGCAGGTGTCGTGGCACGCCGGCCGGGTGGAACACGTGCTGGCGTCGGCGGCCAAACCGGTCGACGTGGTCGTGCTGGACCCGCCGCGCAAGGGCGCGGGCAAGGCGGTCGTGGAGTCGATCGTGGCCGGTGCCCCGGACCGGATCGTGTACGTGGCCTGCGACCCGGCGGCGCTGGCGCGCGATGTCGCGACCTTCGCGGCGCACGGGTACTCGCTGACGGACCTGCGGGCGTTCGACGCGTTCCCGATGACCCACCACGTGGAGTGCGTGGCGCTGCTGTCCTGAGTTTTTGTCGGTGGTGGTCGGCACACTGTGCTCATGACTGCACTCGACGACTTCGACCTCGCAGCTTCGACGGTGACCGGCCTGGTCGCCGCGGTCCGTGCCGACCAGTGGGCGCTCCCGACGGCGTGCGCGGACTGGGACGTGCGCGCGGTGGTGAACCACCTGGCGCACGGCAACGCGAAGGTGGCGTTCTGGGCCGGAATGGGCCCACCGGCTCCGGACGGCGACTACCTGGGCGCTGCTCCGGCCGAGGCGTTCCCCGCGTCGGTGGCGGCGGCCCGGGCGGTGCTGGCCGCGCCCGGGCTGTTTTCCCGGCAGGTGACCACACCGCTGGGTGAGGTGCCCGGGGTGTTCCTGGTGCACATGCGGGTGAACGAGTACCTCGCCCACGGCTGGGACATCGCGGACGCGACGGGCCGGCCGACGGACCTGGCACCCGAGCTGGCTTCGCGGGCGCTGGAGCAGTGGCGGTCGCGGTTCGGTGCGATGCCCCGGCAGCCGGGCGGCCCGTTCGGGCCGGAGATCCCGGCACCCCCGGACGCGACGGCGGCCGACCGGCTGGCGGCCTTCCTGGGGCGGAAGGCGGTGAGCGGCTAGCGCAGTTCGGCGGAGGTGGGGGAGGGCGGGCTGGGGGAGGGAGAGGGAGAGGGGGTTTCGGTCGCTTGGCGGCGCTGGGGTCGGCTGGGCTTTGGTCGCTTGGCGGCATCGGGGTCGGCTGGGCTTTGGTCGCTCGGTGGCGCCGGGATCGGCTGGGCTTCGGCGCGCCAGCACACCGCAGGGCCAGTGGTTGCTGTGCGACGGTGGCGCGGGCAGGGCCAGGAGGGTGGCTGCTCGGCCCCCGTGTAGCGGGTGTCGCCGTGGTGCGGTGGTGTCGCGCTGGTGAGCCGAGGGCGGTGAGGTGGCTGCTCGGCGCACCGGCAGGCCGCCCGGTCGCCGCCGCGCCGTGGGCCGAGAACCGCGAGGCCGCTGCTCAGCCTGCCCGGCGCACCGCGAACGCCGCCGCGAGGCCGGTCGCGGTCATCGCCACGCCCGACACGAGCAGCACCCAGGCCCCGGCTCCCGGGATCACCCGCGCCGCCGGCTGGATGCGGGTCACCCCGGGCAGCGTCACCACCAGGTGCCGCAGGATCACGCCCGTCACCACGAGCCCCGGCAGGCACGCCATGGCCAGGGGCTCGTCCTGGTGGCGGGCGAACGTCAGGTACGCCAGCGTCACCGCGATCAGCACCGCGGCCGCGCACACCAGGCGCAGGCCCAGGTCCAGCTCCGGGTCCGGCGTTCCGGGCGGGAGCATGCCCGGGTACTCGGCCGTCCGCAGGGTCAGCCCGGCGATCACGCCCAGGCCCGCCGCCCCCACCAGCACGGCCCGTGGGCCTCGGAGACGCTTTCGCTGCTCGTCCACTCCCGCCTCCCCTGCGTCGCCGTAGACGCGCAGCATAAGGCGGGTTTCAGCCCGAGAACCAGCGCTGCGGGGCCGGCCGCAGGTTCTGGTAGATGTGCTTGACCTCGGTGTACTCGGCCAGCCCCGTCGGGCCCAGCTCGCGGCCGAACCCGGACTGCTTGTAGCCGCCCCACTCGGCCTGGGGCAGGTACGGGTGGAAGTCGTTGATCCACACCGTCCCGTGGCGCAGCCGCCCGGCGACCCGCTGCGCCCGGGAAGCGTCGTTCGTGAACACCGCGCCGGCGAGACCGTAGTGCGTGTCGTTGGCGATGCGGACGGCGTCGTCCTCGTCGGTGAACGTCTCGACCGTCAGCACCGGGCCGAACGACTCGTCGACCACCGCCGACGAGCCCTGTTTCACCTGGTCGAGGATGGTCGGCAGGTAGTAGAAGCCGTCGGCCAGCGCCGGGTCGTCCGGGCGGCGGCCGCCCGTGCGCAGCACCGCGCCCTCCGCCAGCGCCGCCGCCACGTACGCCTCGACCTTCGCCCGGTGTGCCGCCGAGATCAGCGGGCCGGTTTCCGCCTGCGCGTCGAACGGGCCGCCCAGGCGGATCCGCTCGGCGCGGCGCACCAGCTCGTCGACGAACTCGCCGTGCCACTCCCGCTGCACGATCAGCCGCGCGCCCGCCGAGCAGACCTGGCCGGAGTGCAGGAACACCGCCGTCAGCGCGTAGTCGACCGCGGTTTCGAAGTCGGCGTCGGCGAACACCACGTTCGGGTTCTTCCCGCCCAGCTCCAGCGCCACCTTCTTGACCGTCCCCGCGGCCGCCGCGGCGATCACCTTGCCGGTCGCCAGGCCGCCGGTGAACGACACGAGGTCGACGTCCGGGTGCGAAGCCAGCGGCGCGCCCGCCTCGGCGCCCGCGCCGAGCACCAGGTTGCCCACCCCCGGCGGCAGGCCCGCCTCGGTGAGCAGCTTGAGGAACAGGATCGCGGTGTGCGGGGTGAGCTCGCTGGGTTTGAGCACGAACGTGTTGCCCGCGGCCAGCGCCGGTGCGATCTTCCACACGGTCTGCAGCAGCGGGTAGTTCCACGGGGTGATCAGCCCGCAGACCCCGACCGGCTCGTGCACGATCCGGCTGAACGCGTCCGGGTTGCCGGTGTCGACGACCCGTCCGGCGTCCTGCGCCGCGAGCTTGCCGAAATACCGCAGGCAGGCCGCGATGTCGGCCATGTCGTACCGGCTCTCGACCAGGCGCTTGCCGGTGTCGAGCGACTCGGCGCGGGCGAACGCCTCCGCGTCGCGGTCGAGCAGGTCGGCCGTGCGCAGCAGCAGGTCACCGCGCAGGTGGGCGGGGGTGCCGGGCCACGGGCCGGTGTCGAACGCCCGCCGCGCCGCCGCAATGGCCGCCTCGGTGTCCTTGGCGGTGCCCTCGGCGACGGTCGCGACCAGGGAGCCGTCGGCCGGGCAGCGGATCTCCCGTCGTGCGCCTTCGAGCGCGTCCACCCATTCGCCACCGATGAAGAAATCCGCCATGCGACCCATTCTCGTGGCCACGCCGCGTGACCGCCACAGCGGTGCGGGGAGAGGAGATTCACCCTGCGTGTCGACGTGCGGTCGCGCTCCGGTTGTGACGCCTGACGCGGCCTGCGGTCTCGCTCTAGCGGCTCTCCGTAGACTGGCCGGAACCGAGCGAGTGAGGTGGAGACGAGTGACGATGCTGGAGTCCGTGAGCGGACCGGCGGACCTGAAGCGCATGAGTGTCGAGGACCTCGGCGAACTGGCCGCCGAGATCCGGGACTTCCTCGTCGACAAGGTCCGCCGGGCGGGCGGCCACCTGGGGCCGAACCTCGGTGTCGTCGAGCTGACCCTGGCGCTGCACCGCGTGTTCGACTCGCCGCGCGACGCGATCGTGTGGGACGTCGGTCACCAGGCGTACGTGCACAAGCTGGTCACCGGCCGCGCGGCCGGCTTCGACCTGCTGCGCCAGACCGGCGGGGTCACCGGCTACCCGTCGCGCGCGGAGAGCGAGCACGACTGGGTGGAGAGCAGCCACGCGTCGTCCGGCCTGTCCTATGTGGACGGCCTGGCGAAGGCGTTCGCGCTGGCCGGCGGCGGGCGGCACGCGATCGCCGTCGTCGGCGACGGCGCGCTCACCGGCGGCATGTGCTGGGAGGCGCTCAACAACATCGCCGCGCACAAGGACCGCCCGGTCGTCATCGTGATCAACGACAACGGCCGGTCCTACTCGCCGACCATCGGCGGCCTGGCCGACCACCTCGCGGCGCTGCGCCTGCAGCCCGGCTACGAGCGGCTCCTCGACGGCGGCCGCGAGATCCTCAAGCACACCCCGGTCGTCGGCAAGCCGATCTACGCCGCGCTGCACGCCGCGAAGGCCGGCCTGAAGGACGCGCTGAGCCCGCAGGCGATGTTCTCCGACCTGGGCCTGAAGTACCTCGGCCCGGTGGACGGCCACGACCAGGTGGCGCTGGAGAAGGCGCTGCACAGCGCGAAGACGTTCGGCGGCGCGGTGATCGTGCACGTGGTCACCGAAAAGGGGCACGGCTACGCGCCCGCGGTGAACAACCAGCACGACCAGATGCACCAGACCGACCCGATCGACCCGGAGACCGGCCTGCCGCCGGTGAAGGGCCCGAGCTGGACCGGCGTGTTCGGCGCCGAGTTGGCGGCGATCGGCGCCGAGCGTGCGGACGTCGTCGCGATCACCGCGGCGATGCTGCGGTCGACCGGGCTGGACAAGTTCGCCGAGGCGTTCCCGGACCGGTGGTACGACGTCGGGATCGCCGAGCAGCACGCGGTCACCTCGGCCGCGGGGCTGGCCATGGGTGGGCTGCACCCGGTGGTGGCGATCTACTCGACGTTCCTGAACCGGGCGTTCGACCAGGTGCTGATGGATGTCGCGCTGCACCGGCTGCCGGTGACGCTGGTGCTCGACCGGGCCGGGATCACCGGGCCGGACGGGCCCAGTCACCACGGGATGTGGGACCTTTCGCTGCTCGGGATGGTGCCGGGGATGCGGGTGGCCGCGCCGCGCGACCCGGCGACCCTCCGCGAGGAGCTTCGCGAGGCGGTCGCGGTGTCGGACGGGCCGACCGCGCTGCGGTTCTCCAAGGGCAAGGTCGGCACCGACGTCGCCGCCGTCGAGCGGGTCGGGACCGTCGACGTGCTGCGGCGGCCGGCCGAGGGCGCGGATGTGCTGCTGGTGACGGTCGGTGCCTTCGCGACGCTGGGTCTCGCGGCTGCTGATCGGCTCGCTGACCAGGGGATCGGGGTGACGGTGGTGGATCCGCGGTGGGTCCTTCCGGTGCCCGCCGAGCTGGTGGCGCTGGCTTCGCGGCACAAGCTTGTGGTCACGGTCGAGGACAGTGGGCGGCACGGTGGGTTCGGGTCGGCCTTGGCTGCGCTGTTCCGGGATGCCGAGTGTGATGTTCCGTTGCGGGATCTGGCCGTGCCGCAGGCTTTCCACGATCACGGGAGCCGGGATGAGGTGCTGGGGCGGGTCGGGCTGACCGCTCAGGATGTGGCTCGGCGCGTGACCGAATGGGCCTCCGGGCGGTTGGGTTCGGATGAGCCTGCTCGGCGGGACAAGAAGGATGCCAATCGCCGGTGAAAGCCGGTCGCCGGTGAAAAGATCGTCCTCGCCGGACGGGGGCCGGACGGGCAGGCTCTGGGATGATCAATCAGCTCAGGGCCTGGCTGGGACCGCTGTCGGGGCTTGATCGAAGACTTCCGTGATCCGCTCCCTCATGCGAACCTCGTCATCACGTGCTTGACGCGGGTGTACTCGGTGAACGCGTACGCCGAGAGGTCCTTGCCGTGGCCGGAGTGGCCGAAGCCGCCGTGGGGCATCTCCGCCACCAGGGGGCCGTGCGTGTTCACCCACACGCAGCCGAAGTCCAGGTCGGCCGACACCCGTGCGGCGACGCCGAGGTCCTTCGTCCACACCGATGAGGCCAGCCCGTACGGGACGCCGTTGGCCAGCGCGACAGCCGCCGCTTCGTCCGCGAAGGACTGGACCGTGATCACCGGGCCGAAGATCTCCTCCTGGACCATCTCGTCGTCCTGGCGCACCCCCGAGATCACCGTGGGGGAGAAGGCGAAGCCCCGGGAACCGAAGCGGGTGCCGCCGGTCTCGATGCGGGCGTGGGACGGCAGCCGCGAGATGAGGCCCTCGACGCGGGCGAGCTGCGCCGCGCTGTTCAACGGCCCGTAGTCGACGCCCGGTGTCTGCGCCGCGGCCGTCTTCGCCAGTTCCGCCACGAAGTCGTCGTGGACCGACTCGTGGACCAGCACCCGGCTGCCGGCCGTGCAGTCCTGGCCCGCGTTGTAGAACGCCGCACCCACGATGCCCTCGGCCGTCGAGGCGGGGTCGACGTCCGGGAAGACCAGCAGCGGCGCGTTGCCACCCAGCTCCAGGTGGGTGCGCTTGAGGTCCGCGGCCGCCACGGTGGCCACGTCGATGCCCGCGCGCGTCGACCCGGTGATCGAGACCAGCGCCGTGATCGGGTGGCGGACCAGCGCGCGGCCGGTGTCGCGGTCGCCGGTCAGCACGGTGAACGCTCCCGGCGGCAGGAACTCCGCGGCGACTCGGGCCAGCAGCACGGCCGTCGACGGGGTCGTCTCGGCCGGTTTGAGCACCACCGTGTTGCCCGCGGCCAGCGCCGGCGCGATCTTCCAGACCGCCATCATCAGCGGGTAGTTCCACGGCGCGATCTGCGCGCAGACGCCGATCGGCTCCCGGCGGATCACCGACGTGTGGCCCGGCGTGTACTCGCCCGCCGCGGTGCCTTCCAGGTGCCGCGCGGCGCCGGCGAAGAACCGCAGCGCGCTCACGCACTCCGGGATTTCCTCTTCGAGCACCACGGACCGGATCTTGCCGGTCTCGCGCACCTCGAGGTCCGCGAACTCGGCCGCCCTGGCCTCGAGCGCGTCGGCGATCTTGAGCAGCGCCAGCTGCCGCTGCGCCGGAGTGCTGCGACGCCAGACCGCAAACGCTTGCGCCGCCGATTCGAGCGCCGCGTCCACTTCGGACTGCGTGGCGATCACGCTGGTGCCGAAGACTTCGCCGGTCGCCGGGTCGGTCAGGTCGAGCGTGCGGGTCATGCGTGCTCCAGGTGGGTCGGCGCGAACAGCTTCAGCAATGCGGGGAGGACGACGACGGACGGCCCGGGCGTGCGCAGCGCCTCCGCGAGGTCCGCGCCCACCGTGTCCAAAGAAGACAACCGGGCGGGGATGCCGAACGACGACGCCAAGGCGGCGAAGTCGGGCCGGGCCAGTTCCGTGGCCGTCGTCCGGCCGAAGGCGTCGGTGAGGTACTCGCGCAGCACGCCGTAGCCGCCGTCGTCGATGATCAGCCACGTGACGTCGAGGCCGTGCTGCACCGCGGTCGCCAGCTCGGCGACGCCGTACATCGCGCCGCCGTCCCCGGACACGGCGAGCGTGGGACCTCCGGTGACGGCGCCGCCGAGCGCGCCCGGCAGGCCGTAGCCCAGCCCGCCCGCGCCCTGCGCGGTGTGGATCGGCGCGCCCTGCGGGTTCCACGCCGACCAGGCCCAGTACGCGGCGATCGTCATGTCCCAGAACGTCTGGGTGCCTTCGGGGAGCGCGGCCCGGACGTCGTCGATCAGCTTCCGCTCGACAGCGAGGTCCTGACCGTCCAACCGCGACTCGACCCGCGCGAGCAGCCCCGCGACCGCCTTTTCGGCCCGGCCGTCGGACGCCCGCATCGGCACCCACTCCAGCAACGCCTGCAGGGTGTGCCGGACGTCGGCGTGGATGCCCAGGCCCGGGTAGTTCGACTCCAGCTTGCCGAGGTCGGCCTCGACCTGGATCACCCGGCCGCGCGGGGCGAACGCGCGGTAGTTGCTGGACAGCTCGCCGAGGCCGGAGCCGAGCACGAGCAGCACGTCGGCGTTCGCGAGGAACTCCGTGGTGTGCCAGTCCTCCAGCCACGACCGCCCGGACAGCTCGTGGTCCCACGGGAAGACGCCCTTGCCCCCGAACGTCGAGATCACCGGCGCGCGCAGCGCTTCGGCCAGGGCCAGCAGCTCGGCGTGCGCCCCCGACCGCAGCGCCCCGCCGCCGGCCAGGATCACCGGGTCCGCCGCCGCGCCGAGCAGCCGGGCGGCCTCGGTGACCAGCTCCGGAAGGGGTTCCAGCGGAGGCGCGGTGGCCGACACCGACGTGATCGGCGGCAGACCGGCCGGCCCGAGCAGCACGTCCTGGGGGATCTCGACCCACACCGGGCCGTAGGGCGCGGTCGCGGCGGACGTCCACGCGTCCCGCAACGCGGAAGGGATCTGGCTCGCGCGGCGGACGACGTGCACCGACTTCACCACGTCACGGAAACTCGCCTGCTGGTCGGGCAGCTCGTGCAGGTAGCCGTGCCGGCCGCCGCCGAGGCCGGCGACCGGGACCTGGCTGGAGATGCCGAGCACCGGCACCGACGCCGCCCGGGATTCCTGCAGCGAGGCCAGCGTCAGCAGCGCGCCCGGGCCGGTCGAGACGATCAGCGGCGTCACCGGCACCGGGCCGTCCGGGTCCGCCGCGAGCCGGGCGCGGGCGTGCCCGTCGGCGGCGAAGGCGAGGTTGTTCTCGACGCGCCCGCTGATCACGCGCAGGTCGCCGGCCCGCCGCAGCGCCTCGAACAGGCCCAGCGCGTGCTGGCCGGGCAGGCCGAACACCGTGTCGGCGCCCAGGGCCCGCAGGGTTTCGACGACGACGTCGCCACCGATGCGTGTCATGCGCCCTTCCCGAGGGTCAGCAGGCTCACCAGGTCGTAGGCGACGTGGGAGGCCGCGATGGCGGTGATCTCGGCGTGGTCGTACGCCGGGGCGAGCTCGACGACGTCCGCGCCGACCAGGTTGAGGTCACGCAGCCCGCGCAGGATCTCCAGGAGCTCCCGGCTGGTCATCCCGCCCGCCTCGGGGGTGCCGGTGCCGGGCGCGTGGGCCGGGTCGAGCACGTCGATGTCGACCGAGACGTACAGCGGCCGGTCGCCGATGCGCTGCCGCAGCGCGTCGACGGTCTCGGCGACCCCGCGGCGCAGGACGTCGCCCGAGGTGACGATGCCGAAGCCGAGCCGGCGGTCCTCTTCGAGGTCCCGCTTGCCGTACAGCGGCCCGCGCGTGCCGACGTGCGACAGCGCGCTCGTGTCGAGGATGCCTTCCTCGGACGCCCGCCGGAACGGGGTGCCGTGGGTGTACGGCTCGCCGAAGTAGGTGTCCCAGGTGTCCAGGTGGGCGTCGAAGTGCAGCAGGGCCACCGGGCCGTGCTTCTTGGCCGCGGCCCGCAGCAGCGGCAGCGCGATGGTGTGGTCGCCGCCGACGGTCACCAGCCGCGTCCCGTTCGCCTGCAGCGCCTCGGCTTCCTGCTGCAGCGTCTCGATCGCTTCGCCGATGTTGAACGGGTTGACCGCGATGTCGCCGGCGTCGACCACCTGCCGCTCGGCGAACGGCGAGACGTCCAGCTCCGGGTGGTACGGCCGCAGCAGCCGGCTCGCCTCGCGGACGGCGGCCGGGCCGAACCGCGCGCCGGGGCGGTAGGACACGCCGGAGTCGAAGGGCACCCCGACGACGGCGACGTCGGCGTGGTCGACCTGGTCGATCCGGGGCAGCCTCGCGAAGGTCGCGAATCCGGCGAACCGGGGGACGCGGGACGAGTCGAGCGGGCCGACCGGGGGCATGTCGTTCACTGCTGCGGGCTCCTGTTCTCGTGGTCAGGCATCGACGGGCGCGGGGGTGGCCGCTTCTTCGGTTTCGACGCCGTTCAGGCGCCGGGTCCAGACCGAGAGGATGGTCTCGGAGGTGCGGGGCGTGGCGAGGCTGACCGCCAGGTACACGACCAGGCTCGCGCCGAGGCCCCAGTAGATCGGGGTGTTGGCGTCGACACCGTCGATGATCATGAAGGCGATCACCGAGAGCGTGCCGGCCACCATCGACGCGTACGCGCCCTGCCGGGTGCCGCGCTTCCAGAACAGCGCGCCGACGATCGCCACCAGCAGGCCGCCGACCAGGATGTCGTAGGCGATGGTGAGCGCGTTGACGACGTCGTCGACCACCATCGCGATGCCGATGGCCAGCAGGCCGAGCAGCAGCGTGGCGAGCCGGTTGCGGCTGACCTCGCCACCCTTCTTCAGGCCGAGCTTGGTGAGCAGGTCCGACGTCGTGGTGGTGGAACACGCGATGAGCGCGCCGCTCGCCGTCGACATCATCGCCGACAGCGCGGCGGCCAGGACCAGGCCGCGGACGCCGGTGGGCAGCAGCCGCTCGACGATCGTCGCGAAGGCGTCCTGGGCGCTGGCGATGTCCGGGTAGAGCGCGTGCGCGGCGGTGCCGATCAGGGCGCCGGCCAGGCCGTAGACCAGGCAGTAGACGCCGGAGGTGATGCCGCCGGACGTCGCGATCGCCGGGGTGCGGGCGGTGAACACGCGCTGCCAGATGTCCTGGCCGATCAGCAGGCCGAAGGTGTAGATCACGAAGTAGGTGACGATCGTGTCGGTGCCGATCGAGGTGAAGCTGAAGAAGCTCGCGTCCAGCTTTTCGCTCATCCCGCTGAAGCCGCCGGCGGAGGTGATCGCGACCGGCAGCAGGATGGCCAGGATGCCGATGGTCTTGATGACGAACTGGGCGATGTCGGTGAGCGTGATCGACCACATGCCGCCGAGCACCGAGTAGAGCACCACGATCGAGCCGCCGATCGCGATCCCGGCCCAGTTCGGCAGGTCGAACAGCACCTTGAAGATGGTCGCGAAGGCCAGCGTCGAGGTCACCGTCAGCATCAGGGTGTAGCCCCACATGACGACGCCGGACACCGCGCTGGTGCGGCCGCCGTAGCGCAGGTCGAGCATCTCGCCGACGGTGTAGACCTTCAGCCGCACCAGGCGCCGCGCGAACAGCGCGTGCAGCACGAGGATGCCGACGCCGATGCTGACCACCAGCCACATGCCGGAGATGCCGAACTTGTAGCCGAGCTTCACGCCGCCGACGGTCGACGCGCCGCCGAGCACGACGGCCGACATCGTGCCGGAGTACATGAACCAGCCCAGCCGCCGCCCGGCGACGAGGTAGTCGGATTTCGTCTTCGCGAGCCGGAGGCCGTACCAGCCGACCCCGAGCATGCCCGCGATGTACAGCGCGATCACCGCGTAGTCGCCGGTCACGGTGTCCTCCTCACGTCGGTTTCGGGTCACCGTAGGTTCGCCCGCCACCACCCCGGCATGGGATGATTCATCCACAAATCGACTTCGACCAGGATGAAATGGCCAGGATGCCGGATTCTTTGCCCACCGAGGTGAATGTCCCGTTACGGGACGTGGTCGGCAACCGGGAGCTCGCGCTGGACGTCGTGCCCGAGACGCTGCGGCCGGGCGCGCTGGACCTGCCGGTGCGCTGGGCCCACGTCAGTGAGCTGGAGGACCCCGCGCCCTACCTGCTGGGCGGCGAGCTGATCCTCACCGCGGGGGTGAACCTGCCGGAGCGGATCGACCGGTACGTGCGCGGGCTGCGGGACGCCGGCGTGACGGCGCTGGGCTTCGGCCTCACCCCGACCGTGCACGAGACCCTGCCGGAGTCCCTGCGCCGGGCCTGCGCGCGCCGCGGGCTGCCGCTGCTGGTGGTGCCCTCGCGCACGCCGTTCCTCGCGATCAACCGGGCGGTTTCCGTCGCGCTGACCGAAGCCGGGCAGCGTGAACAGCGGCGGATCACGGCGGCACGCGAGACGCTGACGCGGGCGGCGGGTGGCGGGCTCGGCGAGCTGACGACGGCGCTGGCGGCGGTGCTGCGGTCCTGGGTCGCCCTGGTCGGTGCCGGGGACGTGCTGGCCTCGGCGCACGACGCGCCGGCACCGCTGCCGCCGCAGGTGCGGGCGCTGATGGCGACCGTGCGGGCGGGCAGCGGGATCCGCAGCGCGACGACCGAGCTCGACGGCGGGTTCGTCGTCGTCCAGCCGGTGTACCCGCAGGCCACGGCCTCGCACCTGGTGGTCGTCGGCCGGTCCCGGCGGTTCGAAGGGGCGGACCGGGCGATCCTCGCGGTGGGCGCGGCCCTGCTCGGCCTGGTCGGCCGCGCGGGCTCGGACGCGGCCGAGCTGGGCGCGGCGGCCACCGGCCTGCTGCTCGGCCGCGCGTCTCCTCCGGAGGTGGCCCGGTCGCTGCTGGGGTCGGAGGTGGTCCGGCTGGTCGCCGGGGCGGCGTACCGGCGTGGCCCGGACGAGGTGGCCCGGCGCCCGGACTGGCTGCGGGCCCGGCTGGACACGCCGCTGGTCTCGGTGTCGCCCGGCCGGTTCGTGGCGATCGCCGGGTCCGCGCCGCCGCTCGCGGTGCTGGAGGACCTGCGCGCGCACGGCTGGGTGGCGGCGGTGGGCTCACCGGCACCGGCGGGGCAGCCGCCGGACGGCGAGGTCGACCTGCTGCTCGCGCGGGCTCAGGCACTGGGACGACCGGTGGTGGCCGGGGATGCGCCGCTGGACTTCGACGCGGTGGTGGACCCGGGCGCTTCCCGCGGTTTCGCGGCGAAGGCGCTGGAACCGCTGGTGGCCCTCGACGAAGCCGGCGATCGGTCGCTCGTGCTGACGCTGCGGACGTGGCTGGCCCACCACGGCGGCTGGGAACCGACGGCGGCCGAGCTGGGCGTCCACCGCAACAGTGTCCGGCACCGGATCGCGCAGGTCGAGAAGGCGCTCGGAGTGGATCTGGCGGACCCGGAGGTCCGGATGCGGCTGTGGTTCGCCCTGCGCTGGGTGGCACCCCGTCCTTAAAGGGCACTCTCAGGAAAATATGGGATTGTGGGCTGGTGCGAGTTTTGGTAGTCGAGGACGAAGAACCCCTGGCCGACGCGATCGCCCGCGGCCTGCGCCGTGAGGGCATGGCGGTGGACGTCGCGCTCACCGGCGACGACGGGCACGAGAAGGCCGCCGTCACGCGGTACGACGTCGTGCTGCTGGACCGGGACCTGCCCGGGATGTCCGGCGACGAGCTGTGCCGGGAGATCGTCGCGTCCGGGGAACTGACCCGGGTGCTGATGCTCACCGCGAGCAGCTCGGTGTCCGATCGCGTGGACGGGCTTTCGCTGGGCGCCGACGACTACCTCGCGAAGCCGTTCGCCTTCCCCGAGCTGGTCGCGCGGGTGCGGGCGCTGGGCCGCCGGGCCACGCCGGCCGCGCCGCCGCTGCTCACCGCCGGCGACGTCGAACTCGACCCGGCCAAGCGCACCGTGCGGCGGGCGAGCGGGCCGGTCGAGCTGACGCGCAAGGAGTTCGGTGTCCTCGAGGTGCTGCTGCAGGCCGCCGGGTCCGTCGTCAGCAGCGAGGAGCTGCTGGAGCGGGTCTGGGACGAAAACGCCGACCCGTTCACCACGACCGTCCGGGTCACCGTCATGACGCTGCGCAAGAAGCTCGGCGAGCCGGGGATCATCGAGACCGTCGTCGGCTCCGGGTACCGCGTGCCGGAACCCGGCACACCGCAGCGCGCGTGAACCTGCCGGGCACGCGCACCCTCCGCGCCCGGATCACCCTGCTGGCGACCGTGCTGGTCGCCGCCGTCAGCCTGCTGCTGCTCTGGCTCGCCTGGACGCTGGTGCGGGACTCGCTCGACAGCGTCCCGCAGATGCCGTCGGGCAGTGTGGTGGTCGTCGACGGCGTCACGGTCGACGCCTCCACGCTCGCCGAGCACCTGCGCGTGCACGCCCGCGACCGGATGCTGCTGTTCGGCTCGATCGCGTTCCTGCTGGTGGTGGCGGCCGCGGCGATCCTCGCCTGGACGTTCACCTCGCGCGTGCTGCTGCCGCTGCGCGAGATCACCGGGACCGCGCGGCGGCTGTCGGTCGAGTCGCTGGGGGAGCGGATCGGCGAGATCCGCTCCCGCGACGAGCTGGCCGAGCTGGCGAGCACGTTCGACGACATGCTCGACCGGCTCCAAGCGGCGTTCGACGCGCAACGCCACTTCGTCGCCAACGCGAGCCACGAGCTGCGGACGCCGTTGTCGGTGATCCGCACGGAACTCGACGTCACCCTCGCCGACGACGACGCCGACGAAGCCGAGCTGCGCCGGATGGCCGGCGTCGTCCGGGACGCGACCGAGCGCGCCGGGCAGCTGGTGAACTCCCTGCTGCTGCTGGCCCGCACCGACGGTGCCGGGCTCGGTGTGCACGAGCCGGTGGACCTCGCGGTGGTCGTCGACCGGGCGTGGCGGGCGGTGCACCGGGAAGCTGCGCAACGCGGCATCCGGGCGACGTTCACGACACCGCCGGCGTCCGCGTTCGGCGACCCGGCGCTGCTGGAGCGGATCGCGGGCAACCTGCTGGAGAACGCCGTCCGCCACAACGTCGACGGCGGCTGGCTGGAGGTCGTGACGCAGGCCGGGCCGCGGTGGTCGACGCTGCGGGTCCGGTCGTCGGGCGGCCTGGTCGACCCGGCCGCGGTGCCGGAGCTGTTCGAGCCGTTCCGCCGCGCGGGCGTGGCCCGCACCGCCCGCCACGGCGCCGGCCTGGGCCTCTCGATCGTCCGCGCCGCGGTGGCGGCCCACGGCGGAACGGTGACGGCCGAGCCCATCGTGGGCGGCGGCCTCGGCGTGACGGTCCACCTCCCGGCCCACTGACCGAGCGCCAACCGGCATCTCGCGTGATCAGCCGGGCATCTCCCGTGCTTGAAGGGGCATCACGTGTGATTGGACGGGCATCGGCATGATGCCCCGCCAATCACGTGTGATGCCTCTCGGGTCACGCGTGATGCCCGCTCAGTCACGTGTGATGCCCCAGGGCGAGGGCGGCGCGGAGGACTCCGGCGGCGTGGAGCATGGCTGCGCGGGCGTCCGGGTCCACGCCGACTCGGTTGGCGAAGCCGTGGAGCTGGCCTTCGTGACGGCGGTGGACCAGGGGGACTCCCGCCGAGGCGAGGCGGGCCGCGTAGGCCTCGCCTTCGTCGCGGAGGAGGTCGAAGCCGCAGGTGGCCACGTACGTCGGGGGCAAGCCGTCGAGGCTGTCGTCGTAGAGGACCGACGCGCGCGGGTCGGTGTAGGACGCCGGGTCGCGGAGGTACTGCTCGCGGTACCAGGCCCATTCGTCCCGGTCGAGGCGGAAGCCCGAGCCGAACTGCCGATGGGACCGTGACGAGCCGAGCGCGTCCGTCGCCGGGGTGAGCAGGAGGCTGAACGCCGGCCGGGGCAGCTCGCCGCGGGCCGCCGCGTGGGCGACCACCGCCGCGAGGTTGCCGCCGCTGCTGTCGCCGCCCACCGCCAGCCGGGCCTGGTCGATGCCGAGCTCCTCCGCGTGGGAAAAGACGTACGCGAAAGCCGCCACCGCGTCCGAAGCCGCCGCGGGGAACGGGTGCTCCGGGGCGAGCCGGTAGCCGATCGACACCACCCGGACCCCGGCTTCCTCGGCGAGCAGCCGGCACGCGCCTTCGTGCGTGTCGAGGCTGCCGAGCACGAACCCGCCGCCGTGGAAGTACACGATCGCCGGGGAGGGCGCCGGGACCCCGGCCGGTTCGTACAGCCGCAGCGGCAGCGGCCCGCCCGGCCCGGGCCACGACGCGTCGCGGGTCCGGACGCCGGGGCAGATCCCGGCGCCGGCCAGCGCCCCCGCCAGGTTCAGCTCGGCCCGGGCCCGCGCCAGGCTGCCGTTCTGGTGCGGCGCGTCGAACGGCGCCAGCCGCGACACCCGCATCAGCACCTGGGCGGTGAGGACCGGCCGGCGGCCGTCGACCACCACCGGCCGGCCGGCGATCACCCGCAACACGGGCGACGGCAGCCGCAACAGGAAACGCAATCCGGCCATGATCGACCGCACGAGCAGCCGCCGGGACAGTCCATTCAGCACAGGTCCACAAATATCGGATTCGCGTACAACCACAAGTCCTCGAACGGGTTCGCCTGCCCGACGACGTCCGGCGTGGGCTCGGCATCGCCGTTGGCACCCCGGACACGCAGGTAGAACGGGTCCCGGACGTTCCGGAAGGTGTGCCGGAACACGACCTGCCGTCCCGGCGCCCAGCGCGGCTCGAACGACTCCACGACCCGCGTACCCGGCGCGGTCATCGTGTCGCGGTCGGCGACCGGGCCGGTCACCGGGCCCGAAACGACGTCCAGGCGGGCCAGCCGCGGCACCGAGCCGCCCCCGTTCGGCCGGTCCGCCAGCCGCGCGCGCACCACGACCGTGACGTCGGAGCCGCGCCGCACCCGCAGGCGCCCGCCGAGCGTCGCGGCGGAACCACCGCCGTGCGCTTCGACCTCGAGCCCCTGGACGAGACCGCCGTGCGTCAGCCAGATCCGCCCGGCCCGCAAGCCTTCCAGGACGCCTTCGAGGCTGCGCCGCGTGACGCCGACGTACGTCCGGCTGAACTCACCCGGGTAGAAGTCCGCGTACGGCGCGAGCAGTTGCGGCGTGCCGGCGTCGACCGGGTCGGGGAACTTCCCGTGCGTGTCGTACCAGTCACCCGGCACGTCCGGGCGGACCAGCGTGTCCCCGCGGTTGTAGTGCGAGTCGGAGTTCGTGGTGATCCACCACGGCTTGCCTTCGGCGAGCAGCGAGTCCCAGAGCCCGCCGACCTTCGCCGTCGCCCAGTCCCAGCCGCCGTGCGTCCGGTACGCCTCGGCCGGGAAGCCCGGCCACGAGTTCGGGCCGGGGGTGTTGACGTAGCCGCCGCGCGCGCCGCCGTTGCCGAGCGGCTTCGGGAAGCCGTCCGCCTGGGCACCGGGGGCGCCCTCCATGCCGATGACGATGCCCGGCGCGGCGTCGCGGTAGGCTCGCAGCTCGTGCGGGGCGACCCGGCCGTTGCGCAGCGGGTGGTTGATCAGCACGACCGGCGCGTGGATCCGCTTCGCCTGTTCCTCGGCAGCGAGCCAGCGCAACGCCCGGAGGGCGAGCGCCTCGTTCGCCGGGCTCGACGCCTCCGAGTTCGTCAGCCGCCAGTCGAAGGCCCGCTCGAACTCGCGCAGCTTCGCCGCTTGCCGGTCACCGGCCTGGAAGAACACGGTCGCGTGCTCGGCGCCCGGGACGTTCCACTCCATCCCGTGCCACAGCAGCAGGTCCGGGTACTTCCGCCGGGCGGCGAGGAAGTCGGCTTCGGTCGGCTCGACCGACACCTTCTCGTGCTCGGCGTGGCCGTGGTCGGTGAAGACGATCCAGTCCGCGCCGTGCGCCCGCCCGCCGCGCGCGATGTCGTCGATCCGGTACATCGCGTCGTAGGAGTACTGGCTGTGCGTGTGGTGGTCGCCCACCAGCCACTGGTAACGGCCGCACACGCGGCCCAGGTCGAAATCGGGGAGAGCGGGAGCCGGGAGGGGCACGCTCGCGGCGGCGGCCGCGAGGCCCGCCCCCTTGAGGAACCGGCGTCGATCGGTGGTCACGGCGGGACGCTAAGCCGCCGGGGTGAACGGGCGGTGTCCCGGCGGCCAACTGTGTTGTGATCTTCGGTGTGGAGGAGAAATCCCTGACCCGGGTGCTGCCGCCGGTGATCGCGCTGGCACTGGCCGCGGGCGCCGGGCTCGCGTTCTTCATCGCCGCGCTCGTCCGGCCACCGGACCTGCCGGTGGACACGAACCCCGCGCCCCTGGCTGGGCACACGCTCTGCGCGGCGGTGGTGGTGACCTTTTTGTCCGAAGAGGACATGCGGGCCGCGGTGCCGTCCTTCCGCGACGACGCCAAGGCCCGGCGGCTGTTCGTGGACCCGCCGTCGGTGTCGCTGCTCGCCGTCCCGGGCACGGACCTGAAGGTGTGGGCGCAGGAGCTGCACGCCCGCTACCGGACCGCCGAACGCGTGACGGTGATCGACTCCGACACGACGGCGGCGCAGCTGAAACTCACTGCGCCGCCGCCGAAGTGCCCTCGCGAGGGCGAGTACTAGGCCGTCGGGACCGAGGCCACACCCGGGGCGAGGAACGGCTTGCCGTTCACGCGCTCGGACACGCCGGATCGGTCCAGGTACGGCGTGATGCCGCCGTTCCAGAACGGCCAGCCCGCGCCGAGGATCAGGCACAGGTCGATGTCCTGCGCCTCGGCGACCACGCCCTCGTCGAGCATGATCCGGATCTCCTCGGCGATCGCGGACAGCGCCCGGTCGCGCACCTCCTCCGAGGTGGACGGCTTGTCACCCTGCGTCCACAGCTCGACGACCTCGGGGTCGGCCGAGGAGTTGCCCTGGGCGTCCCAGATCCAGACGCCCTTCTTGCCCGCCTTGACGAACTTGGCGAGGTTCTCGGACACGGTGAACCGGTCCGGGAACGACTCGTGCAGCGTCTCGCCGACGTGCAGGGCGATGGCCGGGCCGACGAGCTGCATCAGCGTCAGCGGCGTCATCGGCAGGCCGAGCGGTTCCAGGGCCTTGTCGGCGACCTCGAACGGCGTGCCCTCGTCGACGGTGACCAGCACCTCGCCGAGGAAGCGCAGCAGGAGCCGGTTGACGACGAACGCCGACGCGTCCTTAACCAGCACGCTGGACTTCTTCAGCTGCTTGCCGACCGAGAACGCCGTCGCCAGCGAAGCGTCGTCGGTCTGCTCGCCGCGGACGATCTCCAGCAGCGGCAGCACGGCCACCGGGTTGAAGAAGTGGAAGCCGACCACGCGCTCGGGGTGCTGCAGCTTCGACGCCATCGCGGTGATCGACAGCGACGAGGTGTTCGTCGCCAGGATCGCCTCGGGCTTGACGTGCTGCTCCAGCTCGGCGAACACCTGCTGCTTGACGCCCAGCTCCTCGAAGACGGCTTCGATGACGAAGTCGGCGTCGGCGAACGCGGCCTTGTCGAGCGAGCCGGTGACCAGGGCCTTGAGCCGGTTCGCGCCGTCCGGGGAGACGCGCTTCTTGGCCAGGAGCTTGTCGATCTCGGCGTGCACGTAGCCGACGCCCTTGTCGACGCGTTCCTGGTCGACGTCGGTGAGCACGACCGGCACCTTCAGGCGGCGGACGAACAGCAGGGCGAGCTGGCTGGCCATCAGGCCGGCGCCGACGATGCCGACCTTGTTCACCTTGCGCGCCAGGGACTTGTCCGGCGCGCCGGCCGGGCGCTTGGCGCGCTTGTTGACCAGGTTGAACGAGTACAGCCCGGCGCGCAGGACGTCGGACATGAGCAGCTCGGCGAGGCCGTCGGTCTCGGCCGCGTAGCCGCGGTCCAGATCGTTTTCGCGGGCCAGTTCGAGGAGCTCGACGGCCTTGGTCGCGCCCGGCGAGGCGCCGTGCGTGCGGCCGTCCACAATGGACTTGGCGCGGGCGATGGCCGCGTCCCAGGCCGAACCGCGGTCGATCTCGCGGCGGGCCGGGGTGATCTCGCCGTTGACCACCTTCGCCAGCCACAGCAGCGACTGCTCGAGGTAGTCGGCCGAGCCGAAGACCTCGTCGACGATGCCGAGCTCGGCCGCCTGCTTGACGTTGAGCATCTTGTTCTGCGCCAGGGCGTTTTCGATGATCACCGTGACGGCGGCGTCCGCGCCGATCAGGTTCGGCAGCAGCTGCGTGCCGCCCCAGCCCGGGAACAGGCCGAGGAAGGCCTCGGGGAACGCGATCGCGGCGGTGTTCTCCGACAGCGTCCGGTAGTGGCAGGACAGCGCCAGCTCGAGGCCACCGCCCATGACCGCGCCGTTGACGAACCCGAAGGTCGGGATCTTCGACTCGGTCAGGCGGCGGAACACGTCGTGCCCGGTCTGGGCGATTTCGCGCGCCAGCTTCGGGTCGCTCACGGCCTCGACGCCGGACAGGTCGGCGCCGACGGCGAAGATGAACGGCTTGCCGGTGACGGCGATCGCGGCCGGCTCGGCGGCGAAGGCCTCGTCCAGCGCGGCGTTCAACGAGACGAGCCCCTGCGGGCCGAAGGTGTTCGGCCGGGTGTGGTCGTGGCCGTTGTCGAGCGTGATCAGCGCGACGGGCTTCTCGAGCCTGGGCACCTTGACCAGGCGGGTCTTGGCAACCGTGACGACCTCGTCCGGGAACGCGGCCTTCGCTTCTTCAGCGGTGAAAGTCATTACTTCGCCCCCTCGAACGCCGGGTTCTCCCAGATCACGGTGCCGCCCATGCCGATGCCGATGCACATCGTGGTCATGCCGTAGCGCACGTCGGGCCGCTCGGCGAACTGGCGGGCCAGCTGCGTCATGAGCCGGACGCCGGACGAAGCCAGCGGGTGGCCGCAGGCGATCGCGCCGCCCCACTGGTTGACGCGCGGGTCTTCGTCGTCGATGCCGAAGTGGTCGAGGAAGGCCAGCACCTGCACGGCGAAGGCCTCGTTGATCTCGAACAGGCCGATGTCGTCGATGGACAGGCCGGTGCGCTTGAACAGCTTCTCGGTGGCCGGCACCGGGCCGATCCCCATGACCTCCGGCTCGACGCCGGCGAAGGAGTAGCCGACCAGCCGCATGGCGACCGGCAGGCCCAACTCGCGGGCGGTTTCCTCGTCGGCGAGGATCGATGCGGTCGCGCCGTCGTTCAGGCCGGCCGCGTTGCCCGCGGTGACCCGGCCGAACGGGCGGAACGGCGTCTTGAGGTTCGCCAGCTGCTCGACGGTGGTGCCCGGCCGCGGCGGCTCGTCCTCGGTGGCCAGACCCCAGCCCAGCTCTTTCGAGCGGGTGGCGACCGGGACCAGCTCGGGGCCGATCTTGCCGGTCTTGACGGCTTCGGCGTAGCGCTCCTGGCTGCGCGCCGCGTAGGCGTCGGTGCGCTGCTTGGTGATCGCCGGGAAGCGGTCGTGCAGGTTCTCGGCGGTCTGGCCCATGACCAGGGCGGTCGGGTCGACGAGCTTGTCGGCGATGATCCGCGGGTTCGGGTCGACGCCTTCGCCCATCGGGTGGCGGCCCATGTGCTCGACGCCGCCGGCGATGGCGATGTCGTAGGCGCCGAAGCCGATGCCGGACGCGGCGGTGGTGACGGCCGTCATGGCGCCGGCGCACATGCGGTCGATGGCGAAGCCGGGCACCGACTTGGGCAGCCCGGCCAGCAGCGCGGCGGTCCGGCCGATGGTCAGGCCCTGGTCGCCGGTCTGGGTGGTGGCGGCGATGGCCACCTCGTCGACGCGCTCGGGCGGCAGTTCGGGGTGCCGCCGCAGCAGCTCGCGGATGGCGTTGACGACCAGGTCGTCGGCCCGGGTCCCGGCGTAGATGCCCTTGTCGCCGGCCTTGCCGAAGGGGGTGCGGACCCCCTCGACGAAGGCGACGTTGCGCACGCCTCGCGCGGTCGGCGCGAGCGGCGTTGCTGGTGCGGCCACGAATGCTCCATGGAAGTAGATGTCTGTTGACCGCACGATAGCCCTTGTTACCCACCGGTAACCAGTGGTGTGGCCCGGTCGAGTGGGCTACGGCACACTCTTGGGCTTGAGGGTCCCGCCTTTCACGAGCCAGGCGACGCCGAACGCCTCCACGGCGACGGCCTCCAGCCACAGCGCCGGGTGCAGGTCCGGGGTGAGCCCGAGGTACTTGGCCCCGGCGATCAGCACCAGGCAGACGAGGATCACGCCGCCGCAGACGCGGTAGAGCGCGCCGAACTTCTCGGGCTGTTCGCCGTCGTGCGGGAAGAGGCGAAGGCAGAAGTAGGCGAGGGAGAGGAAGAACACGGCCGCGAAGGCGAGGTGCAGGATACCGGCCGTCCGGTCCCACGCCGTCACGTCGTGGTCGGGGGTGGTCGGGAACAGCGCGAGCCCGATCGCCCCCAGCCCGGCGACCGTGCTGGCGACGTTGTCGACGTGGTCGTGGCCGTAGTAGGCGAGCAGGAACACCCCGACCGCGCACATCGCGCCGACGAGGACGTCCCGCAGGTCGGTGTAGTAGTAGCTGCTCAGCGAGCCGAGGAGGTCGCCGCCCTGGACGAGCTGCTTGCCGAGGATGAGGACGAACGGCAGGGCGAGGCCGATGAGCCCGATGGCGCGCCTCAGGAACAGGTACGAGTGGACGAGGGTGTTCTGCGGGGATCTGGTCGCCGTGGTCATGGCCGCCTCCGGAGTCGCTACCGGGTACATCGGTACGCCCGGCGCGGTCGCTGAAGGCTCGTTACCGCGCCGGGCAGCTGATCGTTACCCGCCGAGGTGGGCCAGCCAACCACCCTTCGCCGAAATGTCCTCCGCGCCCTCGACGGCCGCCGGTTCGCAGAGGAAGCCGGGCACCCGCGTCCCGTCGGCCAGCTCCAGCTTCCCGATCGTCAGGGGGGCCGGGATGCCGGCCACGAACTCGCCGAACCCGGCGACCGGCAGCTCCCAGACCTCCGCCGCCACCGACACCCCGCCGGTCGCGACGCGCACCAAGCCCGGCTTGGGCGGCACGGTGTCCAGCGCGTACAGCCGGTAAGCAGCCGCCGTCGAGACCGCGGACACGAACCGGCCGCCGCGGGAGGTCAGCTCGTGGTTCAGCGGCTGACCCCGCAGGTGCGCGCCGACCACCACGATCGGGATGCGCTCGCGGCGCAGCCCGGCCAGGGCCGCCAGCTTCAGGTCGTCGTGCGGGGCGCCGAGGAACATCACGCCGAACGGGCGCCCGGCCACCGTGCCCGCCGGAACGGCCAATGCCGACAGCCCGAACAGGTTGGTGGCGTTGGTGAACCGGCCCAGGCGGGCGTTGACCGCCACCGGGTCCGCCGCGACCTCCGCGAGCGTCGGGTGCTCGGTCGTCGTCGGGAGCAGGAGCGCGTCGACGCCGGCCAGCGTGGCCAGCGCCGCCGTGCGCAGGCCCGCCAGAGTGGCCTGGTCGGCGAACAGCCGATGGGCCGGGATGTCGCGGGCCGGGGCGATGATCGAGCGGACGACCGGGTCGACCGCGTCCGGGTGCGCGTCGACGAACTCCCCGACCGCGGTGTACCGCTCGGCGACGAACGCCCCGCCGTACAACAGCCGGGCCGCCTCCAGGAACGCCGAAATGTCCACTGTGGTCACTTCGGCGCCCGCCGCCGCGTACTCGGACACCGCCGCGTCGAACGCCTCCGCCCAGCCGGGAGCCAGGGGACCCAGCTGATCCGGGGAGGGGACGCCGAGCCGGAACCGTCCCGTGTGGACCTGCGCGGGCTCGGCCAGGCAGGTCAGCGCGAAGGACGCTTCCTCGACCGTCCGCGCGAACAGCGACACGCAGTCGATGCTCGCGCACGCGGGGACCACCCCGAGCGTCGGCAGCAGGCCCGGCGTCGGCTTGAGCCCGACGATCCCGTTGAACGCCGCGGGCACCCGGCCGGACCCCGCGGTGTCCGTCCCCAACGCGAGATCCACGATGCCCAACGCGACGGCCACCGCGGAGCCCGAGCTCGACCCGCCGGAGACGTAAGCCGGGTCGACGGCGTTGCGCACCGCGCCATAGGGGCTGCGCGTCCCGACCAGCCCGGTCGCGAACTGGTCCAGGTTCGTCGTGCCGAGCACCAACGCGCCCGCCGCCCGCAGCCGCGCGACGACCGGGGCGTCGGCCTCCGGCTTGTACGCGTAATCCGGGCAGGCCGCCGTCGTCGGCAGGCCCGCGACGTCGATGTTGCCCTTGACCGCCACCAGCTTCCCGTAGAGCGGCAACCCACGTTCCGACAACGCCGCGGCCTCGGCCAGGACGTCGGCTTCCGGCCGCAGATCGATCCAGATCTCCGGCCGGTCCACCTGCTCGATCCGGCGGTACGCGGCCCGCACTCGGTCCGAAAGACTCATCCCAGCACCACCAGCGGCGTGCCGGGGGCCACCTGGTCACCGGGGGACACGAGCACCTCGACCACCTCACCACTCGCCGGCGCGGGGATCCGCGCCTCGGTCTTCATCGCTTCCAGCGTCACCAGCGACTGCGCGTTCTCGACGCGTTCGCCCGCGGTGACGTCGACCCGCCACACCGTCGCCGCGAACGGCGCCTCGACGACGTGCCCGCCCGGTGGTGCCTCGACCCGCGCCGGCGGCCGGGTGACCGGCTCCGGCTTCGGGTCGAACTCGCCCGCCGCGGCCCAGGCCTGCCGCTCCGCCTCGAAGGCGGCCGACTGCGTTGCCCGGAAGGCGGCGATGCTCTCGGCGTTGTCCGCCAAGAACTTCTGGTAGTCCGCCAGCGCGAAGGAGCCTTCGGTGGTGTCGAGCGCCAGCTGCCCGGACGCGCTCTGCGCCCGCAGGTCCAGGAGTTCTTCGGCCGACACCGGGTACCAGGAGATCCGGTCGAAGAACCGCAGGTTCCACGGCTGGTCGCCGCCGTGCCAGCTGTTCCACACCTGGACCGTCCGCCCGACGAACTGGTAGCCGCCCGGGCCCTCCATGCCGTAGATGCACAGGTAGGCGCCGCCGATGCCGACGGAGTTCTCCGCCGTCCACGTCCGGGCCGGGTTGTACTTGGTCGTCACCAGGCGGTGGCGCGGGTCCAGCGGCGTCGCCACCGGCGCGCCGAGGTAGACGTCGCCGAGGCCGAGCACGAGGTACTCCGCGTCGAACACCGTCCGGTACACGTCGTCCACACTGGACAGTCCGTTGACGCGCCGGATGAACTCGATGTTCCACGGGCACCACGGCGCGTCGTCGCGGACGCCGGTCATGTACCGCTCGATCGCCTCGCGGGTGGCCGGGTCGTCCCACGACAGCGGCAGCCGGACGCTGCGGCTCGGCACGACGAGGTCGTGCGTCGGCGGCAGGTCCCGCTCCAGCTCGCGCACCAGCCCGAGCGCCTTGCCGACCGGCAGGGCGTCCGGGTCGACGTGCACCTGCAGCGACCGGATGCCCGGCGTCAGGTCCACGATCCCCGGCACGCCCTCGGCCGTGAGCCGTTCCGCGAGCGCGTGCACCCGCATCCGCAGCGCGAGATCGAGCTTCATCTCGCCGTATTCGACGAGCAGGTTGTCGTCGCCGCTGCGGCGGTAGGTGACGGACGGCTCGTCATCGGAAGCGGACAGCCGCGCGAGGACGCCACCGTCGTCGCGCGCGGGGCGGCTCGGCTCGACCGCCGACGCCGGCCGCGTCCGCAGCGCCGCCGCGTGGTCGGTGCCGATCGGCACGAACCGCACGGTGTCGCCCGGCCGCAGCTGCCCGAGCTTCCACCGTTCGCCGGTGGCGACCGTCGCCGGGCAGACGAACCCGCCGAGGCTCGGCCCGTCCGGGCCGAGCAGGATCGGCAGGTCACCGGTGTAGTCGACGGCGCCGATCGCGTACGGCGTGTCGTGGATGTTCGACGGGTGCAGGCCGGCCTCGCCGCCGTCCGGCCGCGCCCACTTCGGCCGCGGCCCGACGAGCCGGACGCCGGTGCGGGCCGAGTTGAAGTGCACCTGCCAGTCCGTGGCGTAGAACGTGTCGACGTCTTCCGGGGTGAAGAACTCCGGGGCCGCGTGCGGCCCTTCGAGCGCACCGATCGTCCACTCCGGAGCGAACTCCGGCCGGTCGGCGGCCGGCACCGGGCCCACCACCGGGTCCGCGGGAGCCGGCCCGGGCCGCAGGACGTCCCCGGCGGCCAGCGCGCGGCCGCCGTGCCCGCCGAACTTCCCCAGGGTGAACGTCGCCGCGCTGCCGAGGAACTCCGGCACGTCGACGCCGCCGCGCACCAGGACGTAGCTGCGCAGCCCGGCCGTGCACGCCCGGACGTCGACGGTCGCCCCCGCGGGGACTCCGACGGGTGTCCACAGGGGAACTTCGGCGCCGTCGACGAGCACGGTCGTCGGCGCGCCGGTGACGCACACCTCGGTGGCGTGCGAGAACCGCAGCGCGACACCGTCCACAGTGCACTCCAGGCCGGGCGCACCCTCCGGGTTGCCGAGCGCGAGGTTGCCCAGCCGCAGGGAAAGGTCGTCCATCGGCCCGCTCGGCGGCACCCCGACGGCCCAGTACCCGGTGCGGCCGGGCCAGTCCTGCACGGTCGTCATCGTCCCGCCGCGCAGGACGTCGATCCGCGGCTCCGCGTCCTCGACGTGGTCCAAGGTGGACGTGTCGTGCGTCGCCGCGCCGAAGGCCGCCTCGGCGGCCGCCGCCCGCAGCTGGCCCAGGTTGGTCTGGACGCCGTCGAACCGGGTCGCGGCGAGCGCTTCCCGCAGGTTCGCCAGTGCCTCGGCGCGGTCGGCGCCGGTGCAGATCACCTTGGCCAGCATGGGGTCGTAGTGCGTCGTGACGGTCGCGCCCGGCTCGACCCAGGTGTCGACGCGGGTGCCGGCGGGCAGCGTGACCCGGGTGACGAGGCCCGCGCTGGGCCGGTGGCCGGCGCCCGGGTCTTCGGCGTACACGCGTGCTTCGACGGCGTGCCCGCGCGCGACCGGGACCGCCCGGAACATCGCGCGGTCGCCCTGGGCGAGCCGCAGCATCCAGGCGACCAGGTCGACACCGTAGACCGCCTCGGTGACCGGGTGCTCGACCTGCAGCCGCGTGTTGACCTCGAGGAACGCCGCTTCGCCGCGCTCGGGGTCGTAGACGTACTCGACCGTGCCCGCCGAGCGGTACCGCACCGACGAGCACAGCGCGACGGCGGACGCCACCAGGTGCTTCCGGACGGCCTCGGGCAGGTCCGGCGCCGGGCACTCCTCGACGACCTTCTGGTTGCGCCGCTGCAGCGAGCAGTCGCGCGTGCCCAGGGCCAGTACCTCGCCGAAGCCGTCGCCGAACACCTGGACCTCGACGTGCCGCGCGCGGGTCACCAGGCGTTCGAGGAAGACCCCGGAACTGGCGAAACTCTTGGCCGCGACGCTGCGCACGGTGTCCCAGGCGGCGCGCAGCTCGTCCGGCGACGCGCAGGCGCGCATCCCGATCCCGCCCCCGCCGCCGGTCGCCTTGAGCATCACCGGGTAGCCGATGTCCTCCGCGCGCGCCAGCGCTTCGTCCACATCGGACAACAGGCCGGTGCCGGCCAGCAGCGGAACGCCGGCCGCGATCGCCGCTTCGCGCGCGGTGTGCTTGCTGCCGAACACCTCCAGGTGCTCCGGCGACGGCCCGGCGAACGCGATCCCGGCGTCTTCGCAGGCCCGCGCGAACGCCGCGTCCTCCGAGAGGAAGCCGTAGCCGGGGTGGATCGCGTCGCAGCTGGTGTCGAGGGCGGCCTGGACGATGGCGCCGGCCCGCAGGTAGCTTTCCGCCGCGGGCGCCGGGCCGAGCCGGACGGCCCGGTCGGCGAGCCGCACGTGCGGGGCGAGGCGGTCGGCGTCGGAGTACACGGCCACGGTTTCGAGACCCAGTTCCTTGGCGCTGCGCAGGATCCGGACCGCGATCTCGCCGCGGTTGGCGACGAGCAGCCTCACGCGCCGACTCCCGGGGAGATGACGACCATCCGCACCGGCGTCGGGTCGAAGCCGTTGCACGGGTTGTTGATCTGCGGGCAGTTCGAGACGAGCACCAGCACGTCGGTCTCCGCGCGCAGCCGGACCTCCAGCCCCGGCGCGGAGATCCCGTCGACGATGCCGAGCGTGCCGTCCGCCTCGACCGGCACGTTCATGTACCAGTTGACGTTGCTGACCAGGTCGCGCTTGCCCAGGCCCCACTTGGCGCCCTCGATGAGGAAGTTCTCGACGCAGGCGTGCTGGTACCGGGTGTGCTGGCCGTAGCGGAGGCTGTTGGACTCCTTGCTGCACGCGCCGCCGATGGTGTCGTGGCGGCCGCAGGTGTCGGCCACGACGGTCAGCAGCGGCGCGCCCTCCTGGGTGCGCAGCACGCTGCCGGTGGTCAGGAAGATGTTGCCCTGCGCGGCGATCGTCGCGGCCGCGCTGTAGCGCTTGGCCGTGTCGTTCGCGTCGTAGCAGAGGAAGTCGACGGCCTGGTTGCCGCCGAGGTCGATGATCGCCAGCTCCTGGCCCTGCTGCAGCACCGTCGAATACGGCGCCCGCGCGGGAACGTCGACGCTGACTTCCAGCTGGGATTCGTAGGCCGTGCTCATGCGATCCCCCGTGCGGTCAGGTAGTCGGCGGTGTTCTCGAACGCGCGCTGCGCTTCCGGCGTGGCCGTCCACTCCGGACTGTCCGGGGTGGTCGGCCGGTCGCGCCAGGCGAGCACTTCGAGCTTGGACACGGTGTAGTCCGGGCGCGGGTCGACGGGGTGGGCGACATTGGCGATCAGGACGATCGAGGGGATCTCGATCCGGAGGTCGACGGCCTTGCCGGGGCCCGCGGAACCGGTGAACTCCAGGCCGCCCTCCGGCTGGACCCGCACGCCCTGGAAGAACGACAGGCTCGGCGGCAGGTCCCGCGGCCCCAGCCCGTTCTTGGCCGCCGCCAGGGTGAACAGCGGCAGTCCGGCGGGGGAGGGGCCCTGCGGGGCGCCGTCGCCGTAGCGCTCGGTGTTGCCGTCCACAGTGGACGTCCCGCAGAGGGCGTCGTGCTTCCCGCTCGCGTCCGCGACGATCGTGGCCAGCACCCGGGCCTGGTCCGACAGCAGCGCCACCGATTCGCCGAGGTAGGCGTTCCACTGCACCTTGACCGTGTCGGCGACGTTCAGCCGCTCCCACGGCTGGTCGGCGTTGAACAGCAGCAGGTGCGCGCAGGCGGCACCGTCGACGTCGGTCAGCCGCAGCCGCGTGCCCCGGGCCAGCACCTTGTGCGTGTAGCCGCCCCCGGCCACGGTTTCGGCCCAGGTCAGCGCCTCGGGGGCGACCTCGGCCGGCGGGGCGGGCCAGGTGCTCGCCGGGATCGACGGCATCGTGTCGACCACGGTGCCGGCCTGGGCGCGGGCGTGGTCGCGCGCTCCGTAGGTCGTCGCGGTGGTGCTCATGGTCGTCCTCTCTCAGGTCGCGGGTTCGAGGGCGGGAGCGGGACGCAGCCGCAGCCAGCAGAGCCAGCCGATCACCAGTGCGCCGCCGACGAACTCTATCGGGAACAGGAGCATCCAGGGGGAGCCCGAACCGGCGAGATCGTAGATCTCCGCACGCGGCCAGGCGATGTTCACGATCATGCCGATTCCGTACAGAACGGCTGCTCCGTTCAGTGGAACGCCCCAGCGGCCGAGCGAGAACCGGCCCGGCTCGGCCGGGAGGCCCCCGCGCAGCCGCTTGAGCAGCAGCGGGCCGGTCACCAGCAGGTAGGCCAGGTAGACGACCACCACCGACGTCCCGGTGATCGTGCTGAACAGCGTCGGGTTGCCGACGTTGAGCAGCAACAGCCCGATGGCCAGTGCGCCGGACAGCAGCGCGGGCGCGACCGGCGTCCCGGTGCGGGGGCTGACCCCGGCGAGGCGGGTGGACGCGGGGAGCGCGCCGTCGCGGGCCATCGCGTAGATCAGCCGGACGGTGCCGGTCTGGATGGTGAGGGTGCAGACGACCACGGCGATCGCGACGTCGGCGAGGAAGACCCGGCCGAGGGTGTCGCCGAAGACGGCGGTGATCACGTACGGCAGGCCCTTGCCGGCGAGCTGCCCGTCGGTGAGGCTCGGCGCGGCCATCAGCGCGGTGACGACCACCGCGAGCCCCCCGATCCCGGAGACGAGCACGGCGCGCAGCACCGCCCGCGGAGCCGCCCGACGCGCGTCCTTCGTCTCTTCGGCCACCGAGGCGGCGGTGTCGAAGCCGTAGAGGACGTACGCGGCCATGAGTGCGGAAGCGAGCACGCCGCCGATCCCGGCGCTGCTGCCGGGCGCGTCGTGCAGCACCACCTGCGGGCCGCGGACGGCGAACAGGAGCAGCCCGGTGATGAGGACGACGACGCCGAGGAGCTCGGCCGCGACGCCGACGTCGTTGATCCGCGCCATCAGCCGGACGCCGCCGGCGTTGACGGCGGTGGTGAAGACGAGCAGCACGGTGCCGAGCAGCACGGCGTTGGCCGCGCCGGTCGGCGACGTCACCGAAGAGTCGCCGCCGACGAGCTGGAAGCCGTCCCACACCGACGGGAGCACGATCTGGAGCGCGATCGCGGCCGCGGCGAGGGCGACGATGCAGCCGATCAGCATCATCCAGCCGGCGAGCCAGCCCAGGAAGCCTTTGCCGAGCTGTTTCGCCCACTGGTACACGGATCCGGCGAGCGGGTAGCGCGCGGCGAGCTCGGCGAAGTTGAGGGCCACGAGCAGCTGGCCGGCCAGGACGACCGGCCACGTCCAGAAGAACAGCGGGCCGCCGAAGGTGTAGCCGAAGCCGAAGAGCTGGAAGACGGTGGTCAGGATGGAGACGAAGGAGAACCCGGCGGCGAAGGCGGAGAACCCGCCCAGCGACCGGCGGAGTTCCTGGCGGTAACCGAAGGCGGCGAGTTCGTCGGGTGGTGTCATGCGGGCTCCTTGTTTCGATCGCTTGACAGAAATTAGGTCGCCGCCGCGACGCGGTGGTCTCCGCTCGGTTAGGGAGCTGTTAACGGCGGGACCGACACCGCGTCAATGACGACATCCGGGCGTAACCGCACCTCCGTGCGCGTGTCACGGCCGGTGACCTGGCAAGATCACATCCGTGGTCAAAGGGTCGGGAGTCGGCAGGCCGAGGGCGAGCGGAGCGGCGGCGAGCCGCCCCGACGCGCGCCAGGCGGTGCTCGAAGCGGCGGGCGAGCTGTTCACCGGAGCCGGGTACGCGGCCACGACCACCAGAGCGATCGCCGAACGCGCGGGACTGCGCCAGGCGTCGCTCTACTACCACTTCCCGGCGAAGGAAGACATCCTCGCGGCGCTGCTGGCCGAGACGGTCCGCCCGTCACTGGCACTGGCGGCCCGCCTGGTGGCCGGCGCGGCCCCGGCGGCGACCCGGTTGTGGGCACTGGCGTACGCGGACATCGGCCTGCTGGGCGGCGCCCGGCACAACCTGGGCGCGCTGTACCTCCTGCCGGAGGTCGGCTCGCCCAACCTGGCCCGGTTCCGCATCGAGCGAGCGGAGCTGAAGGCGGCGTACAGCCGGTTGGTGGCGGCTTCGGGCGTGGCGCCGGACGCGGTCGGCATCCGGACGGATCTGGTGTTCGGGCTGGTCGAGAGCATCGCGGTGATCCGCAGGGACGACCCGGACCTGGACGTCGAAGCCCACGTGCGCGAAGGCGCCGACGGAGTGGTCCGGCTGGTGGGCTTGGGTGAGCCGTCGGAAGAGCTGCGGGCGGAGGCGCACCGGCTGCTGGCGGCGCTCGCCGAATAGGCTCAAGCCGGCGGCCGGGGGCAGCCGCTCAGCAGGCCGCTGATCACCCGCGACAGCTCGCACATCGTCTGCATCCCGAGCCGGATCGACCGCGCGCCGACGCGCAGCGGGCGGATCGCCGCGCGCAACGGCGCGTTGATCGCTTCCAGCGGGCGGATCTGCGTCAGGAACTCCGTGACCCGGGCTTCCAGTTCCATCAGCCCGGCCAGCATTTCGACGAATTCGTCGTATTCGCGGTGCGCGCGGGCCAGCAGTTCGGGGTTCATGCGCGAGTCCAGCAGGCGCATGTACGAGCGGATCGTCGCGTCGGTCTCCGCGACCGTGGCCTCGAACGCCGTGCCGACCCGCTGGATGTCGACCGCCATCGGCCTGATCGTGTCGGCCGCGCGGACCACCCGGGCTCTGATCGCCTCCGGGGCCAGCCCGGCCACGTCGCCGGTCACCTGGCGCATCGCCTCGGCCAGTTCGTCCAGCGAGCGGCTGATCGCGTCGAACTGCTTTTCCAGCAGCTTGCCGATCTTCGTCAGCGTTTCCTTGTATTCCTGCAGCCCCGGCCCGGCTTTTTCCGGTGTGCCGACACCGAGCAGCAGCCGGTCGCATTTCTTCAGCTGTGCCAGCGCCGCCTCCGCGGAGCGGATCGCCTTGATGAGCCTGCCCGCCACCAGGTCCATGGTGCGCCGCCATTCCGCGGTGCCGGCGCCGGACAGCACCGCCTCCTTGATGTCGACGTACTGGAGCTTTTCGATGATCCGGAT
Source organism: Amycolatopsis sp. NPDC005003 (assembly GCF_053600695.1). NCBI lineage: Bacteria > Bacillati > Actinomycetota > Actinomycetes > Pseudonocardiales > Pseudonocardiaceae > Amycolatopsis > Amycolatopsis sp. NPDC005003. The sequence continues at coordinate 135,530 of NZ_JBSGAI010000011.1, read as the reverse complement.
GTCGGCGTCGTCGCTCTGGCCGGTGAGCAGCTCGTGCCCCAGCACGATCAGCGGCAGGATCAGCTGGGTGAGCCCGAGCTCGTTCGCCTTGGCGTAGAAGGCGGTCAGCTCCTCGCGGCAGGCGCTGCTTTCGTAGAAGTAGTTCATCGAGATGACCGGGAGGAACACCATCGCGGCATTGAGGCCGTCCTGGATCTTCGCTCGCCAGTCCTCGCCCCAGCCGATGCTTTCGCGGTCCACGAACACTTCGATCCGGCGGCCGTGCGCCGAAGCGCAGAACTTTTCCAGCGAATTCTTGAGCGGTGTGACGAAATTCAGAAAACTGTCATCTTCGTGCGTGAAGCTGAGAAAGCATTGCACGGCTGGCCGGTCGGACAGGAAATCGGGCATCGGGAGACCTTCGGGCGGCACGGCTTTTCCGGCGCAGCCTAGGGCAGCCGGTGGCCGGGGCAGCACGATCCCGGGAACTGTCCCGGATCTGTCCGTTCAGGAAGCGGTGGCCTGCAACGCCTTGCTCAGCGCCGCCACCGTCAGCTCCACCTGCCACGGCCGGGCCCCGCCCGCGCGCAGGACCGCCGCCACCGCGTCCTCGTCCGTCTCGGACGGCGGACGCCAGCACGTGCGGCGGACCAGATCGGGCAGCAGCAGGTTCTCCACCGGGAGCCGGCGGTCCTCCGCGATGGCCGCCAGTGCCGCGCGGGCCGCCGCCAACCGGGCCGCCGCGTCCGGGTCCTTGTCCGCCCAGCGGTTCACCGGGGGCGGGCCGTCCGTCGGCTGCGACGGCGACGGCAGTTCGGAAGCCGGCAGCGCGCGGGCCGCCTGCAGGTGGCGCAGCCAGCTCGCGGTGTACTTGCGCTGGACGCGACCGCTGAACACCGGCAGCGCCTGCAGTTCCTCGACCGTCTTGGGGTCGGCCGTGACGGCGTTGACGATCGCGCTGTCCGGCAGGATCCGGCTCGGCGCCCGGTCGCGCTTGCGGGCCAGCTCGTCGCGCGCCTGCCACAGCTCGCGGACCGCCGCGAGGCCGCGCGGGCTGCGGATCTTGTGCACGCCGGAGGTCCGGCGCCACGGCTCGGCGCGCGGCGACGGCGGCGGGGCCGTCCGCACGTTCTCGAACTCCTGGCGCGCCCACTCCAGCTTGCCCTGGGCGCCCAGCTCCGCTTCCAGCTTTTCCCGCAGCTGGACGAGCAGCTCGACGTCGAGGGCGGCGTAGTTCAGCCAGTCGACCGGCAGCGGCCGCTTCGACCAGTCGGCCGCGCTGTGGCCCTTCTCGAGGGTGTACCCCAGCAGCAGCTCGACGAGCGTGCCCAGCGCGACGCGTTCGTAGCCCGCCAGCCGGCCGGCCAGCTCGGTGTCGAACAGCGCCGCCGGGTGCAGGCCCAGCTCGGCGAGGCAGGGGAGGTCCTGGGAGGCCGCGTGGAGCACCCACTCCAGGTGGTTCAGGACGTCGCGCAGCGGCTGCAGGTCGTCGGCCAGCGCGATCGGGTCGATCAGGAACGTGCCCGCGCCCTCGCGGCGCAGCTGCACGAGGTAGGCCTTGGGCCAGTACCGGTAGCCGGACGCGCGTTCGGTGTCGACGGCGACCGCGCCGGAGCCCGCGGCGAGCTTCGCGCAGGCCTCGGCCAGCGCGGAAGGTTCGGTGATCACCGGGGGCGTGCCCTCGGCGGGTTCGCGTAGCAGCACCGGGCCGCCCGTGGACTCGATCTCCATCCCGGTGTCCTCGGCCTCTGTGCTTCCCATGGTTGACGACCCTACGGGACGGGCATACCGCGCCTGGTCTGCCCGCCCCGCAGGGAGGTGTGCTTTCGTCAGCGGATGACGCCGGCCCGCATGGCCAGCGCCACCATCTGCGCCCGGTCGCCCGTGCCGAGCTTGCGCCCGATCCGGGACAGGTGGGACTTGACGGTGAGGGCGGAGAGCGAAAGCTCCTCGCCGATCTCCTTGTTGGACTGCCCGTCGGCGACCAGCTGGAGCACCTCCACCTCACGAGCGGACAGCTCGCGCGGGGTGTTGTCGGTGCCCGCGACGCGGGTCCCGGTGGCGAGCACCGGAGCCACGCTCGGGTCGGCGTAGACGCCGCCCTCGAGCACGCGCCGCACGCCGTCGGTCACCACGACCGGCGACGCGGACTTCAGCAGGTACGCCTGGGCCCCGGCCTGGAAGGCCGAGCGGACCGCGTACGGGTCGTCCGAGGATGCGAGGACCACCACGCGCGGCCAGCCGTGGCTACGGAGTTCCGTGACCAGCTCGATGCCGCTGCCGTCCGGCAGTCCGAGATCGAGGATCGCCAGGTCACAAGGCCCGGTGGCCTGTGCTCGCGCCCTCGCCTCGGCCACCGTGGCGGCTTCGTGGACGGTGCCCGCACCCATCTGTGCGAGTCTTGCTGCGATTGCCTCCCTCAACAGCGGGTGGTCATCGACCACCAGTACCGAAAAGAGCTCTTCCCGCGGGTGCGGAACCATGCTCGCCGGCAACGCGCCGGCTGGCGTGGATCGGACGGCCTGAGAAATGCCGACGGTAGCCACGTCACTACCTCCCTGGAGTCGGTCGTGCCCCCCGACCGGCACCGGGACCTTCGGCCGTTCAGCCGCGCCAGCTTTAGACCGAAAGTGGTGTCGTCGAAGGCACTGTAGCCGTCCTGAGGCCGTTGCGGGGGGATCGAATGGGTATCTATCTCAAACGAACAGTCACTCAGTGGGTTCGTAGTAACACGATCGGGCTAGTACACGGCCGGTTGCTAACGGATAGCCCAGTGAACACGATGCTAAGGAGTTACCGGCGCCCAAATGGTCGTGCAGATGAGGCGTGCAGCTTCCGGTGCGCCTAGTGACGAGGGGCCGGATGGGCTCCCCCAAGCCTCGGAATGTGGCTCCGGCCGGGGCATGATCAACTCCGCGTCGGCTCCGCCGCGAGGCTTCGCGGGTGGCTGCCGAAGCAAGGAAGTGTGACTGTCCGTGTCCGTCGCGGGGTGCCGGCGGGCGCCCGGACAGTGATTTGATCTTGTTGCGGTGCGTGACCGCGGGGAGTCACGAACGAGGAGACGTGAAACGGCCTCGCAGACCGTGGCGGCTCTCCCAGGCCCCTCGACGGTCATCCGGGCCGTTCGGGCCGCCAGGCGGCCTCTCCGGGCCCGATAACGAAATGAACGACGTTCAGCGGACGTGAATTTTGCTCACTTCCGTACAAGACGGCGTCCCAGGCCGGCCGGCGGCGGCCCGCCGTTGCCGATTCGTTGCCGAAGATCGCCCGGACAGCCGTGCCGGTCAGGAGCCCTGGCGCTGCCCGAAGAGGGTCACCCCGACCGGGGGCAGGCCCACGACGCTCGCCATCACCTGACAGAAGGCCTGCCCGTGGGGCAGCAGCCCGGCGTCCGCCGGCGTCCACGACGCCCGCAGCTCCAGGTCGTCGGTCCGGGCGGGCCCGGAGATGTCGCCGAAGCGGGCCGAAGACGTCTCGGTCACCGTGCCGCCCAGCGCCGTCCAGCTCGCGCCCGACACCTCCAGGGCGTCGGTCAGCCACGACCAGCCGACCGCCGGCAGGAACGGATCCGTCGCCAGCTCCCGGTCCAGTTCCGCGCGCACGTACATGACCAGGCGCAGCACGCCGTCCCAGCCGTCCTGGCCCGCCGGGTCGTGCAGCAGGACCAGCCGGCCCGAGGCCAGCACGTCGGCGGGCCCGGCCACTTCGCAACTGACCGCGTACGACCACGGCGCGAGCCGCTGCGGGGCCCGCATCGGCTCCAGCAGCACCTCCGGGCGGGGCCGGACGGACTGCAGCGCCGCGACTGCTTCGCGGAAGAGTTCGGGCACTGGCGTCATCGCGGTCACGCTTCGACTTTAGGGCGGGCACGCCCCGTTGCGGGCGCAGGCGCGCCGAGAGAACGGCCCGCCCGGCCTCGTGGCACGATTGACGGCGATGTCTCAGACCACGCCCCTGCCGCGCCAGGCCGCTCCGGCCGCCCGCCGCGAGCTGCCCGAAGCCCCGTTCCTGGCCGCCGCGCGCGGCGAACGCCCGGCCCGCACGCCCGTCTGGTTCATGCGCCAGGCCGGCCGCTCGCTGCCGGAGTACCGCGCGCTGCGCGAGGGCGTGCCGATGCTCGACGCCTGCTTCGACCCGGAAATGCTGGCCGAGATCACGCTGCAGCCGGTCCGCCGCCACGGCGTCGACGCCGCGATCCTCTTCAGCGACATCGTCGTGCCGCTCAAGGCGGCCGGGGTCGACATCGACATCGTGCCCGGCACCGGCCCGGTGGCCGCCGCGCCGGTGCGCGACCTCGCCGCGGTGAAGGCGCTGCCGGAGCTCGAGCCCGAGCAGGTCTCGAAGGTCGCCGACGGCGTCCGGCTGCTGGTCGAGCGGCTCGGCGAAACCGCGCTGATCGGCTTCGCCGGCGCGCCGTTCACGCTGGCCAGCTACCTCATCGAAGGCGGTCCGAGCCGCAACCACGAGCACACCAAGGCGCTGATGCACTCGGAGCCGGCGCTCTGGCACGAGCTGGCCGGGCGGCTGGCCGACGTCGCGCTGACCTTCCTGCGCGCCCAGCTCGACGCCGGCGTCGACGCGGTCCAGCTGTTCGACTCCTGGGCCGGCGCGCTGTCCGAGCGGGACTACCGCGAGTTCGTCCTGCCGCACTCGGCGAAGGTCCTCGCGGGCGTGGCGGAGTACGGCGTGCCGCGGATCCACTTCGGCGTCGGCACCGGCGAGCTCCTCGCCGCGATGCGCGACGCGGGCGCGGACGTCGTCGGCGTCGACTGGCGGATCCCCCTCGACGAAGCTGTCCGGCGGCTGGGTGGCCGCGCGGTCGTGCAGGGCAACCTCGACCCGGCGCTGCTGCACGCCTCCTGGCCGGTGCTGGAAGCCGAAGTCCGGCGGATCGTCGCCGAGGGCAAGGCGGCCGACGGCCACATCTTCAACCTCGGCCACGGCGTGCTGCCGGGCGTCGACCCCGACGTGCTGACCCGCGTCGTCGGGCTGGTGCACGGACTGTGAAGCACGTCGCGGTCGTCGGCGGCGGTGTCTCCGGGCTGACCGCGGCGTACCGGCTGCGGCGGCTGCTCGGCCCGGACGCCGGGATCACCGTCTTCGAGAAGACGACGGCGCCGGGCGGGAAGCTGCGCACCGCCGAGCTCGCCGGGGTGCCCTACGACGTCGGCGCCGAGGCGTTCCTCGTCCGCCGCCCCGAAATGCTCGGCCTGGTGCAGGAGCTCGGGCTCGACGTCGTCAACCCCACGAAGGCCCGTGCGAAGATCCACGCGGGCGGCGCCGTCACCGGGCTGCCGCCCGGCACGGTGATGGGTGTGCCGGCGTCCGCGGAGTCGGTGGCGGGGGTGCTCTCCGAGGCGGGACGGCGGGCCGTCGAGGCCGAGCCGTCGCTGCCCGAGCTGCGGCTGCCCGGCGGGGACGTGCCGCTGGGGCCGCTGCTGCGCGAGCGCTTCGGCGACGAACTGGTCGACCGGCTGGTCGACCCGTTGCTCGGCGGCGTATACGCGGGCGGGGCCGACGGCCTCGGCCTGCGCGCGACCATGCCCGGCCTGGCGGCCGCGCTGGCGGCGGGCGCGGGCTCGCTGACCGCGGCGGCCGCCGCCCAGCTGCCGGCGAACCCGTCGACGGCGCCGGTGTTCGGCACCGTCCCGGGCGGCCTGGGCGCGGTGATCGACCGGCTCACCACGGCGTCCGGCGCCGACCTGCGGACCGGCCTGCCGGTATGCGAAATCGAACGGCACGGCGCCGGCTGGCGGCTGCGCATCGGCGCGGCGCCGACCGCGCACGCGCCGGCGGACAACACCTTCGAAGCCGACGCGGTGGTGCTCGCCGTGCCCGCGCCCTCGGCCCGCCGGCTCCTGGCCGACCTCGTCCCGGCCGCCTCGGCGGCGTTCGGCGAGGTCGAGCTGGCGTCGATGGCCGTGGTCGCGCTGGCGCTGCCGCCCGGCACCCCGCTCCCGGAAGCGTCCGGCATCCTGATCGGCGCCGGCGAGCGCGACGCCTCGGGCAAGCCGTACGCGGCGAAGGCGTTCACGTTCTCTTCGCGCAAGTGGGCCCACTTCGGCACCGGCCCGGTACTGGTCCGTGGGTCGGTCGGCCGGTTCGGCGAGCCGGGCGCGCTGCGGGCCGACGACGTCGAGCTGGTCCGCGTGGTCCGCGACGACCTCGCCCGGCTGACCGGCATCACGGCGGCGCCGATCGAGACCCTGGTGACGCGGTGGGGTGGCGGGCTGCCGCAGTACGGCACCGGCCACCTCGACCGCGTCGAGCGGATCGAGAAGGCCGTGGCGGGGGTCCCGGGCCTGGCGGTCGCCGGGGCGACCCTGCACGGTGTCGGACTGCCGGCCTGTGTGGCGACCGCGGAGGCGGCGGCACAGCGGATCGCGGCCCAGTTGTCTTCGTGAGTGCTCTCACCTGACCCGTGGCAGCGGCCGGGCCACCGCGGTGACAGGATGGAGCCATGGCGCGGGTCAACTACAACGAGCTCAACGACACCATCCGCTACACCACCTGGTCGGTCTTCCGGATCGAGCCGGGGCGGCTGGGCGAGGACCGTGGGACCGCCGGCCGGGAGACCGCCGAGTACCTCGACGGCCTCGAGGCCAAGGGCGTCACCGTGCGCGGTGTCTACGACCTGTCCGCGCTGCGCGCCGACGCCGACTTCATGATCTGGTGGCATGCCGAGGAGATCGAGCAGGTCCAGGCCGCGTACGCCGGGTTCCGCCGGACGCCGCTGGGCCGCGCGTCGACGCCGGTCTGGAGCCAGACCGCGCTGCACCGGCCCGCCGAGTTCAACAAGAGCCACATCCCGGCCTTCCTGGCCGGTGAAGAGGCCCGCAAGTACGTCTGCGTGTACCCGTTCGTGCGGTCCTACGAGTGGTACCTGCTGCCGGACGCCGACCGCCGCAAGATGCTCGCCGACCACGGCAAGGAAGCCCGCGACTACCCGGACGTCCGCGCGAACACGGTCGCGTCGTTCGCGCTGGGCGACTACGAGTGGATCCTCGCCTTCGAGGCCGACGAGCTGCACCGGATCGTCGACCTCATGCGCCACCTGCGCGGCACCGAGGCGCGGCTGCACGTGCGCGAGGAGATCCCGTTCTACACCGGCACCCGCGTGCCGCCCGCCGAGCTCGTCGCGGCGCTCCCGTAGTGCGGGACATCGTGGAGGGCGTCTGGGACGCCCTCACCGGGTCTGCGCCGGGGCCCTTCGAGCTGACCGGTGCCGAGGACGTCCTGCCGGGCCCGTACCGGGTGGCGGCCGCGGCCACGGCGTCGGTCGCCGCGGCGACGCTGGCGGCCGGGGAACTGCTGCGGGCGCGGGACATCGAGCCCGGCGTGGTCACGGCGGACACCCGGCACGCGGCGGCGGCGTTCCGGAGCGAGCAGCTGCTGAAGGTCGACGGCGTCGGCGCGGAGCCGGTCTGGGCCCCGCTTTCGGGTGACTACCGCGCGACCGACGGCTGGGTGCGGCTGCACTGCAACTACCCGCGTCACGAAGCGGCGGTGTGCTGGGGACTCGGCGTCCCCGCGGCCCGCGAGGCCGTCGAGAAGGCGGTCGCCGGGCGTCCCGCGCGCGAGGTCGAGCACGCGGTGGTGTCGGCCGGGGGAGCGGCCGCCGAGCTGCGGTCGCCGTCGGACTGGGCGGCGCACCCGCAGGGTTCGGCGGTGGCCACGTTGCCGCTGGTTTCGCTGTCTCCACTGCGCTCGGCTCCGAAGCGGACGCTGTTCTACTCGGACCGGCCGCTGGGCGGGATCCGGGTGCTGGAGCTGACCCACGTCCTGGCCGGCCCGGTGGCGGGGCGGGTGCTCGCGGCGCACGGAGCCGACGTCCTGCACGTCGGGGCGGCGCACCTGCCGCGGGTCGAGGCGCTGGTGCGGGACACGAACCAGGGCAAGCGTTCGACGTTCGTGGCACTGGACACCGAGGGCGGCCGCGCGCGGCTGAAGAAGCTGATCAGCCGGGCCGACGTGCTGGTGCAGTCGTTCCGCCCGGGGGCGCTGGAGCGCATCGGTTTCGGGCCCGCGGAGCTGGCCGAGCTGCGCCCGGGGCTGGTGATCGCGGACCTGAGCGCGTACGGCTGGGAAGGCCCGTGGGCGCGCCGGCGCGGGTTCGACAGCCTGGTCCAGATGTCGAGCGGCATCGCGTGGGGCGATCCTCCCTCGCCGCTGCCGGTCCAGGCCCTGGACCACGCCACAGGCTGGCTCACGGCGGCGGCGGTGATGACGGCCCTGCACCGCCAGCTGGAGGAGGGCGGCACCTGGCGGGCCCGGCTGTCCCTGGCCGGGACGGGCCGGTGGCTGGATTCCCTGGGCCGTAAGGATCCGGCGGCCGTGGACGTGGATTTCGCGGACTTGCTGGAGGAAGCGGACAGCGGTTACGGGCGGCTGACGCGGGTCCGGATGGCGGGTGGATTGCCGGGCTCGGAGCCGTACTGGGAGTTCGGGACGCGGGAACCGGGAGTCGACAAACCGACCTGGACCCCCTGAGGCAGGCTCCGCCCGCCCGGGCGGGGCTTCGGCAAAGTCGTTGTGCGGGTCGGGATTCGTTGCTGGGGCCGAGGTGGAGCTGGCCCGGGTCTCTTTTGGCTCGACGGGCAGGCGGGTGGCCGCGACCCTCGAAGCCAGGCTCGGTGGGACCCACCACCCCGATGCCCGATTGTGACTACGGCCGGCAGTGCCGCGTCAAGGCGGGAAAGCGTGCCTTGACCCGGCGCTGCCGGCCGTGTTGGGGCTTCGGATCGGGGTTGCGGGGAGGTCTGGGTGGGTGCCGGTGAGCCTGCCGCTCAGCCTGGTGAGTTCTGCCGCTGAGGCTGGTGAGCCTGCCGCTCAGCCTGGTGAGTTCTGCCGCTGAGGCTGGTGAGCCTGCCGCTCAGCCTGGTGAGTTCTGCCGTTGAGGCCGGTGAGCCAGCTGCTCAGGCTGGTTAGTCTGCTGCTCAGGCCGGTGAGCCAGCCGTTCACGCCGGCGAGCGAGCCGCTCAGGCCGGTGAGTCACCGGAAAGGGCCCATCGACTCGGGCGGAGCCCGCCCTCCCTGGGGGCTGCCCCCGCTTCCAGCGTATCGAGGCGGCCCGACAGAAATCGCGGGATCAGCCCCAAGACGGCCAGGTTGTCCACACCCCGGCGGGATTGTGGATCACCGGCGCCGGAGGCGGTCCACCAGCCGGCGTTTCGGCTTCGGCAAGTGGCCGCCCTCGATCAGCCATGTCACGAACTCGTCCGCGTACGCCCCCGAGCGCTCGGCGGCCTTCTTCGGGCGCCCGGCGTTGAACTCCGCGAACAGCGGCCCGAACCGCTCGCCCAGCTCCTCCGCCAGCTCCGGCCGCTGATAAGCCAGCACCCGGCCGTGCTTCCGGCGCAACACCCCCGCCTCCACCCGGAGCCGCGCGGGGTCGAACCCCGGTGGTGGCGGGCCGTCGGCCAGCAGCGCCTGCAACAACTCCGCCTGGCGACGGGCCAGGTCCGAGCGGCTCACCCCGTCACCGCCTCGCGCAGGGCCGCGAGCTCCGAAGCCAGCTCGTCGTCGCTCGGGTAGTCGTCGTCGCGCTCCAGCAGGACACCCGGCGGGTCCGTGCGGCGGCGCAGCTCCGCCAACAACGACAACACCTCCGGCAGCACCGGGTGCGCGTGCGTGTCGTGGTAGACGCCGTCGCGCTCGATGCCGCCCGCCATGTGGACGTACGCCAGCCGCTCCCAGGGGATGCCGTCCAGGAACGCGACCGGGTCCGTGCCGATGTTGCGGGCGTTGGCGTAGAGGTTCGCGACGTCGATGATCAGCCGGCAGCCCGTGCGGTCGGTCAGCTCGGTGAGGAACTGCTCCTCGGTCAGCTCGGCGTCCGGCCAGTCGAGCACCGCGGCGATGTTCTCCAGCGCCAGCGGCACGTCCACGATGGACTGGGCCAGCCGGACGTTCGCCACCAGGACGTCCAGCGCCTCGCGCGTGCGGGGGAGCGGCATCAGGTGGCCCGAGTCGAGCCCGCCCGCGCGCACGAAGCACACGTGGTCGCTGACCAGCGGCGCGTCCAGGGCCCGCGCGATCTCCGCGAGGTGCTGGACGCGGCCGGTGTCCAGCGGCTCGGCCCCGCCGAGGGACAGCGAGACCGCGTGCGGCAGCACCGGCAGGCCCCGCTTGCCCAGCGCCACCAGCGTCTCCGGCAGGTGGTCGGCGTGCAGGTTCTCGGCGACGACCTCGACCCAGTCCACGCCCGGCAGCCGCGCGATGGACAGGTCGAGCTCGTGCCGCCAGCCGATCCCGATGCCGAGCTCACCCACCGCAACCCCCTCCGCCGCCGCACGACGAACCACACGAAGAGCCGCTGCTGCACGACGAGCTCGAGCACGACGACCCGCTGCTGCACGACGACCCGGACGAACCGGACGAGCCGCCGCCGTAGTTCACCGGCGGCATCAGCGCCGCGCTGATCTCCTCGTCCGGGTACATCGCCCAGCCGCCCAACGCCACCGCGGCCGCGGCCCCGCCGAGCAGGACGCCGCCCGCCAGCATGCCGGCCGGGACCGGCCCGCTCGCCGCGGCGCGGGCCTGGCCGAGCAGGCGGTGCCCCGCGGCCGACGGCTGCCGGGCCCCCGTCTTCGACCGGCGGACCGCCGCCATGATCGCCAGCACCGCCGCGACGATCACCAGGAACACCAGGATCCCGACCGGGCGGCCGAGGGCGATGCCGTTGACCAGGCGGGCCACCCCGAACGCCAGCACGGCCAGCTGCAGGAACAGCCCGAACGTCCGCGCCTGCCGCTTGGCGGCCGCCGACGCCAGCAGCCCGCGCTGGTCGAGGCCCTCCTCCAGCGCCCGCATGGCCGCGGAGCCGCGCACGTACCCCCGGATGGCCGACGTGGTCTTCAGCTGCGCCACGTCGAAGACGGCCTGCTCCAGCGGCTCGGCCGGGCGCGTCCCGGCCTGGCTGACCTGCTTGTAGCTGTTGACGCGCAGCTGCCCCCGCTCGACCAGGGCCGCGATCGCCGCGTCGACGGCCCGGTCGGGGCCGCCGGCGAGGAAGGCCAGCTGGTAGACGGTCGGCGGCGGGCCGGGCGCGACGGCGTCCGCCCGCATCGCCCGGCTGTTCACGATCCCGGACACGATGACCCTGACCAGCAGGACCGCGCCGAGCAACGCGATGTAGAGGACCACGAAATCCGGTCCGGAGATGCCCCACGGGTCGGTCATCGACCGTCTCCCCTCAGTGTGTCGCGGTTACCGTAGCTGTGAGACGCACACGCTCGCGTCGGCGTTTCAACCGCCGCAGCCCCCGCCGCCGCCCCCACCGCAGCCGCCGCCCCCACCGCCGCAGGAGCTGCTCGAACCTCCGCCGCACGAGCTGCCGCCCCAGTAGCCGACGGCGGTCCCGCCGCCGGCGCCGGCGAACCGGGCCCGGCGGTGGGTCCGCGCCGCCGACTGCTGCGCCGCTCGGCTGACCGCCAGCCGAACGTCCTTCTCGGGGTGCCCGTCGAAGCCGCCCGCGGCGACCGCTCCGGCCGGTCCCGCCACGAGGGTGCCGGCCCGGTGCGCCTCCTCGGCGGCCGCCCGGCCGGCCGCGGTGGCCTTGACCGGCGGTGCTTTCCGGGCCCTGACCGTCACGACGACCGCCGCGGCCACCCCGGCCGCGAGCAGGCCGAGCAGGTACCCCACGGGGTGCCCGGTGCTCGCCCCGGCGATCAGCCGGACAATGCCCAAGACCACGAGCAGCCAGTACGCCACGGCAGCGAGCACCCAGGTCGAGCGCACCTTCCGCGCGTCGGTGAGCAAGCCCCGGCCGGTCAGCCCGGCTTCCAGCGCCCGCATTGCGGGGTGGCCGGCGACGGTGGCGCGGACCCGGTCGATCGAGGCGCCGTTCTTGCCGATCTTCAGCAGGGCCGCGCGGCCCAGGTCGTCGGCCGCCGACCCCTTGACCCGCGAAAGCCTGCCGGTGCCGTCCAGCCGGACGGCCTGCTGGTCCAGCAGGCGGGCGACGACGAACTCCGCCGCGCGGGCCCGCCCGCCGGTGAGCAGGGCGAGCTCTTCGCCCCGCGCGGGGGAGCCGCCGGCGTGGCCCCGCGCCAGCAGCGCGCGGCGGACCAGCGCGGCCAGCGCCGTCAGGAGCAGCAGGCCTCCGTAGAACCCCGCGAACACCGGTCCGGGAACACCCCAGGTGTCGGTCATGAGTCCGCCCTCCCTCGTCCGTGTGCGGAGACTACGTTCGAGGAAGGGCGGCGGGTTGCTCGCTTAAGGAGGATTTAGGACTCGGGTACCAGCTTCAGCGAGATCGAGTTGATGCAGTAGCGCTGGTCGGTCGGGGTCGGGTAGCCCTCGCCCTCGAAGACGTGCCCGAGGTGGCTGTGGCAGGAGCCGCAGAGCACCTCGATCCGCTTCATGCCCATGGTGCGGTCTTCGCGCAGCAGCACCGCGTCCGAATCGGCCGGGTCGTAGAACGACGGCCAGCCGCAGTGGCTGTCGAACTTCGTGTCGCTGCGGAACAGCTCGGCACCGCACGCGCGGCACTCGTAGACGCCGGTGGTCTTGGTGTCGGTGTACTCACCGGTGAACGGCCGTTCGGTGCCCGCCTGGCGGAGCACGGCGAACTCGTCGGGGCTGAGCTGGGCCCGCCATTCCTGCTCGGACTTCACGACGCGCGGGGTCGCGCCGACAACGGGTTTCATACCTTTCACCCGATCCACGTTACGCCGCGAGCCAGGCGAGGGCGTGCACCACGATGTCCCATGCGGCCACGATCACGCCGAGCACGATGAGGACCACGATCAGGGCGGACACCCAGTAGCGCAGCCCACCGAGCCGGTTGCTGGAGTCGGCGAAGTCGGCCACGCCGTCGAGGGCGGCTTCGATGGTGAAGTTGGGGCCGCACCGCTCGATGCGGTCGAGGTGCTCGGCGAACGCGCGCGCCTCCGGGTCGTACGGGTCCAGGCCGACCAGGTCCTCGTGGAAGCGAGGATTCTGGCCCGGCAGCGAAGCTCCGTTGTCGGCCATGCCACCACGGTAGGCCATCCGGGCCCGTCAGCCCACCGGACGCGCGTTAAGTCTCAGAGGCCGGTGCTGGGGTTGGCGTCGAGCTTGGTGTTGCTGTCGATCAGCAGCTGTCCGCCGACCAGGACGATGTGGTACTTCCGGCGGGTGCCGTTCAGCTCCATCGTCAGGTCCAGCGAGCCGTCGCTCCCGTTGCCCGCCGCGCTGGCCGACTTCCAGCTGGAGAGCTCGCTCTTGTGCTCCGCCCAGTAGGACTGGTAGTTGGCCTGCGAGCCGTAGACCGCCTGCGCGGCCGGCGTCAGCTGGCCCCAGCCGCTCTCGACGTTCGGGTAGTAGCTGTTGGCGAGCAGCCGGCCCGCCGCGCCGTAGTCGGTGATCTTCCCTTCGGACGGCGTCTGGCCGAGCTGGGAGGAAGCCGGCGCGTCGTCGCTCGGACCGGTGGTCTTCGAACTGTGGCCCGTGGTCGGCTGGCGGCCCGGCGACTGGGCGTTCTGGTTGCCGCCCGAACCGCCGTTGCCCGAGTTCAGGACCAGGAACACGATCACCGCGACCACGACGACCGCCGCGCCCGCTCCGGCGAACACCGCGTACCTGCGCTTGTTGTCCGGCTTCGCGGCGCCCGACGAGTACTGGGGAGCCCTGGCCGACGGCGCGGCCGCGGGCATCGGTCTGGGCGGGGTGTTCGGCGGCGCGGCCGGGGACCGCATCGGCATGAACGCCGCGGTCGGGCGCGGCGGGTTCGACGACGGTGCCTTGTTCGCGGGCGCCGGCGTGCCGACCGGCGGGGACGACGGCGCCTTGTTCGCGGTCCGCTGCCACGGGGGCCGCTCGCCCTCGTCCGAAGACGCTGGTGCCGCGGGTGCGGCGGGCTTGCGGCCCGCGCCGCCGGAGAGCAGCGGCGGTGACGCCGTCATGCCGCCGGGCTCGGTGCGGGCCAGCGCGGCCAGCCGCTCGCGGGCCTCGGCCATGCTCGGCCGCTCGCCCGGCTCGCTGCGCAGCAGGCTCATCAGCAGCGCGGTGGCCGCGCCCGCCTGCACCGGCGGGTTGATCTGGCCGTTCGCCGCCGCGTAGAGCAGCGCGAGCTGGTTGGTCGTGTTGCCGTACGGCGTGGTGCCCTCGATCGCCTGGTAGAGGGTCGCGCCGAGGGCGAAGACGTCGGAGCTGGGCACCGGGTCGGCACCGCGGGCCAGCTCGGGCGCCAGGTACGCGGGGGTGCCGCCGATCAGGCCGGTCGCGGTCAGCGTCATGTCGCCGGCCGCGCGGGAGATGCCGAAGTCGGTGATCTTCGCGGTGCCGGTCTCGTCGATCAGGATGTTGCCCGGCTTGACGTCGCGATGCACGATCCCGGCGCGGTGAGCGGCCACCAGCGCGGACGCGACCTGCTCGCCGATCCGGGCGACCCGGCCGAGCGGCAGGGTGCCCTCCTCGGCGAGGATCGTGGAGAGGCTGGGCCCGTTCAGGTACTCCATCACCAGGCAGGGGTCGCCGTTGTGCTCGGCGATGTCGAACACGACGATGGCGTTCGGGTGCTGGAACCGGGCCGCGTTCTTCGCCTCGCGCATCGCGCGCTGGCGCATGTTGTCGCGTTCGGTCTCGGAGACACCCGGCTGCGGGAGGATCTGCTTGATCGCGACGGTGCGCTCGAGGCGCACGTCGGTGGCGCGCCACACGACACCCATGGCACCGCTACCAATGTGCTCGACGAGGCGGTAGTGCCCCGCGATCAGCTGACCGGTGTCGATGGCGACTGCTCCTGACGAAATTCCCGGTGGTGGTGTCCCTGCTCAGCGCGTTACCGCTTCGCGCACCCGATCGAGTGTAGCGGTCGGCCGCGTGCTCTTCGCGTCAGCCAGCCGGTCCGGCGGGCTGCGGTTCGGCCGGTGCCCGCTTCTTGAACACCTTGACCAGGCCGATCGCTCCGGCCAGCGCGAACACGCCGTAACAGGCGAGCAGCGCGGGCGGCGTGTCGCCGGTCAGCGCGTCGCCGAGGACGACCACGGCGACCGTGCCGGGCACGCTCCCGAGCAGCGTACCGGCCAGGTACGGGGCCAGGCGCACCGAGGACACCCCGCAGAGGTAGCTGAACGGCGCGAACGGCACCACCGGGATCAGCCGCAGCGACGTGACGGCGAGGACGCCGCCGTCGGACAGGCGGTCGTTGACCGTGCGGACGGCGGACCGGTGCAGGTGGCGGGTGACCAGGTCGCGGCCGAGCAGCCGGGCCAGCCCGAAGGAGAGACCGGCCGCGATGGTGGTGGCGACCAGGCCGATCGCGATCCCGGCCGCGGTGCCGACCAGCAGACCGGCGGCGAGGTTGAACACCGTCCGCGGGACGGGCGCCACGGTCAGCAGCGAGTACGCGACGAGCAGCACGAGCGGGGTCGCGGGGCCGGTGGTGGCGGCCCAGGCCCGCAGCTCGGCCGGACCGGGGATCGGCAGCAGCACCGTGGCCACCGCGAAGACGGCGAGCACGGCGAGCGCGACGATCAGCTTGGTGCGGCCGGACACCCGTTCGAGCCTACCGGCCCCTCCGGTGCGCGCTAGCGTGGCCGCATGCCCAAGCACGGTGATCCGGTCGAGTACGAGGTGGGCGGGCGCACGGTCCGCGTCACCAGCCCCGACAAGGTGTACTTCCCCCAGCGTGGCATCACGAAGCGGCAGGTGGTGGAGCACTACATCACGGTGGGCGAGCCGCTGCTGCGCGCCGTCGGCGAGCGCCCGACGACGCTGAAGCGCTACGTCGACGGCGTCGAGGGCGAGTGGTTCTACGCCAAGCGCCTGCCCAAGGGGGCGCCTTCGTGGGTCGACACGGCCGAGATCACGTTCCCGTCGGGCCGCAAGGCCGCCGAGGTCTGCCCGACCGAGCCCGCGGTGTTCGCGTGGGCGGCCAACCTGGGCACGTTCGACTTCCACCCGTGGCCGGTCCGCCGTCCCGACGTCGACCACCCGGACGAGCTGCGCATCGACGTCGACCCGCCGGACCGGGCGGGCTTCGCGGACGCGGTCGAGGTGGCGCTGGTGGTCCGCGAGGTCCTGGCGGACGCGGGCCTGACGGGCTGGCCGAAGACGTCGGGCGGCCGCGGGGTGCACGTGCTGGTCAGGATCAGGCCGGAGTGGGACTTCGTGGCGGTCCGGCACGCGGTGATCGCGCTCGGCCGCGAGGTCGAGCGCCGGATCCCGGAGAAGGCGACGATCTCCTGGTGGAAGGAGGAACGCGGCGGCCGGGTGTTCCTCGACTACAACCAGGCGGCCCGCGACCGCACGGTGGCCTCGGCGTGGTCGGTCCGGGGCACCCCGCGCGCGACGGTGTCGACGCCACTGACGTGGGACCTGCTGGGCGAGGTCGACGCGGACGACTTCGACGTGCTGACGATCCCGGCGTTCCTGGAGAAGCACGGCGACCTGCACGCCCGAATGGACGAAGAACCGTTCGGCCTGGAGGCGGCATTGGAGTGGTACGAACGCGACGCGCGTGATCACGGTCTCGGTGATCTGCCTTACCCACCCGATTATCCGAAAATGCCGGGCGAACCGAAGCGCGTGCAGCCGAGTAAAGCCCGGCCGGAGAACAGCGAGTGACCGCTCAGGCGCCCGCTGTCGCCTTTCGGGTCACAAATGTTGCACGGCCGATCTCCATGTCACGATCTTCGTCTCCGACGGCGTAACGTGCGGTCCCGGACCGACGACTCCCCGGGGCCATCGAGGGGCGGGTTCGAGGAAGGAGGCCGTTCGTGGACGACCTGATCGCTTTCCTCGCGGCGCGCGTGGGCGCGCGGCAGGCGTTGATCATGCAGGCCGTCAACAAGGCGAAGGCCGGCGAGGTGATGAACCGCGGCGAGACCAAGGTCGCCGTGGAGCAGAAGATCCGGGGGCTCACCGATCTCGAGCTCGACGTGGTCAACCAGATGATCAACGAGATCGAGGCGGCCCGGCGGATCCTGCTCGCCCACCGCACCACGGTGTCGGAGAAGGTGCCCGGTTTTCCGCTCTACGGCAGCGAATACTGGTGTGAGACCTGCCACGTGCCCGCCGACGAGGCCGGCTCCAACTGGTGCCTCACGCTGCGCCTGCTGGCCCTGCCGTACGCCGACCACCCGGAGTACAGCGAGCGCTGGCGGCCCTGACGGGAATCCCGCCGGACGCCGGGCGTTGCACTCGGCGTGAGGTTCTCCGTGCTCGACCGCTCGCCGGTGCGGCGGGACCGCGGGCCCGCGCGGGCGCTGCGGGACACCGTCGCCTTCGCCGCCGAGGCCGAACGGCTGGGCTACCACCGGTTCTGGGTCTCCGAACACCACGGCGTGCCCGGCGTCGCCGGGTCCGCGCCGACCGTGCTCGCCGCCGCCGTCGCGGGCGCGACCAGCCGGATCCGCGTCGGCACCGGGGGCGTGATGCTGCCGAACCACCGGCCGCTGGTCGTGGCCGAGCAGTTCGGCGTGCTGGAAGCGCTTCACCCGGGCCGCATCGACATGGGCCTCGGCCGGTCCGTCGGCTTCACCGGTGGCGTCCGATCGGCGCTGGGGCACGGCAAAGAGGCCGCCGACGACTTCGGCGCGCAGGTCCGCGAGCTGCTCGGGTTCTTCACCGGCGAGCACGCCTACCCGGGCGTCCACGCCTACCCGGCCGAGGGGCTGCGCGTGCCGCCGTTCCTGCTGGCTACCGGGTCGGGCGCGGAGCTCGCCGCGGAACTCGGGCTGCCGCTGGTGATCGCGCCGGTGCGCGGCGAACCCGCCCTGGTCGAGGCGGTGACGCGCTACCGGGACGGGTTTCAGCCGTCCGGGTGGGCGCGCGAGCCGTACGTGGTGGTGTCGACGGCGATCGCGGTGGCGGACTCCGCGGCGGCCGCCCGCCGCCTGCTCGTCTCGGAAGCCTGGGCGACGGTGTATTCGCGCTCCCACGGCGTCTTCCCCCCGCTGGACCCGCCCGGCGACGTCCTCGCGGGGCCGATGACCGATCGCGAGCGCAGGCGGCTCGAGGAGACTTTGGACGGTCAGATCTCCGGCACGCCGGCCGAGGTGGAAGACCGCCTGGGGAGACTGGTCGCGCTGACCGGCGCCGACGAAATCCTCGCCACGACCGCCGCGTACGACCAATCGGCGCGCTTGGATTCTTTCGCCTCGCTCGCCGAACTGGCGGGCCGGCGTGAGCTCGTTTCCTGATCCGCGGACAGCCCGTCAAAGAATTTCGGAGCGAAATCCGGTGGTACGATTTCCGGGTGACTGCCGGGTCGGCCTCGAGCCGTGAGCAGACGGGGTACCCGGCTGTGCCGTGACCTCCGGGCGGCCCCGCGGGCCGCCGCCTCCTCGCACGCAAACCCTGATTGGGACGTGCGCGGAAGGAGGTGAAATCGCATGACCCCATGGCAGGAGTTTCTCGCGGCCCACGCCGAGGGCGGCGTCCTCGACGGCGTCGTGGCCCGGGTGCTGCCGTTCGGCGCCTTCGTCGAAGTCGCGGACGGCATCCACGGCTTGCTGGTGACGGACGCGGCCCCGCCGGCCGGCACGCGGCTGCCGGTCCGCATCGAACGGATCGACGTGGAGCGGCGCCGGTTCAGCCTGGTGAAGGCGTGAGGTGAGCCGGGTGAGGCAAGGCGCCTTGCCTCACCCGAGCACCAGCGGCAGCCGCGCGGCCAGGTCGCCCAGCGCCGCCGCCTCCGCTTCGGTCGGCTCGCGGCGGCCGGTGGCCACCAGCAGGACGTCGGTGTCCGAGAACGACGCCGGGAACTCCGCCCCCGCGATCTTCTCCACCATCACCCGCGTCCGCGCCAGCCCCTCGGCAGGCGGCCCGGCCACCGACGGGACGTGCGCCACCAGGTCCAGGTGGTGCAGCGTCCACTCCAGCACGTACGCCGACAGGTAGTCGCCCGCGGTCAGGACCATGTCCTGCGTCGACACCCGCTCGCCCGGGTCCACCAGGTCCGCCGCGCGGCCCGCCGCCGACCCCACGTCGTCCAGGTGGAACTTCAGCAGCGCCGGGTCCTCGTACGCCGCCGCCAGGCGGACGATCAACGCCGACAGCGGGTCGTCGCCCGCCGGTGGTTCGGAAGACACCGCCCAGTACGTGATCGCGTCGTGCGTCAGCGCCGAGGAAGCCGGGGTGGCGAGGGTGATCAGCACGTCCTGCGCGTCGATCACCAGGTGGCAGACCAGGTCCTGGACCAGCCACCCCCGGCAGCCGGACGGCTTCGCGAAGTCCGCATCAGGTAGGGAAGCGACAGCGGCGCGCAACGCCGCCCACGTGCGCGAGAAGAGATCCACGCGCGCGAAGCTAGCAGCATCACAACCGCAGCTGCAGCTGAGTCAACAGGCGCTGCGCCGGGTCGTCGAAGTCCACGCCGGACACCTCCGCCGCGCGCCGGACGCGGTACCGGACCGTGTTCGGGTGGATGTTCAGCGCCCGGGCCGCCGCGCGGACGTCGCCGAACGCGTTCAGCCAGGCCAGGACCGCCGGGACGAGGATGCCGCCGTGCTCGGCGTCGTGCTCCACCAGGGCCGTCAGCCGCGGGTCGCGGATGCGCGGCTGCGCGGCCAGGAACGCCAGCACCTCCGACAGCAGGACCTCGGCGCGGACGTCGGCCAGCGAGGCGACGTCCGCCGCCCAGTGCCCGCGCGTCATCGCCGCCAGGACGCGGTCGGCGTCGCCGCGGGACGCCGCCGCCTCCGACAGCCGGGGCACCACGCCGCCGAGGGCCGCGCGGACCGGGACGTCCAGGTGACGGCGGGCCGTCGCGGTGATCTCGCGGGCCAGCGCCAGCACCGCCGCGTCGGAGTGCTCGGGCAGGTCCGGCAGCAGCGCGTAGACGCGGCCGCCGATCACGCTCACCAGCGCGCTGCGGCGGTAGGCCGCCGTGTGGACGGCGATCAGGTGCACCAGCTCGGCTCGGCGGAGCTGCCGGTTGTCCGAGCGCTCCAGGGAGAAGGCCAGCACCTGCGCCGGCCGTGCCGGGTCCGCGCCGATGTCGTCCGCGACGGACTCCGCGTCCAGCCGCCCTTCGAGCAAGCTGGCCAGGAGGTCTTCACGCAGCCGCAGCTCCGGGCTCGGCAGCGTGCGCGCCCGGATCAGCTGTGGTGCCAGGGCGCGGCTCGCGCCGAGCAGGGCCGTCTCGGCCCGCTCGGTGAGCGGCTGGGCGCCCTCCTGGACCCAGATCGTGCCGAGCGGCTGCTTGCCCGCGTGGATGCCCGCCGCGATCCGGCGGCGGATGCCCAGGTCGGGTCGCTCGTCGATCCGGACGATCCCTTCCCCGGCGCGAAGCCGCTGGTAGACGCCCCATTCGCGGAGCATCGCGAGGTAGCGCTCCGGCCCCTCGCGGCCGAGGATGGACAGCCGCCGCAGCTCGTCGACCTCGTCGCCGGCCCGCGAATACGCGAGCACGCGGTTCGCCGTGTCTTCGATGCTGACCAGGCCGCCGGTGAGCGTCGCGATCGTCTGCGCCAGCGCGAACAGGTCGCCGAGCACCTCGCCGCTCGCCGCTTCGCCACCCGCGCGGGCCGCCTCGACCACCCCGCGGGCCAGCGATTCCACCTGCTCCCAGCGCGCCTCCGCCCCGACCGTCAGCAGCGCGACACCCGCGTCCGCGGCGACGTCGGCGCCCGTCGCGCCCTTGACCGCCACCGCGGCCGCCCCGCCGCGCCCGGCCGCGCGGATGGCCGGCGCCGCCGCCCGGCCGCGGGCGCCGATCACCAGCACCAGGTCGCCTGGGGAGGCTTCGAGCGGGTCCTCGGGGTCGAGGATCACGACGTCGGAGACCGGAACGCCGAGGCCGTGCGGGGCCACGACGACCTCGACGAGCGGCTCGCCCAGGGTCGCCAGCACGTGGCGCAGCGACGTCACGGCAGTGTTATCCGATCGGCCAAGATCACCTGATTGATTTTAGCCGATCGGACAAGCCGCCAGGACGTGTCCGGAGTTACCGTTCGGGGCATCTGGACACAAAGCAGAGGAGCCGCCGTGGACGCCGTGACCCAGACCCCCGCCCCGAAGAACGAGCCGGTGCTGACGTACGCGCCGGGCAGCGCCGAGCGCGCCGAGCTCGAGGGTGCGCTCCAGCGGCTGGGCCAGGCGGAACCGGTCGACCTGACCGTCACCATCGGCGGCGAGCAGCGCCCCGGCGGCGGCGAGAAGATCGACGTCGTCCAGCCGCACAACCACAAGCACGTCCTCGGCACCATCCACAGCGCCACGCAGCAGGACGCCACCGACGCCATCGCGGCCGCCGCGAAGGCCGCGCCGGAGTGGCGCGCGCTGTCCTACGACGACCGCGCCGCGATCCTGCTGCGCGCGGCCGACCTGCTCACCGGGAAGTGGCGCGCCACGCTGAACGCCGCCACCATGCTCGGCCAGTCCAAGACCGCGACCCAGGCCGAGATCGACGCCGCCTGCGAGCTCGCCGACTTCTGGCGCTTCAACGTCGAGTTCGGCCGCCGCATCCTGGCCGAGCAGCCGATCAGCTCGCCGGGTGTGTGGAACCGGATGGAGCACCGGCCGCTGGAAGGCTTCGTCTACGCGATCACGCCGTTCAACTTCACCGCGATCGCCGGCAACCTGCCGACCGCGCCCGCGCTGATGGGCAACACCGTGCTGTGGAAGCCGTCGCCGACGCAGTCGTTCGCCGCGCACCTGACCATGCGGCTGCTCGAAGAGGCCGGCATGCCGCCGGGCGTGATCAACCTGCTGCCGGGCGACGGCAAGGCCGTCTCCGAGGTCGCCCTGACCCACCGCGACCTGGCCGGCATCCACTTCACCGGCTCGACCGCGACCTTCCAGCACCTGTGGGGCACGGTCGGCGCGAACATCGCGGGCTACCGCGGCTACCCGCGCCTGGTCGGCGAGACCGGCGGCAAGGACTTCGTGCTCGCGCACGCCTCCGCCGACGTCGACGTCCTGCGCACGGCCCTGGTCCGCGGCGCCTTCGAGTACCAGGGCCAGAAGTGCTCCGCCGCTTCGCGCGCGTACGTCCCACGCAGCGTCTGGAACGAGCTGAAGGATGGCCTGGTCGCCGAGACCGAGGCGCTGACCTACGGCGACGTCACCGATCTGTCGCACTTCGGCGGCGCGGTCATCGACCGGCGCGCGTTCACCAAGCACACCGACCTGTTCGACCGCGTGCGGGGCGACGCTTCGGTGGAGATCCTCACCGGCGGCACCGCCGACGACAGCGTCGGCTACTTCGTGCAGCCGACGATCCTGGTCTCGGACGACCCGAAGCACGAAATCTTCTCGACCGAGTACTTCGGCCCGATCCTGTCGGTGTACGTCTACGAGGACGGCGGCTTCGACGACGTCCTGAAGCTGATCGACTCCTCCGCCGCGTACGCGCTGACCGGCGCGGTGATCGCCAACGACCGCACTGCCGTCGCGAAGGCGTCCGAGGCGCTGAAGTTCTCCGCGGGCAACTTCTACGTCAACGACAAGCCGACCGGCGCGGTCGTCGGCCAGCAGCCGTTCGGCGGGGCGCGGGCCTCGGGCACCAACGACAAGGCCGGCTCGGTGTTCAACCTGCTCCGCTGGACGAGCCCCCGCTCGGTCAAGGAGACGTTCGTGCCGCCGACCAGCGTGCGTTACCCGCACCAGGGCTGAGAGGGAGACCGTCATGCTGCGTGCCCCGCTGCTCGCCGCCGCCCGATCGCGGCGCATCCGGGCGCTGGTCGAGGCCGTGCCCGCCACGCGATCCGTGGTGCGCCGGTTCGTGGCCGGGTCCGAGACCGCCGACGCCGTCCGGGTGGCCCGGGAACTGGCCGCCGACGGCCGCCGGATCACCCTCGACCACCTGGGCGAGGACACCACCGACGCCGCGCAGGCGGCGGCGACCGTGCGGGCCTACGAGGCGGTGCTGACCGCGCTGGCCGCGGAAGGGCTGGCCGCCGGTGCCGACGTCTCCGTGAAGCTGTCCGCGGTGGGCCAGTTCCTGCCGTCGAACGGCGAGGACGTCGCCCTCGAGAACGCGCGGAAGATCTGCGCGGCGGCCGAGGCGGTCGGGGCCACCGTGACGCTCGACATGGAGGACCACACCACCACGGACTCGACGCTCGGCATCCTGCGCGAGCTGCGCGGCGAGTACCCGTGGGTGGGCGCGGTGCTGCAGGCCTACCTGCGCCGCACCGAGCAGGACTGCCGCGAGCTGTCCGGGCCCGGTTCGCGCGTGCGGCTGTGCAAGGGCGCGTACGCCGAGCCGGAATCGGTGGCGTTCGCGGACAAGTCCGACGTGGACAAGTCCTACGTCCGCTGCCTGCGCGTCCTGATGGCGGGCGAGGGCTACCCGATGGTGGCCTCGCACGACCCGCGGATGATCGGGATCGCCGCCACACTGGCCGAGGAGAACGGCCGGACCGACGACGACCACGAGTTCCAGATGCTCTACGGCATCCGGCCGGAGGAGCAGGCGCGGATCGCCGCGTCGGGCGCCCGGATGCGCGTCTACGTGCCCTACGGCGACGAGTGGTACGGCTACTTCATGCGGCGGCTGGCCGAGCGCCCGGCCAACCTGGCGTTCTTCCTGCGCGGGCTCGCCACCCGGTCCTGAACACGACGGTCTCGGATACAGCGAAGGCCGCCCCGCTGAGCTGGGGCGGCCTTCGCCGTGTGGTGGTGGTCAGGCCTGTTCGGCCTCGGCTTCGGCGGCCTTGCGCTTGACCTCGTCCATGTCGACCTCGCGGGCCTGCTTGATCAGGTCCTCGAGGGCGGCTTCGGGCAGCGCACCGGGCTGGGCGTAGATCAGCGTCTTGTCCCGGATGATGGCCAGCGTCGGGATCGAGCGGACGTCGAAGGCGGCCGCGAGCTGCTGCTGCGCTTCGGTGTCGACGCTCGCGAACACGATGTCCTCGTGCTTCTCGGACGCCTTCTCGTAGACCGGCGCGAACTGGCGGCACGGCCCGCACCAGCTCGCCCAGAAGTCGATCAGGACGAACTCGTTGTCGGTTACCGTCTGGTCGAAGTTCTCGGCGGTCAGCTCAACGGTGCTCATGCCCTGGTCAACGATCCGCGTCCGGCGGGAATTCCCGGGGCCGGGGTAGCGTCTGCACGAGCGCACCCGCGAAGAGGAGGAACAGATGGCCGACGGCGAAATCCTGGGCCGGATCGACGAGCTGATCGCGGAGGAGCACGAGCTCCGGTCGCGCTCGGTCGGCGTGGGGCTGAGCGGCGGCGACAAGGACCGGCTCACCGCGGTCGAGCAGCAGCTCGACCAGTGCTGGGACCTGCTGCGCCAGCGGCGGGCGAAGGCGGAGTTCCACGAGAACCCGGACGACGCCGCGGCGCGCCCGGTGTCCGAGGTGGAGTCCTACCGCCAGTAGGGCCGCGCGGCCGCTCCCGTGCGGGGCGGCCGCGAAAACTCCCTCGCTCGTGATGTCGAGAACCCGGAACCGGCTCCGTCCCCGGGGTGGAAGCGGCCAGAATGGGCCGTCCGACACGAGGGAGCACCACGATGGCCAAGTACCTGCTGCTGAAGCACTACCGCGGCGCGCCGGCCCCGGCCAACTGCGACACGACCATCGACCAGTGGACGCCGGAGGAGATCACGGCGCACATCCGGTACATGCAGGACTTCGGGGAGAAGCTCGTCGCCACCGGCGAGTTCGTCGAGCACCAGGCGCTCGCCCCGGAGGGGACGTGGGTCCGGTACGACGGCGAGGGGAAGCCGCCGGTCACCGACGGTCCCTTCCCCGAGACCAAGGACCTCATCGCCGGCTGGACGGTGATCGACGTCGACAGCTACGAACGGGCCCTGGAGCTGGCCGCGGAGCTGTCGGCCGCGCCCGGCCCGAACGGCGAGCCGATCCACGAGTGGCTCGAGCTGCGCCCGTTCATGGCCGCGCCGCCGACCATCACGGAATGACGGGGGAGACCATGGTGCTGCCACGGCTGGAGCACGTCGGCATCGTCGTCGGGGACCTCGAAGCCGCGAAGGCGTTCTTCGCCGAACTCGGGCTCGAGGTCGAGGCGGAGATGACGGTCGAAGGCCGCGCGGTCGACCGGATCGTCGGGCTGGACGGCGTCGAGTCCGCCATGGCGATGCTGCGGACGCCGGACGGCCACGGGAAGCTGGAGCTGATCCGGTACCGGACGCCGGCGGGGCCGGACGGGGACCCGCAGGCGCCGTCGAACGCGCCCGGCCTGCGGCACATCCTGTTCGAGGTGGCGGACATCGAAGACGTCCTGGCCCGGCTGAAGCCGCACGGCGCCGAACTCGTCGGCGAGCTGGTGCGGTACGAGGACAGCTTCAAGCTCTGCTACGTCCGCGGGCCCGAGGGGATCATCGTCGAGCTGGCCGAGCGGATCGGCTGAGCTCGTGGACGAAGCCCTGCTCCGGAGCCTCACCCCGGGCGTCCTGGCCGTCCTCGTCCGCCGCGGCGCCGAGTTCGCGGCGGCCGAGGACGCCGTCCAGGAGGCGCTGGTGGAGGCGCTGCGCGTCTGGCCCGCCGACCCGCCCCGGGATCCCAAGGGCTGGCTGGTCACGGTGTCTTGGCGGAAGTTCCTCGACGCGACCCGGGCGGACGCCGCCCGCCGCAAGCGCGAGGACGTCGTCGACGCCGAGGTGGCGCCCGGGGAGGCGGCGGCCGTGGACGACACGCTGCAGCTGTACTTCCTGTGCGCGCACCCGTCGCTGACGCCGTCGTCCGCGGTGGCGCTCACGCTGCGGGCCGTCGGCGGGCTGACCACCCGGCAGATCGCACAGGCGTACCTGGTGCCCGAGGCGACCATGGCGCAGCGCATCAGCCGCGCCAAGCGGACGGTGGCGGGCGTGCGGTTCGACCGGCCCGGTGACGTCGCCACCGTGCTGCGCGTCCTCTACCTGGTCTTCAACGAGGGCTACTCGGGGGACGTCGACCTCGCGGCCGAGGCGATCCGGCTGACCCGGCAGCTCGCGGCGGCGATCGACCACCCCGAGGTGGCCGGACTGCTGGCGCTGATGCTGCTGCACCACGCCCGGCGCGCCTCCCGGACCACGGACGGCGGCGCCCTCGTGCCGCTGGCCGAGCAGGACCGGTCCCGGTGGGACACCACGCTGATCGCCGAGGGGGTCGCCGTCCTGCAACGGGCGCTGTCCCGCGACCGGCTGGGCGAGTTCCAGGCCCAGGCCGCCATCGCGGCCCTGCACGCCGACGCGCGGGACGCCGCGGAGACCGACTGGGTCCAGATCGTCGAGTGGTACGACGAGCTCGTGCGCCTGACCGGCAGCCCGGTCGTGCGGCTCAACCGCGCGGTCGCCGTCGGCGAGGCGGACGGCCCGCGCGCCGGCCTCGCGGCGCTCGCGGAAGTGGACTCCGCCGTCCCGCGCCACACGGCAGTGTCGGCCTACCTCCACGAGCGCGACGGCGACCTCGAGACAGCGGCCAAGCTGTACACGGAGGCGGCAGCCAAGGCGTCGAGCCTCGCCGAGGTCGACCACCTCACCCGCCAGGCCGCCCGCCTCCACACCCGCAACTCGCGTGCTTGAGCCCGCAACTCGCGTGACTGGGCCAGTAACCCGCGTGATTGAAGCCGGAACTCGCGAGGTACGGCCCCAATCACGCCACTTACGGCTTCAATCACGCCGGTTACGGCTCTTATCACGCGGGTTACGGGGTCAGGCGGGGCAGAGGGTGCCGTCGGCGGGGATTTTTCCGTCGATCAGGAAGGCGCGGGCCGCCTCGGTGACGCAGGGGGAGACGCCGAGGGCGCCGTGGCCCGCGCCCTGCCAGGTGATGGTCACCGCGGAGGGCATCTGGTCGGCCGCGCGGGTGCTGCCGACCTGGGGCGTGACCGGGTCGGTCGCGGTGGCCGCGACCAGGATCGGCGGGACGCCCGGCGTGCCCGGCGCCGGCAGCGGCTCGGTGCGCACCGGCCAGGGGCCGCACCAGGCCAGCTGCTGGGCGACGACCGCGCCGAACTGCGGGTACTTGCCGCGCATCCCGGCCGCGACCTGGTCGAGCTGGTCGGCCGAGAGCCGGGTCTGGCTGTCGTTGCAGCGGGTCGCGATCGTGGCGTCGATCCGCGACGGCTGGGCGCGCGTGTCGCGCAGCACCGGCGCGGCGAAGGCCGCCAGCGGCCCGATGTCGCCGGCGCGCGCCGCGGCGATCGCGTCGGCCAGCTCCGGCCACCGCGAGCGCTGCGAAAGTCCCGTGTAGACGGCGAACGTCGCGAGGCCGGGGCCGAACGAGACGCCGTCGCCGGTCGTCGCCGGGGTGCTCCGCAGCTGGTCGGTGAGCGCGCCCAGCGCGGCCTTGGCGTCGCCGAGGGCGCAGTGCCGCGACGCGCAGTCCGCCGCGAAGGCGTCCCATGTGGACTGGGCGCCGGCGGCGACCGCGTCGAGGACCGCGGCCGTGTCGGCGCCGGGGTCGGGCACACCGTCGAGGACCATGCGCCCGACCAGGCCGGGGAAGCGCACGGCGTACTCGGCCAGCACCTTCGAGCCGTCGCCGTGGCCGAGCGCGTCGAGCCGTTGCATGCCCAGCTGCTTGCGCAGCTCGTCGAGATCGCCCGCGCCGCGCCAGCTGTCCAGCGCGGTCTGGGTGTCGTCCAGTTCGATGGCGCACTGCTGGCCGGCCTTGCGGGCCGCGTCGAGCACGTCGCCCAGGCCGCCCTGCGCCGGGTCGGCGTCGACGAGGTCGTGCCGGATGTCCGGGGGAACGCACTGCGCGGCGCCCGAGAGCCCGGTGCCGCGCCGGTCCAGGCCGATCAGCGAGAACTTCTCCAGGAACGCGGGCGGCAGCGTCGCGGCCAGCCGCGCGGCGTACACGGTGCCCGGATCGCCGTCGACGTCGTTGACCACGACCAGCGGAACCGGCCCGCTACCGACCTTCAGTGCGAGCAGCCGCACCACCGACCGCCGCGGCTCGCCCGGGGCGTCGAGCGGCGCGGTGACGCGGGCGCAGCTGAAGTGCAGGCCGTCCGGGACGCCGGGGGTGCCGATGCGCTGGCGGGTGTCGTCGTCGCAGTCGGCCCACTTCAGCGTCGGCGGCACCTGCGGCTCGTTCAGCGGCGGCAGCGGCACCCCGGGCGTGCGCGTCGGCGTGCTGCCGGTCGTCTTCCCGTCGTTCTCGACCAGCGCCGGGCGGACCGACGGCCCCGCGGCGCACCCCGCGGCGGCGGTCACGGCGAGCAGCCCGGCCAGGAGACGGGTACGGCGGCGGCGCACGGGCGGGGTCCTCACGTCGAACGTCGATCAAGGGCAGGCCGAGCTTCGCACGGCCGGTGTGGGACGCGGGTTAGCGGGTCCGCACCACCTGGCCGCGGAAGACGGCGTCGAGGTCGTAGCGGGCCGGCTCGTCGAGCTGGCCGTAGTCGCACGACGCGGGTTCGCGGTCCGGCCGCCACCGCACGAACCGCGCGTTGTGCCGGAACCGCGACGGCATCCCGCCTTCGGTGTTCTCGTAGGCGACCTCGACGACGCGCTCGGGCCGCAGCGGCACCCATTCGTGCTCGGTGGCGCGCCAGCGGGTGATCCCGCCCGGGATGCGCTGCGCCTCGCCGGTGGCCCGGCCGCCCCAGGGGTGGTCCTCGCCGTCGGTGATCAGCGGCGCCAGCTCTTCGGCGAGCTCGCGGCGGCGTTCCTTGGGGAACGACCCGATGGTGCCGACGTGGTGCAGCACGCCCTTTTCGTCGTGCAGGCCGAGCAGGAAGGAGCCGACGAGTTCGCCGGGGCCGCCGTCGACGTGCCAGCGCAGCCCGGCGAGCACGCAGTCGGCGGTGCGCACGTGCTTGTACTTGACCATGACGCGCTTGCCGGGGGTGTAGGGCTCGTCGAGGGGCTTGCCGATGACGCCGTCGAGGCCGGCGCCTTCGAACAGCTCGAACCAGTGCCGCGCGGTGTCCGGATCGGTGGTGGCCGGGGTGAGCGGGAACCGGTCGCCGGCCAGTTCGACGAGCCGCTCGCGGCGCACGGACGTCGGCTCGTCGAGCAGGGTTTCGTCGCCGAGGGCCAGGACGTCGAAGGCGACGAACTCGGCGGGCTGTCCGGCCGCCAGCAGCGTGATCCGGCTTTCCGCGGGGTGGATGCGTTCGGTGAGGGCGTCGAAGTCGAGCTTGCCCTCCCGCGCGACGACGAGCTCACCGTCGAGCACCACCCGCGGCGGCAGCGTGTCCAGCAGCCGCGCGACGGCCTCGGGGAAGTACCGGTTGAGCGGTTTTTCCGCGCGCGACTGCAGGTACAGCTCGTCGCCGTCGCGGAAGACGATGCAGCGGAAGCCGTCCCACTTGGGTTCGAACAGCAGGCCCCCGGAGTCCGGGATGGCCTTGGCGGGCTTGGCGAGCATCGGCTTCAGCGGCGGCTGCAGCGGTAGGGGCATGCCCCGCATTCTGCGGAAAACCCCGGCTCAGCGCACGCGTTTCGCCGGGGCCGTGTCGAGTTCCAGCCGGACCGCGGCAGGCAGCGACGCCAGGCCGAGCGATTCGCGCGCCCTGGTCAGCACCCGCGTGTCCAGATCCGACCAGACCGCCTTGATGTCTGTGCCTTCGCGCAGCCACAGGGTGATGCGCAACGCCGGAGAAGTCCGCGAGCCGACCGCGCGGGCGCGGGCCCGGCTGACGCCGTCGAGCTGCTCCGCGTCGGCCTGGACCGCGCCGGCGATCGCGGCCGCCGTGACCACCAGCTCCGCGCCCTCCGTGCGGTCGAGGTCCAGGTCGGGCCGCGGTTCCGGGCGCAGCGAGCGCAGCGCCCACCGCAGCCCCAGTACGAACAGCAGCACGCCGAGCACGATCGCGGCGATCCGCGCCGGTGTCGCGTGGCCGCCGAGCCAGCTCACCGCGATCGGGTCCAGCAGGGGACGGCGGCCGCGGAACTCGCCGAGCCCGCCGAAGCCGACCACGAGCGCCAGCGCGCCGCCCAGGAAGGCGAGCAGGCCGACCAGGAACGTCAGCGTCCGTTCGCCGGTGTAGGACCGGGAAAGTGCCTTCGCGGCGATCGTCTTGCTCATCGGCGGTCCTTCGGCGAGTCGACGACGACCGTCACCTTCGGCCGCCGCACCAGGGGGAGCTCGTCCAGCAGCGCCGACACCGTGGCGAGCAGGCGCGGCCGCAGCTCGCCTTCGGTCTCGAGAGTGCTCTTCGCGCGGACGCGGACGCGGCGGGCGCTCGCGGTGACCGACGCGCCCGCGACGTTGTCCTGCGCGCGCACGGTCAACCCGACCAGCCGGGCCAGCGAGCGCGGTGACGTCGAGACGCTCACGTCGCCGGCCGGGTCGGTCAGCCGCACCGCGCGGCTGCCGGCGGCGAGCGCGCACCCCACCAGCACCAGGCCCGCGGCGGCCAGCACGCCGGCCCCGACGCGCACCGCGTGGGCGTCCCAGCCCAGCGAGGCCAGGCCGGCCTGCCAGCGCGGCCACGGCACCAGCAGCGGCGCCGACGACGGGCGCCACCAGTGCCAGCCGACTTCCAGGGCCAGCAGCGCGCCGGCCGCCGCGAAGGCCAGGCCCAGCAGGGTGGCGACGATGCGGACGAAGGGGCGCACGGCTACCGCACCCTCGGGGCGACGTCCGGCAGCAGCGCCGACACCGTCACGGCCATGCTCCGCACGCGGTAGCCGGTGATCAGCTCGACCTCTTCGGTGACCTTCTCGCGCACGTCGCCGACGACCGCGCGGACCGCCGCCGGGTAGCGCAGGGCCAGGTCGAGGGCGAGGTCGACGTCGTTGTCGTGGCCGCCGACCTTGGCCTTCGGGCCCTTCTTGCCGTCGCGGGCGGTGCCGGGGACCTGGCCGGCCGCGTGCTGGGCGACCTTGCGGACCACCGCGTGCCCGATGGTCAGGGTGCCGCGCTCGGCCGGTTCGGCGAGCTCGCGCGGCACGTCCAAGGCGGGGCTCACTTGTCGCGGCCCTTGCCGAACAGCTCGCCGAGATCGAGTTCGCCGTCGAGGACCCGGCCGGCGACGAGGCCGATGATCCCGACCGCCAGGGTCACCAGGAACGCGGTGAACCCCTGGGTCGCGGCCAGGCCGAGGATCAGCCCGGCCAGGAGCCCGGTCTGCGTTGCGTTCACATGTCCTCCTTGGACTGGGACGGAGAAGTCACCGCACGCGGGACGGGCGGCGGAAGCGGGTGAGCAGCGCCGCCACCCGGCGGCGGGGGACGGGGGTCGCCACCCGGCGGGGGAAGAGCGCCGCCTGGCGGCGGGTGGGCACCGCGGCCGCCACCCCGCGGCTGGGGAAGAGGGCTGCCCGGCGGCGGGGGACAGGAGCCGCCACCCGGCGGCTGGGGAAGAGTGCCGCCCGGAGGCGGGCGGGCACCGCGGCCGCGCCGCGCGAAGCCGCCACTCGGCCCGAGCGGGCCACCCTTCGGCGGCGGAAAGGAACCGCCGCGACCCGGCGGCGGCGCGCCACGAACGTCACCGGCGCGTCGAACCGGGTATCGGGCTCCCGGAACCGCGCGAGCCCGGCGGCGAACACGGCCGGGTCGCCGCCCACGTCGGGGCGGTGCCTGCGGGCGAACGCCCGGAAGGCCGTGCGGTCGCTCATTCCACCCGCGTCGATTCGGGTTCTTCGTCGCCCGGCAGGAAGATGTCGTTGACCGCGATGTTCACCTCGATCACCTCGAGGCCGGTGATCTGCTCGACCGCGGTGATCACGTTGCGCCGCACCGCGCGGGCGACGTCGGTGATGCGGGCGCCGTACTCCACGACGACGTCGAGGTCGATCGCGGTCTGCTTCTCGCCGACCTCCACCGACACGCCGGTGGTGGTGACCGTGCCGGAGCCGGGGATCCGCTCGCGCAGCGCGCCGATCGCGCGGGACACCCCGCCACCACCCAGCGTGTGCACGCCGGCGACTTCGCGGGTGGCCAGGCCGGCCACCTTCTGCACGACCAGCGACGAGATGGTGGTGCGGCCGGCGGCGCCCTCTTCGTTGAGCGGCGTGACCGTGCCGGGGCTCTCGGTCCGTTCCGGGTGCATGCCTTCGGGCTCCTCTCGCCGGGTTTCTCGCCCTTACGATGCCCGGCGGCGCGAAACCCTCACGCAAGGTCCCTCGAATGGGTTAATGTCAGCCCGGGTGGACGTCCACGACGTGCACGTTCACCACCGAGGGAACGCCCAGCTGCCGCGACAGCTCCGCGGTGACCTCCCGCCGGAGCGCTTCGGCGGCCACGTCGGCCACCATGCCGAACCGGACCGACACGAGCACCTGCACGACGTCGTCTTCGACCGCGACGGCCGAGATCCGCACGCCGAACGGGGCCCGGTCCACGGCGATCGTCCTGGCCAGCCGGTCGACCACGCCTTCGGTGACGCGCAGCCGCCCCGCCTCGCCAGGCACCTCCACCGCCGTCCGGCGGCCGCGCGCGACCGCCCGCAGCACCCGTTCGACCAGGCCGGGCGGGGTCGGCACCCGGCGCCGGGCCGCGGCGCGCACGGCGTCCCAGCGGGGGTCCCGCTCGGGATCGTGGGTCTCGGTCATCACCGCTCCCTCAACTCGGCGAGCAGCGCCACCCTGGCCCGGTGCAGCCGGGAACGCAAGGCGCCGACGTTCACGTCGAGCACTTCGGCGACCTCTTCGTAGCTCAGCCCCTCCAGTTCGCGCAGCACGAGCGGCACGCGCTGGGACACCTCCAGCCTGCCGACCGCCCGCAGCACCGCGTCGACCTCTTCGGCCCGCACGACCCGGCCTTCCGGGCCGGGCACCGCCGCGGCGAGCAGTGCGCTGTCCACAGTGGACTGCGGATCGGGGTCGTCGAGCGAGACCGTCGGACGGCGGCGGCGCAGCACGGCGAGCGCGCTGTTGGTGACCACCCGGTAGAGCCAAGTCGACACCGCCGACTCCTGCCGGAACCCGGCCAGTGCCCGCCACGCGGCCAGCCACGCCTCCTGCACGACGTCCTCGGCCTCGGCCGCGCTGCCGGTGATCCGCAGCGCGACCCGGTACATCCGGGGCGTGTGCTCGCGCACCAGCGTGCCGAACGCGGTGTCGTCGCCGCCCGCGGCGCGGGCGAGCAGCTCGGCGTCGTCGCTCACCCGGCGTCCCGGCGGTAGCGCAGGAGCGTGAAGCCGTCCTCGACGAGGATCGACGCCAGGGCGAGCCGGCGCGGCACGGCGGGCGTGGCACCCGCGGCGATCCGGCCCGCCGTCCCGGCCACCAGCAACGGGGCGACGGTCAGGCACAGCTGGTCGACGAGGTCGTCGGCGACGAGCCGGGCGAAAAGGCCGGGGCCGCCTTCGCAGTCGACGCGGCGCAGGCCGCGGGCGGCCAGCAGGTCGAGGGCGCGCGCGAGGTCGACGTCTTCGGCGCCCGCGCGCAGGACCTCCGCCCCGGCGGCTTCGAGGGCGCGCGTGTCGGCGGTGTCCGTGGTGACCACGATCGGCGGCACGGCGGTTTCGGTGAACAGCCGGGATGCCGGGTCGAGGTCGGCGGTGCGCGTCACGACGGCGATCGGCGGGACGGTCGTGAACCCGAGCCGGCGACGGCGCTCCAGGCGTTTCGCGCCCGCGACGACCCCGCGGTAGTCCTCGGCGCGGGCGGTTCCCGCGCCGACCAGGATGACGTCGGCGAGGTCGCGGCCCAGCAGGAAGACCTTCCGGTCGGCAGCGTGCGAGAGCCCGGCCGAGGTCGTGTCGATCTCGACGGCGCCATCGGCGGACGCGACGAAGTTCACCTGCACCCAGGGGCGATCCAGGTCCTCGGGGTAGGCGTAGATCCGCTCGAGGTCCGAACCGCTCAGCTCGCCCGTCCGTTCGGGCCACACACTCTGCACCCGATCATCCCAGCACGGACGTGAATCGCGTCTCTACCGGGGGATATACCCGCTCACCGGCACCTGGCGCGTGGCTAGGCTCTGCGACCATGCCCGCGCACCTGACCGGCCGCCGTCCCGAGCTGTCCGCCGACGAGCTGATCGGCGCGCTGGTGCCGCCGCCGCGCTTCGACGCCGTCCGGTTCGACACGTACCTCCCGAATCCCGACGAGCCGAGCCAGGCCGCCGCGGTCGAGGCGTGCTCGGCGTTCGCGGCGAAGGTGGCTGCGCGCAAGGAGAAGAAGCGGTTCAAGCTCTTCGGCGGCACCACCGGGCCGGCCGGGCCGATGGGGCTCTACCTCGACGGCGGGTTCGGCGTCGGCAAGACCCACCTGCTCGCCTCGACGTGGCACGCGGCGCCGGGGCCCAAGGCGTACGGCACCTTCGTCGAGCTGACCCACCTGGTCGGCGCGCTCGGGTTCGCCGAGGCCGTCCGGCGGCTGTCGGAGCACCGGATCCTGGCCATCGACGAGTTCGAGCTGGACGACCCGGGCGACACGACGCTGGTGACGCGGCTGCTGCAGGAGCTGATGGACGCCGGGGTGTTCGTCGCGGCGACGTCGAACACCCTGCCGGAGAAGCTGGGCGAGGGCCGGTTCGCGGCCGAGGACTTCCTGCGCGAGATCCAGACGCTGTCGGCCCGCTTCGGCGTGGTCCGCGTCGACGGCCCGGACTACCGCCACCGGGGCCTGCCGGACGCCCCGCCGCCGGTTTCCGACGAAGCGCTCGAGGCGTCCGCCGCCGCGCACGAAGGGTCCACTGTGGACGATTTCGACGCGCTGTGCGCACACCTCGCCGAGCTGCACCCGTCGCGCTACGGACGGCTGCTCGACGACGTCACCCGCGTGCACCTGCGCGGCATCCACCCGGCGCCGGACCAGAACGTGGCGCTGCGGCTGGTCGCCTTCGCCGACCGGCTCTACGACCGGGCCGTCCCGCTGGTCGTGTCGGGGAACCCGCTGCCGTCGCTGTTCACCGAGGAGATGGTGAACGGCGGCTACCGCAAGAAGTACCTGCGCGCGGTCAGCCGGTTGACGGCGCTGGCTCGGGACGCCGTGCCGGCCAGCTGAACAGCACGACCGAGACGGCGAAGAGCGTCCCGCCGACGACGTCGGTGAGGTAGTGGTAGCCCATGCCGACCAGCCCGGCCGCCGCGGCGAGCAGCGCGACCGCCGACAGCGCGGCCACGACGGCCCGGCGCGTGACCAGGACGAGCACCGTCAGCACCGCGACCAGGCTCACCGTGTGGCCGCTCGGGTAGACCAGGGTGTCGTTCTTCCACCGGTCGTACAGCGGTTTGAGCAGCCAGGTCGTCAGCAGGATCGCCAGCACCGGGACGGCCAGGGCGAAGCCGGCCTCCAGCCGCCTGCCGGCGCGCAGGCACAGCAGGACCGCGAGCAGGCCCAGCGCGACCACGACGTACGGCTCGGTCGGGAGGATCAGCGCCCGCAGCACGCCGGGGCCCAGGTGCGCGACGGCCCCGGCCGCGGCGGCGTCGACCGCGCCGGGGGTGCGCCCGCCGGCGAACGGCAGGCCCAGCAGCAGCGCGAACAGGCCGCACACGGCGGCGGTCATCCTCACCCGCGCGAGGGTAGCCGGGCCCCCGGGAGGCGGCGGGGGCCGCGGGTGCGTCACGATGCGGGGAGACCGACTTGGAGGAGCGGATGCGGGTCACTGTCGCCGGGGCCGGGATGGTCGGGCTGAGCTGCGCGTACCGGCTGGCGGAAGCCGGCCACGACGTCACGGTCGTGGCGGCGGCCCCGCCGGCCGGGTCGACGTCGGCGGTCGCCGGCGGGGTGGTGTACCCGCCGCTGCGCCGCCCGGACGAGCGGGTCGTGCGGTGGACGGCGGCGAGCCTCGCGGTGCTGCGCGGGCAGGACGCGCCGGGGATCCGCTTCCGCCGTGGCCGCGTCCTGGGCGACCCGGACCCCTGGTGGCTCCCGGCCGTGGCGGACCCGGTCCGCGAGGGCGACGGCGTGGCGTTCGCGACCGCGGTGGTCGACACGCCGGTCTACCTGGAGTGGCTGCTCGCCCGGGTGGGTTCGCTGGGCGTCCGGGTGGAGTACCGGCCCTTGACGTCGTTGTCGGGTCTGGGCGCGGACATCGTGGTGAACGCGGCGGGTCTCGGCGCGGGCGCGCTGGCGGGCGACCCCGCGATGGTCCCGGTGGGCGGCCAGGTCGTGCACGTGACCGACCCGGGGCTGGCGGAGTTCGTGGTCGACGAGACGGGCCCGGGCGTGACCTACGTGATCCCGCACGGCACCCACGTGGTGTGCGGCGGCACGGAGGAGCCGGGGCGCGGGGACACCGACCCGAACCCGGCCGTCACGGCGGACATCCTGCGCCGCTGCCGGGAGCTGGAGCCGCGGCTGGCGGGCGCCGGCGTGCTGCGGTCGCTGGTGGGGCTGCGCCCGTTCCGGCCCGGGGTCCGGCTGGAGCGGGTCGGCGACGTGGTGCACTGCTACGGGCACGGCGGCGCGGGGATCACCCTGGCCTGGGGCTGCGCGGCGGACGTCGCCGCGCTGATCGGCTAGTTCGGAGCGACGGGGAATCATGAACCCGCGTCGGTCGCGGTCAATGATAAACTGGTCAAAAAGTGGACGAAGAACAAGTCTGTAATTTCGCAAAGATCCCCTGTTTGGCGGTTTCGTCGCGAATTCGTTTTCCGATCAGTATCCAGGCGTCATCTTTGTTGACTCTTGGTGATCGCCTGTCGTGGCGATCATACACTTTAGGTCGAAGACAGTTCGCTTCAAATCAGGTGAATTTGACCTGTCGGGTTGCCAGTTTGGCAGGAGGGTAAATGCCCCGAAGCCGCACGGTCGGAATCACGATCGGTACCACTGTCGTCGAAACAGTCATTGCAGAGTTCGGCCGGGAGGTCACCAGCAAGCTCCGGACTGGCCATGGGTCGCGAGAGGATCATCTGCGTGGCCCCTTCGAGCGCATGCTCGGTGCGATTGCGGGAAGTCTGGGGCTGAAGATCACGAGTATCGGCGAGACGCGTCTTCCTGACCTCTCGATCCGGCCTGACTATGCCATTGACGTTGCTGGTACCCGGGCCGGGTACGTCGAGTTGAAGAAGCCCGGCCACGGCGTTCCGGACACCTGGACGAAAGCGAGCAAGCACGACCTCGAGCAGTGGGAGAAATTCAAACGGCTTCCAAACGTGCTCTACACCGACGGAGAACAGTTCGCGCGTTACAACTTCGGCAAGCTGCAGGGAGTGGTTGCGAAGCTCGAGCCGGGGCTCGAACGCGCTGGCAGCAAGCTGCATGCGGTCGGAACCGACTTTGCGCGGGTTCTCACCGATTTCCTGCTCTGGGAGCCCGAACGTCCGCGCACGTTGGACGAGCTCGTTCGCCTGATCGCCAACCTGTGCGGCCTGCTTCGGGATGATGTCATGGCTGAGATTGTGCGGGAGTACACCGGAAAGTCGACGGCGCAGACCTTTCTCGGTCTCGCGGCCGATTGGCGTCAGGCCCTCTTTCCGAACTTGACTGATGTCGAATTCGCGGACCAGTACGCACAAACGGTCACTTTTGCACTTCTGCTAGCTCGGGTGGAGGGCGTCAGCTTTCCCGGGCGTTCCATTGGCGAAATCGCTCGCTTGTTGGGGAAGAAGCACTCGCTGATGGGACGTGCGCTCACTGTCCTCACCGATCAACCCGAAGAGGATCAGAGTGTGGCTCTGACCACCATGGTGAGAGTGCTGAGCGTCGTGGATTGGGGCGCGTTCCCCGACGATACCTATGCGATGCTGTACGAGCGCTTCCTCACCGTCTACGACCCGGCCTTGCGGCGGAAGAGCGGCGTCTACTACACGCCGGTATCGCTGGTTTCGTTCATGACCAGATTTGTGGACGACGTGCTGCGGTCACGGTTGGGGCGGAGTTTGGGGTTCGCTGACCAGGACGTCATCGTGGTCGACCCGGCGATGGGTACAGGAAGCTTTCTGGCTGAGGTTGTCGACAAGGTTGCGTGCACCGTTGCGGAAGAAGAAGGGGTCGGCGCTGTCCCCGCCAGTTTGCGGGAACTCTCGAAGAGGCTGATCGGCTTCGAGAACCAGGCCGCTCCCTACGCAGTTGCGGAACTTCGCCTCCATAGTTTACTGAAGAAGCGCCATCGCGCGGAGGTGCCCGCCTCGGAGCGGAGGTTCCTTGCTGACACCCTCGATGATCCTGACGTTCAACTCCTGCCGATGGGGCGGATGTACGAAGCCATTGAGCGATCTCGTCGAGGTGCGAACAGAGTCAAACGTGAAGAACCGGTCATGGTGGTGATCGGAAATCCGCCCTTTGTTGACAAGGTGAAGGGCATCTCGTCGTGGCTTGAATCTCCTGCTACTGCGGTTGCTGCGCCAAGCCTGCACGCCTTCAAGAAGCCTGGTAACGGTCGTCTTGAGTATGTTCTGTCGAACAAGTACATCTACTTCTGGCGATGGGCGACTTGGAAAGCGTTCGACGCGCATCCGGCTGATCCCGCAGGTGTCGTGGCGCTGGTGTGTCCCTCGGGTTTCGCAACCGGGGAGGGCTTTGCGGGTATGCGCGAGTATCTTCGCCGGACGGCGGACGAAGGCTGGTTCATCGATCTGACTCCGGAGGGACATCAACCGCCGATCTCGACGCGCTTCTTCAGGGAAAATCAGCAACCCATCTGTGTGGCAATCTTTATCCGCCGGGGATCGCCGACACCTGAGGTTCCGGCGCTGATCCACCGGCTGAGTGTCTCTGGAACTATCCCGGAGAAGGAGAGGGCATTGGATCGGTTGCAGGTGGACGGTCAGTGGGACACCTGCTCAAGCTCCTGGTCAGCACCATTCCGTAGTGCCGGCGACGAGCTCTGGAGTTCGATGCCGCCGTTGACCGATCTCATGCCTTGGCAGTCGCCGGGAGTGAAGCCGAATCGAACATGGGTGTATGCGCCGGATCGTGGTTCACTGCACGCGCGCTGGCGTACGCTCGTGCAAGCAGACGCGGACGCGAAGTCCGCGCTTTTCTACGAAAGTCGAGATGCGAACCTGCGGCGTGTCAATCCACCCCTCCCCGGCTATCCGACGTCGGCCTCGCCATTCATCGAAGAGTGCGGTGCTCCGCCGCAACCGGTTCGTGTCGGGTTCCGATCCTTCGACCGACAGTGGATAATTCCGGACTCACGGCTGCTGGCGACGCCGCGACCCGCTCTTTGGTCTGCCTTGGGAGATCGGCAAGTCTTCGTGGTCGAGCAGCATCTGCACGACATCGGAACGGGACCGGGGTTGGTCTTCTGCAGCCTCATCCCCGATATGCATCACTTCGCTGGACGTGGTGGCCGGATTTCGCCGTTGTACCGAGACTCGGTGGGGCGGGCACCCAACATCTCGCCAGGCCTGCTGCGGTTCCTGTCCAGTCGGCTCTCCCTCGACGTGGCGCCCGAAGATCTGGTGGCCTACCTGGCGGCCATCGTCGCCCACCCGGCGTTCACCACCCGGTTCGCAGCGGATCTCAAGACCCCGGGGATCAGGGTCCCGCTCACGCTCAGTCCAGGCTTGTGGGAGGAAGCGGTTCGGGTCGGTCGCGAGGTTGTGTGGCTGCACACGTACGGAGAACGTTTCGCCGATGCCTCGGCCGGGCGCCGTCCCGGGCCGCCGAAGATGCCGGGTGGCCGTCCGGCG
The DNA here is from genome assembly GCF_053600695.1 of Amycolatopsis sp. NPDC005003. NCBI lineage: Bacteria > Bacillati > Actinomycetota > Actinomycetes > Pseudonocardiales > Pseudonocardiaceae > Amycolatopsis > Amycolatopsis sp. NPDC005003. The sequence continues at coordinate 96,240 of NZ_JBSGAI010000011.1, read as the reverse complement.
GTGCGGATCGGTATCCCGGACACTGAGGACGGCATGCCGGAGCGCATCACCTACGACGACCAGATACGGACCCTGAATGTGGGGGACGGCCGTATCTCTCCGGTTTCCCCGGAAGTCTGGAACTACCGGGTCGCCGGGATGCGGGTCGTCAAGCATTGGTGCGATTACCGGAAGAAAAAGCCATCCGGGAACCGGAAGTCGCCGCTCGACGACGTGGTCGCGACCACGTGGACGCCCGGCATGACGACCGAGTTGCTCGAGTTGCTGAACGTCCTCGAGCTCTGTGTCGCGCTCGAGCCACGTCAGGCCGCCTTGCTGGACGAGATCATGGCTGGTCCCCTGCTCGCGGTCGACGACCTGATCGAGGCGAACGTCCTTCCGGTACCTGCCGCCGCCAAAGCCGCCCCCAAATTGGGGGCGGAACCCGACCTGTTCTCGCAAGAAGACCCCGAAGGCTGAGCGGCCGCGCTGGTCACAGGCTGATGAGCTCGGTGATCCCCCGCTGCTTCAGATAGCCGGTGTCCGAAGCGCGGCTCTGCAGCACGAACGCGACCGGCTTCCCCTCGGCGGCCAGCTTGAAGAACCGGTCGTTGCCCCAGGTCGGGAAGAGGTCCGGGACCACGATCGCCGTCGTGCGCGGGGCCGGCTGCGGCGGGGTCCGGTCGAACTCCGCGACCAGTGCCTTCAACGCCTGGCCGGCCGGCTTGAGGCGCCGGTCGTTCGTGTACAGCCCGAGGTCGTACTCCAGGGGGTTCAGGTTCGGCACCAGAGCCGGGTCCACGTCGTGGGAGCACCACCACGTGAAGCCGAGGGTGCGGGCGCAGGAGGCCGCGTTCCGGATCGACCGGGACAGCCACTCGCCGTACTGCGGGCGGGTCGCGTCGCTGAAGTGGATCGACGGCGCCGCGCCGTCCTCCTGGATCCAGACGCGGCGGGCCGGGTCCGTCGCGTACGCCTGGGCCACCTGGATCAGCCGCTCCGCGTTGTGCGTCGCGACCGCGCCGAGCGGGTCCGTCTCGAGCGCGCTGGAGAACGACGTCCAGGGGTGGATCGCCACCACGTTGCCCGCGTCCGCGAGCCCGCGGCGGGTGAAATACGTGCCGTTGTCCCACGGCGCCCGGTCGCAGCCGACCGTGTGCGCCTTGCCGGGCGCCACCTCTTCGGCGGTGGCGCAGAGCGTGCGGGCCCAGGCGTCCGCCTGCGCCTGGGTGACGAACAGGCCGGCGAAGTCGTCCCAGTAGTAGTACGGCTCGTTCGACAGGTCGAAGCCGAGGAAGCGCGGGTGCCGCCCGATCCGCTCGGCGAGGGCCCGCAGCAGCGTCCGCTGCGCGTCGAGGGCCGCCGGGTCGGTGAACCAGTTGACCGGCTTCGGCTTCGTCTGCAGCCAGTTCGGCGTCCAGTAGCGGGCGGAGATGTGGCCGTTGAACACCGTGACCTCGACGTCCAGCCCGGCCGCGCCCGCGAGGTCCAGGAACCGGTGCAGCCGGTCGAGCTTCTCGCCGCTCACCAGCGCGGGTTCCGGCTGGAAGGCCGACCAGAGCAGCATCAGCCGGAGGTGGTCGAGCCCGATCGCGGCGATGTCGTCGAGGTCGCGGCGCAGGTCGTCCTCGCGCCAGTCCTCCCACATGTGGAACCAGCGCGTCGAGGGCGTGTAGTTGACGCCCAGGCGGAACGCCCGCGGCGGGGGAGCCGCCAGTGCGGGTGCCGCTGTGGCGGCCAGCGCCGTCGCGACCGCTCCGGTGAGCACCGACCGCCGCTTGAGATCCGCCACGCCGCCTCCTTGTGTTCGCGCACATCTAGCACGGCGGGGAAGTCGATCTCCAGGGGTGACCGGCGATCTGTCCGTCAATTGCGGGAGAAGGCGGCATGATCGGCTTCCGTTCGGTCGGCATACCGCACGGCGTACGCCCCCATCGCCTCGTCGAGCTCCGAGTCTTCGGCGAAGTAGCCCGCCAGGAGCTTCGGGTGCAGCGACCGAGTGTGGGCGCGGGCGAGCAACGCCCCGGCCAGCCTGCCGTAGTCGTCGAGGTGGTCCTTCTCGAGTTCCGACGGGTCGATGTCGCCCTTGAGGTTGCGGAACTGCCGGACGATGAACGGGACGCCGTCGATCGTGGTCCAGCCGAGCAGGATGTCGGTTTCCGCCTGCACCAGCCGGGCGCCGTCGACGATGCGCTGCCCTTCGTGCGGGGCCGGCGGCAGGCCCAGGTACGGCGCCAGCGCCGGCCGCTGGGCCTGTTTCACCTGCAGGACCAGGTCTTCGTCGTCGTTGCCGTGCAGCAGGGCGACGTAGCTGCGCAGGCCCACGCTGCCCGTGCCGACCACCCGGAAGGCGACGTCGGCGAGCCGGTACCGCGCGATCAGCGTGCGCCGCGACTCGCGCAGGGTGTCCACATAGGACAGAAGGCCGGCGGCGACGGCTTCGGCGGTCTTCTCGTCGACGTGCGTCAGCACCGGCGGGTCCGCGACGAACCGGTGGCGGGCCAGGCCGGTCTCGTGGTCGTCGACGCGCTCGGTCCACCGCGCGGCCACCTTCGCGCTGTCGTTCTTGCGGGCCTTCTCGGCGGCGTCGGCGAAGTCGTCGATCAGCTCGTCGGCCCGCGCCTTCGACAGCACCGACGAGTCGGGCAGCGCGTTCCAGCTGCGCAGGAACGGCAGCTCGGCCAGCGCGCGGATGGTCCGGCGGTAGGACTTCACGGCGTCTTCGGCGGCTTCGCGGCAGCCGGACTCGCCGATGCCGCCTTCGCGGCCGGCGAGCACGAGGCTCGCCGCGAGCCGCTTGAGGTCCCATTCCCACGGGCCCGGCACGGTCTCGTCGAAGTCGTTGATGTCCATCACGATCTTGCCTTCGGGCGTGCCGTAGAGCCCGAAGTTCGCCGCGTGCGCGTCGCCGCAGAGCTGGGCGGTGAGCCCCGAGTCCGGCGTCCCGGCGAGGTCGGCGCCCATCAGCCCGGCCGCGCCGCGGAAGAAGGTGAACGGCGAGGCGAGCATGCGTTCCCGCCGCAGTTCGATCAGGTCCGGCAGCCGCCCGGCGTTGGTGGCGTCGAAGTACTGCTTCGCGCTCGGCCGGTCTCGCGCGGCGGCCTGGTGGTCGTGTGCCGCGGCCGGGGTCTTCTCCCGGAGCCGCTTCCCCCGTTCGTACAGCTCGGCCGGTGTCACGCTGTCGGTGCCGACCAGCGGCCGTTCGGCCCATTCCCCTGATCCCATACCGGGCACAACGTCCGAACCCGACGTTGTGCTCCCGGACGCCGCCGGGGCGGGAGGCTCACCCGGCGGCGTCCGGGTGGTTTCAGGGGCGGATCACCTCGGCGATCGCGTCGATGCCGCGGTCCAGCTCCTCGCGGGTGATCACCAGCGGCGGGGCGACCCGCAGGGTGCGCTCGTGCGTCTCCTTGCACAGCACGCCCCGCGCGATCAGCGCCTCCGAGGCCGCCCGGCCCGACGGGCCGCCCGGGGCGATGTCGATGCCCGCCCACAGGCCGCGGCCGCGGACCTCCGACAGGCCGTGGCCGACCAGCTCGTTCAGTCGCGAGTGCAGGTGCGCGCCCAGCTCGGTCGCCCGCTGCTGGAACTCGCCCGTGTTCAGCAGGCGCACGACCGCGCGCCCGACCGCGCAGGCCAGCGGGTTGCCGCCGAAGGTCGAGCCGTGCTCGCCCGGCTTCAGGACGCCCAGCACGTCGCGGCGGCCGGCCACCGCGGACACCGGCATGATGCCGCCGCCGAGGGCCTTGCCCAGCGTGTACATGTCGGCGCGGACGCCCTCGTGGTCCAGTGCCAGCACCGTGCCGGTGCGGGCCAGGCCCGACTGGATCTCGTCGGCGATCAGCAGCACGCCGTGTTCGTCGCAGGCCTGCCGGACGTCGGCGAAGTAGCCCTCCGGCGGCACGATCACGCCGGCCTCGCCCTGCACCGGCTCCAGCAGCACCGCGGCGGTGCGCGGGGTGATCGCGTCGCGCAGCGCGGCCGCGTCGCCGTACTTCACCGTGACGAACCCCGGCGTGAACGGGCCGAAGTCGGCGCGCGCGGTCTCGTCGGTCGAGAACGACACGATCGTGGTGGTCCGGCCGTGGAAGTTCGACCCGGCGACGATGATCTCCGCGGTGCCGTCCGGCACGCCCTTGACCCGGTGCGCCCACTTGCGGGCGATCTTGACCGCGGACTCGACGGCCTCGGCGCCGGAGTTCATCGGCAGCACCAGCTCGGTGCCGGTCAGCTCGGCCAGCTCGCGGCAGAACAGCCCCAGCTGGTCGTGGTGGAACGCCCTCGACGTCAGGGTGACGCGCCCGAGCTGCTCGACGGCGGCGGCGACCAGGTCCGGGTGGCGGTGGCCGAAGTTCAGCGCCGAGTAGCCGGAGAGGAAGTCGAGGTAGGACTTGCCCTCGACGTCGGTCACCGAAGCGCCTTCGGCTTCGGCGATCACGACGGGCAGCGGGTGGTAGTTGTGCGTGCTCCACCGCTCGTCGAGCTCGATGAAGCTCGCGGCGGTGGGGGCGGCGGTCTCCCGGCCGGCGAACGTCGTCATACGTTCAGGTTAGAGGCAGGACACGCAGAGTTCAGCCGGGAAACATTGCTTTCACCCGTTGTTCGTTGCGCAATATCGCGTTCACACCCCCGAAACAGTGCGTTCCGGTTGACGAGCTCCTTGGTAAGTCGTAACTTACCGTTCGTGGCGACTTACGGAAGCGACCAGCTGGCCGCCCTCGCCGACCCGTCGCGCCGCGCGATCTTCGAAGCGCTGCGGGCCGGGCCGCGCGCGGTCGGCGAGCTGGCCGCGGACCTGCCGATCAGCCGCCCGGCCGTGTCCCAGCACCTCAAGGTGCTCAAGGCGGCCGGCCTGGTCACCGACCGGGCCGCCGGCACCAAGCGGCTCTACCGGCTGGAACCGGCCGGGATCGCCGCCCTGCGCGCCTACCTCGACGGGATGTGGTCGGACGCGCTCAACGCCTTCGCCGAACTGGCGGAATCCACCGAAGAGGAGCAGTCATGACACTCGAGCCGATCCGCAGGAGCGTCACCGTCGCGTGTTCGCGCGAGCACGCCTTCAAGACCTACACAGAGGCCTTCGACAGCTGGTGGCCGCGGCAGCACCACATCGGCGCGGGCGACCTCGCCGAAGCCGTCCTCGAACCGAAGCCCGGCGGCCACTGGTACGAGCGGACCGTGGACGGCGCCGAGTGCCAGTGGGGTGAGGTGCTCGTCTGGGAGCCGCCGGCCCGGGTGGTGCTTTCCTGGCGCATCGACGGCGACTGGAAGATCAACCCCGACCCCGCCTACGCCAGCGAAATCGAGGTCAGATTCATCGAGGAGGGGCCGAGGTCGACCCGCGTCGAGCTGGAGCACCGGGACTTCGAGCGGCACGGCGAAACCGGTCCCAAGGTTCGCGAAGGCGTCTCGGGTGACGGCGGGCACGGCGCCCTGCTGAAGCTCTTCGCCGAGAAAGCCGCCGCCTGAGCGGTTAGCCTGCCGGGATGGCGAAGAAGGACGCAGGGAGCCGGGTCCGGGACGCGCTGCGCGTCGACGGCGCACTGCCGGACCCGGGCTCGGTCCCGGTGGGGCCGGGCAAGAAGGCGAAGGCCCTCGAGCGGCTCGGCAGCGCGGGCGAGCGGCTGTCCGCGCTGCAGGAGGCGCTCTACGCCGAGGGCGTCGGCGGCGGCACCCGCCGGGTGCTGCTCGTGCTGCAGGGCATGGACACCTCCGGCAAAGGCGGCACGGTCTCCCACGTGCTCGGCCTGGTGAACCCGATGGGGGTCCGGTATGCCGCGTTCAAGAAGCCGACCGCCGCCGAGCGGCGGCACCACTACCTCTGGCGGATCCGCAAGCAGCTGCCCGCACCCGGCCAGATCGGCGTCTTCGACCGCTCGCACTACGAGGACATCCTGGTCCCGCGGGTGAACGGCCTGCTCACCGCGGCCGAGCGGCGCCGCCGCTACGCCGAGATCACCGCGTTCGAGGCGGAGCTGGCCGAAGCGGGCACGACCGTGCTCAAGGTGTTCCTGCACATCTCGCCCGAAGAACAGCTCAAGCGGCTGAAGGCCCGGCTCGACACGCCCGAGAAGCGCTGGAAGTACAACCCGGGCGACCTGGAGGCCCGGTCGCACTGGCCGGCCTACGCGAAGGCCTACGCCGACATCTTCGCGAAGACGCCGACCTGGTACGCGGTGCCCGCCGACCACAAGTGGTACCGCAACTGGGCCGTCGCCGAACTGCTCATCGAAACCCTCACCGAGCTGAAGCCGCGCTTCCCGGCGCCGGACTACGACGTCGACGCCGAGCTGGCCAAGCTGAAGGGTGTTGGCGCCCCCTCGTGATCGTCTGGAAGAGTGCGGGCGTGACCGATGTCGACGACCTCCCGTTCCTCCGCAAACAGGCCCGGACCCAGCGCTTCACCCTCGGCGCGCCGAAGGAGTTCCGGGTCGCCCCGGACGCCTCCCGCGTGCTGTTCCTGCGCGCGGAGTCGGGCAGCGACCCCCGGCACAGCCTCTGGTCGGCCGACCTGGCGACCGGCGCCGAGACCAAGCTCGTCGACGCCGCCGAGCTGCTGCCCGGCGAAGAGGAGCTGCCCGCCGAAGAGCGCGCGCGGCGCGAACGGGCCCGCGAGAGCGGCGGCGGTGTCGTGCACTACGGCGTCGACGCGGCCTTCACCGTCGCGGTGTTCTCCCTTTCGGGCAAGCTCTACACCCTGGACCTCGCTTCGGGCGAGGTGGCGCTGCGGGTCGACGGCGCGGTCGTCGACCCGCGGCCGAACCCCACCGGCACGCACGTCGCCTACGTCCAGAACCGGCGGCTGCACGTGCTGGAGCTGGCCACCGGCGACGACCGCGTGCTGGTCGAGGAGGACGGCGAGGACATCGCCTGGGGCCTCGCCGAGTTCATCGCCGCCGAGGAGATGGACCGCACCCGCGGCTACTGGTGGGCCCCCGACGGCCGCAGCGTCCTGGCCGAGCGCTCCGACCGCGGCCCGGTCCCGCACTGGACCATCGCCGACCCGGTCAACCCGCAGAACCCAGCGAACGTCGTCGCCTACCCGGCCGCGGGCACCACGAACGCCCTCGTTTCCCTGTCGGTGCTCGGCCTGGACGGTTCCCGCGTCGATGTGGCGCAGGGCGACTGGGAGTACCTGGCGTCGGTGCACTGGTCGGCAGGCGGCGCGCCGCTGCTCGCCGTGCAGCCGCGCGACCAGAAGCGGATGGACGTCCTCGCGGTGGACGTCGCCGACGGCTCGACGTCGGTGGTGCACAGCGCCTCCGACCAGCACTGGATCGACATCGTCGGCGGTGTCCCGGCGTGGACGCCCGACGGCCGCCTGGTCGTCGAGGGCATGGTCGACGGCGATCACCGGCTCTTCGTCGGCGGTGAGGCCGTCACTCCGGCCGGGCTGCAGCTGCGGGCCGTGCTCGACGTCGGCGACGAGATCCTGTTCAGCGCGTCCGAGGCCGACCCGACCCAGATCCACGTCTTCCGGACCGAGGGCTCGTCGGTCCGGCGCTTGTCCACTGTGGACGGCGTGCACATCGGTGCCGGGTCCGCCGAGGTCACCGTGCTGTCGTCGTGGAGCCTGGAGCACAGCGGCCCGCGCGTCTCGGTGCTGCGGGACGGCTCGCCGGTCGCGACGATCGAGTCGTCCACTGTGGACCCGGACATCGTGCCGAACCTGACCTGGCTGACGCTGGGTGAGCGGAACCTGCGCGCCGCGCTGCTGCTGCCCCGGGGGTACGAGCCGAGCGAGGGCAGGCTGCCGGTGCTGCTCGACCCGTACGGCGGCCCGCACGCCCAGCGCGTCCTGCAGAGCCGCAACAGTTTCCTGACGTCGCAGTGGCTCGCCGACCAGGGCTTCGCGGTGCTGGTGGCGGACGGCCGCGGCACGCCGGGCCGCGGCGCGGTGTGGGAGCGGGAGATCCACGGGCGCCTCGCCGACGTCACCCTGCAGGACCAGGTGGACGCGCTGCAGGCGGCGGCCGCGTCGTACCCGGAGCTGGATCTGGAGCGGGTGGCGATCCGGGGCTGGTCCTACGGCGGCTACCTCTCGGCGCTGGCCGTGCTGCGGCGCCCGGACGTCTTCCACGCGGCGGTCGCGGGCGCGCCGGTCACCGACTGGTCGCTGTACGACACCCACTACACCGAGCGGTACCTGGGCAAGCCCCAGGACGAACCGGAGAGCTACGCGCACAACTCGCTGATCGAGAGCGCGGGCGAGCTGAGCCGCGCGCTGCTGATCGTGCACGGGCTGGCCGACGACAACGTGTTCGTCGCCCACGCGCTGCGGCTGTCGTCGGCGCTGCTGGCGAAGGGGCGGCCGCACGTGTTCCTGCCGCTGGCGGGCGCGACCCACATGACGCCGCAGGCCGAAGAGGTCGCGGAGAACCTGATGCGCACGCAGGTGGACTGGCTGCTGCGTGAACTGTCCAGTGTCGAGAAGGAGACCGCGTGAGTGAGCCTGCGAGCGAACCATTGGACACTGCGTCTTCGGCTCAGGCCGGGCCGAGCGTCAGCGAGGCGCGCATGAGTCGCTGGGGCCTCACGATCCCGCTGACCGGAGTGCCGCTGACGGCGCACCGCGAACTGGTGGAACAGCTGCCGGACCTGGGCTACACCGACGCGTGGACGGCCGAGACGGCGGGCACGGACGCGTTCACGCCGCTGGTCCTGGCCTCGCAGTGGGCGCCGCAGCTGCGGCTGGGCACGGCGATCGTCCCGGTGTACACGCGTGGCCCGGGCCTGCTGGCGATGCAGGCGGCGACGGTGGCGGAGCTGGCCCCCGGCCGGTTCGTCCTCGGCATCGGCGCGTCGTCCCCGGTGATCGTCTCGGCCTGGAACGCGGCTTCCTTCGACGAGCCCTTCGCGCGTTCGCGGGACACGTTGCGCTTCCTGCGGTCGGCGTTGGCGGGGGAGAAGGTCAGCGAGAAGTACGAGACGTTCGCGGTGTCGAAGTTCCGCCTGGAGCGCCCGGCCGACCCGCCGCCGTCGATCATGCTGGCGGCTCTCCGCCCGGGCATGCTCCGCCTCGCCGCGCGTGAGGCGGACGGCGCGATCACGAACTGGCTGGCGGCTTCGGACGTCCCGAAGGTGCGTGCGGTGGTGGGGCCGGACGTCGAGCTGGCGGCCCGGATCTTCGTCTGCCCGACGGAGGACGCCGACGCGGCGCGTGGCCTGGGGCGGATGCTGATTTCGAGCTACCTGACGGTGCCGGTGTACGCGGCGTTCCACGAGTGGCTGGGCCGCGGGGAAGCGCTGGCGCCGATGCACGAGGCCTGGGCGGCGGGGGACCGGCAGAAGGCCAACCAGGTGATCCCGGATTCGGTCGTGGACGAGCTGGTGATCCACGGCAGCGTCGAGTCGTGCCGGGAGCAGGTGCAGGCCTATGTGGACAACGGCCTGACGACGCCGATCATCGCTCTGCTGCCGACCGGGGAAGACCCGTTCGAGCAGGTGCGCGGCCTGGCACCGCGCTGACGCTCACGTGAAGGTGACGGTGGCCAGCGCAAGCCCGAGCGCGCCGGACGCCAGGCCCGCGGCCACCGTCACCAGCACGTTGACCACCGCGTACAGCCGGGTCTTCTCCAGGAACAGCCGGACCGTCTCGTAGCCGAACGTCGAGAACGTCGTCAGGCCGCCGCAGAAGCCCACCGCCACCAACGCGCGGACCGACGACGGCTCCGCGCCGTGCAGGAGCCAGCCGCTCAGGAAGCCGAGGACGAACGAGCCCGCGATGTTCACCGTCAGCGTCCCGAACGGGAACGGCGAATCGCGCCACTGCTGCACCTTCCGGTCGGTCAGGTAGCGCAGGATCGAGCCCGCCGCCCCGCCGAGGGCCACCAGGACGAGAGTCACTCCGTCCGCCCCACGTGACGGACCACCTCGACCTGGTCGAGCGTCACCAGCCCTTCGCCGATCAGCTCGTCCAGCTGGGGCAGGAACGCCCGGAGCTTCGCCTCTTCGTCGACGATCACGATCACCACGGGCAGGTCCTCGGACAGGGACAGGATCCGCGTGGTGTGGATGAGCGACGACGCGCCGTAGCCCTCGACGCCGCGAAGCACCGAAGCGCCGGCGAGGCCCGCATCGCGCGCCCGGCGGACGATCTCGTGGTAGAGCGGCTTGTGGTGCCAGTGGTCGTCTTCGCCGAGGTAGATCGTCAGGCGGGTGGCCGGTCCTTCCATCAGCGTCCCTTTCGCACCGCGCGGGTCGCGGCCAGACCGGCGGCGACGGCGGCCAGGCACAGCACCACCGAAGCGGCCACGTACGCCAAGGATCCCACGAGACGGCCGGTCGTCGCCGCGTCGAGGGTGTCGGTCACGAACGTGGAGAACGTCGTGAAGCCGCCGAGGATCCCGACGCCGAGGAACGGGCGGAGGAGGTGGTGCGGGCGGGCGGTGGTCGTCAGTACCGCCATCAGGACGCCGATGAGCAGGCAGCCGAGCACGTTGGTGAGCAGCGTGGCGACGGCGAACTCGCCGCGCGCGTGCGGGAGCGCCACCGACAGGCCGTAGCGGGCCAGGCTGCCGAGCGCGCCGCCGGCGCCGATCGCGGCCAGGACGTCCCACCGGGGCACGCTGATCACCTCCTCGCGGTGAACCTACTCCCGATGGCCGACGCGTCGCCGCCACCCGGTCGAGCATGCTGGACGGGGATGACAGGCGGTCGCCGGTCGCCGTACTGTTGCTCAGCGTAGGCAAGGCAACCCTAAGGAAGGCGGGCACATGCGGGCAGACGGGCTGGCCGGGGGCGACGGCGGCGCGGACCGGCTCGGCGAGCTGATCCCGGTGGCCCTGCGCGCAATGGCGGCCGGCGTGGCCGAGCGCGGCGGCCCGATCCCGGCGGGCGGCCCGGCCGCGGTGGCGGCGGCCCTGGTGGCGGAGCGTGGCCAGGCGGCGGGGGACAGCGGGCCGGCCGACGCGGCTGCCGCCGGGCCGGAGTCGGCGCCCGTGGCCGGGCCGAGCTTGGCGGGCGAGTTGCGGCCGGTCGCCTCCGACGCGGCGCTCGCCGAGTTGGGGCGCGTGGAGTTCGTGCCCGCAGGCGGGCCGATCCCGGCTCCCGAGCACGCCGAGTTGCGGCGGGTGGCCGACGCAACTCCCGCCGAGCCGGACTTCCCTGCCGCCGCCGGGCCGCACGGCACTGCCCCAGCGCCTGCCCGGGCCGGGGTCCTGCCCCGCCGGGGCGTCGGGGCCGAAGCCGCGCTCGAACAGCTCAGCCGGCTGCTCGCCGCCGGGTCCGCGGATCCCGCCGATCCCGCCTGCGCCGCCCACCTCCACTGCCCGCCCCTGGCCGTGTCCGTTGCCGCCGATGTCGTCGCCGGTGCCCTCAACCCCTCCATGGACTCCTGGGACCAAGCCCCCGTCGCCGGCGAACTCGAGCGCGAATTCACCACCGGCATCGCCCGGCTCTGCTACCCCCAGGCCGGAAACCCCGACGCCGTCGTGACCACCGGGGGCACCGAATCGAACCTCCTCGGGCTGCTCCTCGCCCGTGAAAACGGCGTCGTCCAGCCGGTCTGCGGGGCCAACGCCCACCACAGCGTCGCCCGCGCCGCCTGGCTGCTCGGCCTGCCCGCCCCGATCGTCGTCCAGTGCGAAGGCGACCGGCTGCTCCCCGAGGCGCTCGCCGAGGTCCTCACCCCCGGCTGCGTCGTCGTCGCCACTGCCGGCACCACCAACACCGGCACCCTCGACCCGCTGCCGGAAATCACCGAAATCTGCCGGCGGCACAACGCCCGGCTGCACGTCGACGCGGCCTACGGCGGCATGGCCCTCTGCAGCGACACGCTCAAACCCAAGCTCGTCGGACTGGACCGAGCCGACTCCGTCGCGCTCGACCTGCACAAGTTCGGCTGGCAGCCGGTCGCCGCCGGGCTCTTCGCCGCCCGCGAAGCCGCCGATCTCGGCGCGCTCACCGTCCGCGCCGAATACCTCAACGCCGACGACGACACCGAAGCCGGCCTGCCGGACCTGCTCGGCCGCTCGATCCGGACGTCACGGCGGCCGGACGCCTTCCGGATGGCCGTCACCGTGCACGCGCTCGGCACCGACGGCCTCGGCGCGCTCGTCGAACGCTGCTGCGCCACCGCCGCCGAGGTCGCCCGCAGCGTCGAGGCCCACCCCGGCCTGCGGCTCTGGGGCCCACCCGAACTGTCCACAGTGGTCCTGCGGCCGGTCGTCGCCGACGAGGCGGGCGGCGACGAGCTCGTCGCGCGCGTCCGCCGGGCCCTGCTCGAAGCGGGCACCGCGGTCATCGGCCGGGCCGCGCTGCCGACCGGGCCCGGCGGCGCGCACCAGCTGTGGCTCAAGCTGACGCTGCTGCACCCGCACACCACCGCCGCCGACTACCGCCCGCTGCTCGACCGGATCGCCGCCACGGCGGGCGCCGAGCTCGTGGCCGGCCGGGAAAGCCCGGTCGCTTCGTGAGGCGCCACCACCTCGCGGGTGTCGGGATCGGGCCGTTCAACCTTTCGCTCGCGGCGCTGGCCGCCGGGGTCGACGGCCTCGACGCCGTCTTCTTCGACACGCGCCCGGAGTTCCGCTGGCACCCCGGCCTGCTCGTCGAGGGCGCGACGCTGCAGGTGCCGTTCCTGGCCGACCTCGTCACGCTGGTCGACCCGACGAACCCGTTCTCCTTCCTCAACTACCTGCGCGACCGCGGCCGCCTGCTGCCGTTCTACTTCGCCGAGCGGTTCCACCTGCCGCGCGAGGAGTACGACGACTACGGGCGCTGGGCCGCCGCGCGGCTGCCGTCGTGCCGCTTCGGGCACGAGGTGACCGGGCTGCGCTGGGCCGGCGACGCCTTCGAGCTCACGATCGACGGCGCCGAACCCGTCCTCGCGGACAACGTCGTGCTCGGCGTCGGCTCGGTGCCGTCGGTGCCGGAGCCGCTGCGCGAGCTCGTCGCCGATCCCGGTGTGCCGGCCCTGCACTCGGCCGACTACCTCACGCACCGGGACGCGCTCCTCGCCGCCGGCAGCGTCACGGTCGTCGGCTCGGGGCAGTCGGGCGCCGAAGTCGTGCTCGACCTCCTGCGCGGCCGGTCCGCCGTGGACGGCCTGCGCTGGCTCGCCCGGACGCCCGCGTTCGCGCCGATGGAGTACTCGAAACTCGGGCTGGAGCAGTTCACGCCGGACTACACCGCGTACTTCCACGGCCTGCCCGAAGCCGTCCGCGACCGGCTGCTGCCCGCGCAGTGGCAGCTCTACAAGGGCATCGACACCGAAACGATCGGCGCGATCCACGACGAGCTCTACCGCCGCAGCATCACCGGCCCGCCCGGTGCGGTGCTGATCCCCGGCGTGGAAGTCGTCTCGGCGTCCACAGTGGACGGCGAGATCGAGCTCGGCGTCCGGCACGCGCAGCAGGGCCGCGAGGCCACCCTGCGCACCGCCGCCCTCGTCGCGGCCACCGGGTACGCGGAGGCGCCGACCGGGCCGCTGCTGGCCGGGCTCGGCGGCGCCGTCCGCCGCGACCGGCAGGGCCGCCTCGACGTCGGCGCGGACTACCGCGTCGCGCTCGACGTGCCCGGCTCGTTGTTCGTGCAGAACGCCGAACGGCACACCCACGGGCCCGGCGCCCCCGACCTCGGGCTCGGCGCGTGGCGGGCGGCCGTGATCCTCAACGCCGTGTGCGGCAGGACCGTGCACGAGCTGCCCGACCGCACCGCGTTCACCACGTTCGGCCTGGAGGACCTGTGACCCTGGACGAGGCGGCCGCCTGGCGCGAGGCCGGCGCCCTGATCACGCACAAGATGCTCGGCGAACTGTCCTACGAGCACATGCTGGAGCCGGCCGGCGACGGCGACGCCCACCGGCTGGAGCTGCCCGGCGCGGTCTACACGTTCCGCGCCCGGCGCGGCGCCTTCGACGCGCTCACGGTCGAAGCGGGCAGCGCGCGCCGGTCCGGCGAACCGGTCACCGACCCGCGCACCCTCGTCGTGGACGCCCGCGAAGTCCTGGGCCTGAGCGGGCTGCGGCTGGCCGATGTGCTCGCCGAGCTGACCTCGACCGTCGCCAACGAAGCCGCCCGCCTGCGCCGCGCGCCGACCGCGACCGAACTGTCCACGATGGACTACAACCTCGCGGACGGGCACCTGACCGGGCACCCGCGGCTCGTGCTCAACAAGGGCCGCGTCGGGTTCTCCGCGCGCGACCGGGCCCGGTACGCGCCCGAAGCGGGCGCGGACGTCCGGCTGCGCTGGTTCGCCGTCCACCCCGAGCACGCCGAATTCCGCTGCGTCGAGGAGCTCAGCCGGGACGCGCTGCTGGCCGCCGAACTCGGCGACCAGCGCGGCGAGTTCGCCGCGAAAGCACCCGAGGACTACGTCTGGGTGCCCGTGCACCCGTGGCAGGCCGACGAAATCCTCGGCACGCTCTACGCCGCCGAACTCGCCACCGGCGTCGTGATCGACCTGGGGGAGAGCACCGACGCCTACCGGCCGCACCAGACCGTCCGGACCCTGGCGAACGTGAGCACGCCCGGCCGCCACGACGTCAAGACCGCCGTTTCGGTGCGCAACACGCTCGTCTACCGCGGGCTCAACTCCGCGGCGACGCTCGCCGGGCCGTCGGTGACGTCGTGGCTGCGGCAGGTCGGCGCCGCCGATCCGGTGCTGCGCGAGGAGTACCGGTTCGGCCTGCTCGGCGAGGTCGCGAGCGTGTCGGTGAAGCACCCGTTGTTCGGGCACTTGGACGAGCTGCCGTACCGGTTCCACGAAACCCTCGGCGCCCTGTGGCGCGAGCCCATCCGGCTCGCCGAGGGGGAGCGCGCGATTTCGTTCGCCGCCCTGCCGTACCGGGGTCCCGACGGCGGCTCGGTGCTGGCCCACCTGATCGGCGGCCACGACCCGGAAACGTGGCTGGCCCGGCTTTTCGACCTGCTGCTCACGCCGTTGCTGCAGTGGCTGCTGCGGCACGGCGTCGGGTTCTGCCCGCACGGCCAGAACCTGATCCTCGTCGTCGACGGCGCCGGGCTCCCGCGGCGGGTGCTGATCAAGGACTTCGCCCAGGGCGTCGACCTGCTCGACGAGCAGGTCGAAAGCTACGCGAGCCTCCCGCCCGAAGCCGCGGCGGACATGCTCCGCTGGCCGGCGCACCTGCTGGCCCAGTCGCTGTTCAGCTCGGTGTTCTCCGGCCAGTTCCGGTTCTGGGCCGAGGTGCTGCTCGACGAGGTGGGCCTGCCCCGCGCCCGGTTCTGGAGCCTCGTGCGTGCCGTCGTCGGCCGCTACCGCGACGAGAACCCGGACCTGGCCGCGCGCTTCGACGCGTGCCGCCTGTTCGCCCCGGACGTCGAGCGCGTGACGCTCAACCGGGAGCACTTCGCCGGGCAGGGCTTCGACAAGGTGGAGCGCGACGACGAGTTCGACGTCCGCTGGGGCCGGGTGCCGAACCCGCTGCACGCCCCGGATCCGGGCGGCGCGTGGTGACGGCGTTCGCGCGACCGGCCGGCCCGCGGTCCCTCTCGGCCCGGCGCGCGGCGGCCACGGCGGGCGAGGCGGTGCTGCGCGGCGTGCTCGCCGAGGACGGTGCCCGGCTGCTCCTGCTGGTCCCCGACCCGCACGCCCGGTTCGCCGCGGTCGAGCTCGCCGCGCCGTTCGCCGCTTCGGTGCTCGAAGACGGCTACGGCGTCTGCAGCTACGTCTTCGCGTGGACGCCGTCGCGGGATCCGCTGCCGGCGTCCGGTGTGCTGGGCGGGTACCTCGAAGGGTTCGGCGATCTGCGGGTGCGGCCGGACGCGGCTTCGGCCATCCCGCTGGGGGAGCGCACCTGGGCGGTGGTCGGCGACGCCGAATGGCCGTCCGGGGTCGCCGCGGAGCTGGCGCCGCGGGAGGTGCTGCGGAGTCAGCTCGTGGCGTTGGAGGGGCTGGGGCTGGTGCCTTCGGTGGGGATCGAGCACGAGGTCGTGTTCCGGGATTCCGCCGGGGTGCCGCTCACCGCGCACGGCGTCGACTACGCGCTCGGTGGTACCGAACGGCTGGCGCCGTTGCTGGGGGAGCTGCGGAGGGAGCTGGCCGACGCCGGGCTCGGCGTCGAATCGGCTCGGGCCGAGTGCCACCCCGGGCAGTACGAGATCGTCCTGCGGCACCGGGACGCGCTCGCCGCTTGTGACGATGTGCTCCTGCAGCAGCTCGTGGTGCGCCGGGCTTGTGCGCGTCACGGGGTCACTGCCGACTACCTCGCGGCTCCCGAGCCGGGGCAGGGGAACTCCGGGCACGTTCACCTGTCCCTGTCTGCTTTGGACGGTTCGGAACCGGATCTGCTCGGTGGGTTCCTGGCCGGTGTGCTCCGGGATGCCCGGGCGTTGACGGCGGTTTGGGCGCCGACGTGGAACTCCTACGTCCGGCTGCGGACCGCGCCGTTCTCGCCCCGGGAGGTTCGCTGGGGCCACGACGATCGGACTGCCTCCGTGCGGGTGGCCGGGCCGTCGTCGAGTCCCCGGCTGGAGTTCCGGTTCGCCGGGGCCGATGCTCAGCCGCACCTCGTGGTCGCCGCGCTGCTGGCGGCGGGGCGGTTCGGCCTGGAGGAGGGCTTGGTGCCACCCGAACCGGGGGTCGCGGCCGGCGCGCTGGCGAGGTCGCCGTGGGAGGCGTTGCCGCTGCTGGACCGGGTGGGCGAGCTGCTGGGCGCCGACGTCGCCGCACAGCTGGCGGCGCTGCTCACCGAGGAGATCGAGTCCGGGCTGGACACGGTCACCGACTGGCAGCGCCGCCGCGGTGCGCTCCGCTCGTGAACTACGCCGGGTGGATGTTCTGGTTGACGTGGAACACGTTCTTCGGGTCGTACTTCCGCTTCACCGCCGCCAGGCGCTCGTAGTTGCCCTGGTAGGACGCCCGGACCCGGTCCTGGCCCTCCTCCATCATGAAGTTGACGTACGCCCCTCCCGCCGATGTCGGGTGCAGTTCCTCCCAGTAGTTCTTGGTCCACCGGGAAATCTTCTCGGCGTTCTCCGGTGCCGGGTCCACTCCCACGATCACGCCCGACCAGCCGCCCGCGCGGTGGGGGAACGCCGTGGCGTCCGCGGCCACCCGGCTCGCCGCGCCGTCGATCGGGTACAGGTGCATCGACGAGTGCATGGTCGGCAATCCCTCGCCGTGCTTGAGGTGGATGTCGATCGCCTCGTCGGAGATCTCGTGGAACACGTCCGCTCGCCAGTACCACTGGAGGCCCGCCGGGTACAGCGCGTCGAACGCTCCCTGCAGTGCCGTGTACGGCATGTCGTGCAGGCCGACCAGCAGCGGTGTCCCGAACGACCGGACCGGGGCCAGCACCTCGTCC
Source organism: Amycolatopsis sp. NPDC005003 (assembly GCF_053600695.1). Taxonomy (NCBI): domain Bacteria; kingdom Bacillati; phylum Actinomycetota; class Actinomycetes; order Pseudonocardiales; family Pseudonocardiaceae; genus Amycolatopsis; species Amycolatopsis sp. NPDC005003. Next base: position 78,995 of record NZ_JBSGAI010000011.1, on the reverse strand, counting down.
GCCTTGTCGTGCGATCCCGTGTAGCACCAGACGATTCCGCAGGCCTTGCGGCCCCACAGCTGCTCCGGGAACGGCGGGGCCGGCGGCACCGTCAGCAGGCCGAACCAGCCGTTCAGCTCCTCGGGCAGCGACGGCAGCAGCTCGCGGTACCAGCGCAGCACCTCCGGGGTGTCGGCCAGGTCGTACAGCACCGGGCCGCCGATGACCACGCCGTGCTCGCCGATGTCGTGGCAGCGGAACGTGAACGAGGTGACGACACCGAAATTGCCGCCGCCGCCGCGCAGGGCCCAGAACAGGTCGGGGTGCTCGGACGCCGAAGCGTGCACGAACGAGCCGTCGGCGAGGACGACGTCCGCTCCGAGCAGGTTGTCGACCGTCAGTCCGAAGCGGCGGGCCAGGTAGCCGATGCCGCCGCCCAGGGTCAGGCCCGCCACTCCGGTCGACGCGACGATGCCCGACGGCGTGGCCATCCCGAACGCGACCGTGGCGTGGTCGACGTCGCCCCAGGTGCAGCCGGCGTCGGCGCGGACCGTGTGGTGGACCGGGTCCACCGTGGTGCTGCGCAGCCGGGACAGGTCGATGACGAGCGCGCCGTCGGCGACACCGAGGCCGCCCGCGTTGTGGCCGCCGCCGCGCACCGCGATGTCCAGGCCCTGGGCGCGGCCGTAGCGGACACAGGTGACGACGTCGGCGGCGTCGCGGCAGTAGGCGATCGCGGCCGGCCGCTTGTCGATCATGGCGTTGTAGACGGCGCGGGCCTCGTCGTAGCCGGGGTCGGCGGGGGTGACGAGGTCGCCGCGCAGCGTGGCGGCCAGTTCCTCGTGCGGCAGAGCGGTGGTGGTCATGAGTGGCCCCTCTCGGATTTCCGGTACCGGAGGGAACGTAGGCAGCCGGCGTTCGCGCAGCGTTCGGGTCGTTCGGGCCCGGTCAGCGCCGGCGCCGCAGGTCCGCCTCCGCCCGCTCCCGCAGGGCGGTGCTGCCCTGGGCGCGGGCCAGCTCCACGGCCGCGCGCAGGCGGGGAACCGGATCGACGTCGTGCGCCGCCCGCAGCCGGAGCACCTCCGGCAGCCACCAGCGGTCGTCGCGGGCTTCCCCGGCGGCCAGGGCGGCGTCCAGCGTCGCCCGCGCCGCTTCCGGCGGCGACAGCTCGGCGACCAGCGAAAGCCAGTACGGCATCCGCGCGAACGACCCCTCCGCCTTGAGATTCGCGACGCCCTGCTGCGCCGCGGCCAGCCCGGTCGCGTCGCCGCGGGCCCAGCCGCCCAGTACCAGCGCCCACTCGCGGTAGTAGGCGAAGCCGTACCGGTCGCACAGCGCCCTCAGCTCGGCGACGGCCTGCCCGAGCGCCCGGCGGTCGCCGCGCATCTGGTGGGTGATCCCGGCGTAGGCCAGCGCGATGGCCAGGCTGTACGGGTGGTCGATCCGGCGGGCGAGGGCGATCGCTTCGGCGCCGCACGCCACGGCCGCGTCTTCGTGGCCGAGCAGCCAGTGGGCGTGCGCCGCCCACGCCGGGCCGTGGACGTCCGGGCGGGTGCCGATCGGCCACGACGACGCGCCGCGGGTGCGCTCGGCGCCCAGGTCGAAGTGCCGCAGCGCCTCGGCCGGGTCGTGCCCGAGGCTCAGCGACGAACCCGCGACGATGAAGTGCGCCGAGCCGCTCTGTTCGGCGCTCGTCCCCGGCGCGAGGAGCTCGAGGGCGCGTTCGGCCGCCTCGTGGGCCTGGACCGTCCGGCCCTGCACGAACCGGGACGACCACAGCTCCAGCAGCGCGGTGAGCGCGGCCTCCTCGTCGCCCAGCGACTCCGCGAGCGCGAGCGACCGTTCCAGGGTGCGCTGCAGTTCGGGGGACGAGTAGCCCTGGTGGGCGTTCAGCGGCCCGGCAAGGGCTTCGAGCACGGCCAGCTCGTCCCGGTCGCGGTTGCCGCTCGCCGGGCGGGCGCGGACGAGGTCCAGTGCCTCCCGCAGCAGCCGGATCGCCTCGGCGTGGGCGAACGTGCCCGCGGCGACGGCGGCGGCCCGCCGGTAGTGCGCGACGGCGCGGTCCGGGCGGCCGCCGCGGGCGTACTGCTCGGCCAGCTGCGCCGCCACGGCGTCGGTGTCGCCGGCGTGCAGCAGCTCGAGGCCCTGGGCCAGCCGCCGGTGCAGCAGCCACCGCCGCGGCGGGCTGATCTGCTCGTAGGCGGCCTCGCGCAGCAGGTCGTGGGTGAAGTCGTAGCTGCCGCCGAACTCGCGCACGAGCCGGCGGCGCCACAGCTCGTCGACGGCGTCGACGACGGTGTCCGCGTCGAGGTCGCTCGCCTCGGTGAGCAGCTCGAGGGTGACGTCCCGGCCGGCCGCGGCGGCGAGCCCGGCGATCTCGCGGGCGGCCGGGCCCGGCTGCTCCAGCCGCGTCCGCAGCACGGCGGCCAGCCCCTCGGCGGGCGGGGAATCGTGCGCCCGCAGGGCTTCGACGACGTAGAGCGGGTAACCGCCGGTGGCCGCGTGCAGCAGGTCACGGTCCGAAGTGGACAGAGGGCGCCCGGCGACCGCTGCGCCGAGGCGGGCCGTGCCGTCGGCGTCGAACGGGCGCAGCGGCAGCTCGGTCAGCCTGCCGTCGTCGCGCAGCTGACCGGTCCAGGCCGCGACGCCCGCGGCCGGGTCGCCGTCGCGCAGCGTCGCCACGACCAGCAGCGGCGCCTCCGGCAGCAGGCCGAGGCAGAAGGCGACGAACGCGCCGGTCTCTTCGTCGCACCACTGCGCGTTGTCGAGCACCAGCAGGACGGGCCGGCCGCCGGCGGTGAGCGCCCGGGCCAGCCCCTCGAAGAACCGCAGGCGCTGCCAGGCCTCGACGACGGCGTGCTCGCCGGAGGTGCGCGTGGCCGGCACCAGCCGGTCGACCTCGGCGCGCCACACCGGGTCCAGTGACGCCGCCGCCTGCCGCACGGCCGGCGTGCGCAGCCACTCGGCCACCGGGGCCAGCGCGAGCCGACCCGGCGCCGGAAAGCACCGGCCGGCCGCCACGACCGCGCCGTCGGCCCGCGCCAGCCCGGCGAGCTCGGTCACCAGCCGGGTCTTGCCGACCCCGGCGTCCCCGCGGACGAGGACGAACCCGGCTCGCCCCGCCGCGGCCGTCCGCCAGAGCTCGCCCAGCCGGGCCAGCTCCGCGGCGCGGCCGACCAGGCCGGGTGCGGCCGCCCGCCGCGGCTCTGGGTCCGGCCGGGCGAGCAGCCGGCGCAGCGCCGCGCGGGTCGGTTCGGCCGGGACCACGCCGAGCTCGCGCTCCAGCACCGACGCGCACCGGTGGTAGGTGCTCACCGCGCCCGCCCGGTCCCCGGCCTCGGCCTGCAGCCCCATCAGCGTCCGGTAGCCGGTCTCTTCGAGGGGGCGCAGCGCGATCCGGCGGCGGGCCGCGGCGAGCGCGGCGGCGGGGTCGCCCGACGGCGTCCGGCAGATCAGGTCGCACAGTTCGACGCACTGGCGCTCGAGCTCGGCGCGGGCCGCCAGTACCCAGTCGTCGGCCAGGCCGGGCAGCAGCTCGCCGCGGTAGGCCGCCAGCGCGGCCCGGGCGTGGGCGACGGCTTCACCGGGTTCGGCGGCGGCCAGCGCGGCCCGGTGGGCGGCGGCGAACTCCCGGACGTCCACGCGGCTCGAGGGCGTGTCCCGCCAGCACAGGTCCTGCCCGGTGACGGTCAGCGCGGGCGGGTCGCCCAGCACCCGGCGCAGCTGGTGCAGCTCGCGGCGCAGGTTGGTGAGCGCCTGTGCGTCGGTGGAGTCCGGCCAGAACAGGCCGGCGAGCAGGCGCCGGGGCTGCGCCCGCCCGGCGTGCACGACGAGGTGGGCCACGAGCGCGACCGACCGCGGCGACCGCGTCAGCACGGCGCCGGACTCGTCGTCGGCGATCACCTGCTCGCCCAGCAGCGAGACGCGCAGCACCCGGACACGCTAGCCCCTCCGGCCGTCCGTGCGCGGATCTTCACCGGCAGGGGCTTGCGCCCGGCCCGCCGGGTGCGCACGCTCGACGTCGTGAGCGAGCACGAGTACGACCTCATCGTCATCGGTTCGGGCCCCGGCGGGCAGAAGGCCGCGATCGCCGCGGCGAAGCTCGGCAAGAAGGTGGCGGTCGTCGACCGCCACGACATGGTCGGCGGGGTGTGCGTCAACACCGGCACGATCCCGTCCAAGACGCTGCGCGAAGCCGTGCTCTACCTGACCGGCATGAACCAGCGGGAGCTCTACGGCGCGAGCTACCGCGTCAAGCAGGACATCACCATCGCCGATCTGCTCGCCCGCACCCAGCACGTCGTCGGGCGCGAAGTCCAGGTCGTGCGCGCGCAGCTGATGCGCAACCACATCGACCTGATCGACGGCACCGGCTCCTTCGCCGACCCGCACACCGTGCTGGTCGAAGGCCGCCACCGCGGCGACCGGCGGACGCTGTCGGCCGACCACGTCGTGATCGCCACCGGCACCCGGCCCGCGCGGCCGAAGCAGGTCGACTTCGACGCCGCCCGCGTGCTCGACTCCGACGAGATCCTGCAGCTGGAGCAGATACCGTCTTCGCTGGTCGTGGTGGGCGCCGGGGTGATCGGGATCGAGTACGCGTCGATGTTCGCCGCGCTCGGCTCGCGGGTCACCGTGGTCGAGCAGCGCGACCACATGCTCGACTTCTGCGACCCGGAGATCGTCGAGTCGCTCAAGTTCCAGCTGCGCGACCTGGGCGTCACCTTCCGCTTCGGCGAGAAGGTCGCGGACGTGGCGGTGTCCGACCACGCGACGATCACGACGCTGGTCAGCGGCAAGCGCATCCCGGCCGACGGCGTCATGTACTCGGCGGGCCGCCAGGGCATGACCGGCGAGCTCAACCTGGAGGCGGCGGGCCTGAGCGCGGACGAGCGCGGCCGGCTGGTGGTCGACGAGAGCTACCGCACGGCGGTGCCGCACATCTACGCGGTCGGCGACGTGATCGGCTTCCCGGCCCTGGCGGCGACGTCGATGGACCAGGGCAGGCTGGCGGCGTACCACGCGTTCGGCGAACCGGCGCACGAGCTCGGCGCGCTGCAGCCGATCGGCATCTACACGATCCCGGAGATCTCGTACGTCGGCTCGACCGAGGCCCAGCTGACGTCGTCCTCGGTGCCGTACGAGGTCGGCATCGCGCGGTACCGCGAGCTGGCCCGCGGCCAGATCACCGGCGACAGCTACGGGATGCTGAAGCTGCTGGTGTCCACGACGGACCGCAAGCTGCTCGGCGTCCACGTGTTCGGCACGGGCGCGACGGACCTGGTCCACATCGGACAGGCGGTGATGGGCTGCGGCGGCACGGTCGACTACCTGGTGGACGCGGTGTTCAACTACCCGACGCTGTCGGAGGCGTACAAGGTGGCGGCGCTGGACGCGACCAACAAGATCCGGGCCTTGGAACGCTTTTCCTGATCGCCCCAGCAGCCACACCAGCACCACATGATCCACCCGTCCCGAACCGGTTTGACACCCGTCTAGAACATATGTTCGACTGGCGCCGTGCGATGGGATCGGCAGCGGACAAGGGAGGGTGAACCGGCACTGCCCGGGCTCGAGGGCCTGGTGCGATCGGTGCGGTCACCGGAATTCGACGGCGTCACCTTTCACGAGGTGCACGCGCGATCGGTGCTGAACAAGGTGCCCGCCGGCTCCGGCGTGCCCTTCGGCTGGACCGTCAACCCCTACCGCGGCTGCTCCCACGCCTGCACCTACTGCCTCGAAGGCGGCACCCGGATCCTGATGGCCGACGGCCGCACGAAGGCGTTGTCCGACTTGACGGTCGGCGACGAGATCTACGGCACCCGCGGCCACGGCGCGTCCCGGCGGCTGGTGCCGACCCGGGTCGAAGCCCACTGGACCACGCTGCGCGCCGCCTACCGCGTGACGCTCGAAGACGGCACCCGGCTCGTCGCCGGCGGCGACCACCGGTTTCTCACCAGCAAGGGCTGGAAGCACGTCACCGGCAGCAAGTTCGGCGCCGCGCAGCGACCACACCTGGAGCCGGGCGCCGAGCTGATCGGCGTCGGCCGGTTCGCGCCGACGCCGGACGAGACGCTCGGCTACCGGGCCGGCTACCTGTGCGGGATGCTGCGCTCGGGCGGGTTCGCCGCGGAGCCGGACGCCGCCGCCCGTGCGTTGCGCTACCTGCCGGACTTCGGGGCGTCGGTCGGTTTTCTCAAGGTGCCGCCGGATCCGGACGCCCACTGGCAGCGCGGATTCCTCGCCGGGGTCTTCGACATCGCGGGCGACTACGGCCGCGGCGTCCTCGCGGTGGCGCACGACGAACCGGAGATCGCCGACGCCTTCACCGCCGCGCTCGCCCGCTTCGGCTTCGCGTACCAGCTCGACGAGGTGCCGAAGTTCCCGACGCGCCAGGAGATCCGGCTGCTCGGCGGCGTCGGCGAAGTGCTGCGGTTCTTCCACGTCGGCAACCCGGCGGTGACCTGGAAGCGGTCCCTCGAAGGCGCGGTGATCGGCGCGAGCCGCCGCCGCGTCGAAGCGATCGAGCCGCTGGGCCTGCAGCTGCCGCTGTTCGACATCACCACCGGAACCGGCGACTTCGTGGCCGACGGCATGGTGTCGCACAACTGCTTCGCCCGGAACACCCACACCTACCTCGACTTCGACGCCGGCCGCGACTTCGACACGCAGGTGGTCGTCAAGGTCAACGCGCCGCAGGTGCTGGCCGCGCAGCTGAAGAAGCCGTCGTGGCGGCGCGAGCACGTCGCGATGGGCACCAACACCGACCCGTACCAGCGCGCCGAGGGCCGCTACCGGCTGATGCCCGGCATCATCACGGCGCTGGCGCGCTCCGGCACCCCGCTTTCGGTGCTGACCAAGGGCACGGTGCTGGCCAGGGACCTGCCGCTGCTGCGGGACGTCGCCCGGGACGTCCCGGTCGGGCTCGCGGTGTCGATCGCGCTGCTCGACGAAGAGCTCCAGCACCGCCTCGAACCCGGCACGCCGAGCCCGCGGGCGCGGCTGGAGCTGGTTCGCAAGGCGCGCGAGGCCGGGCTGCCGTGCTCGGTGCTGGTGGCGCCGGTGCTGCCGTGGCTGACCGACTCCGAGGAGGCGCTCGACGCGCTGTTCGCCCGCCTCGCCGACGTCGGCGCGACGAGCGTCACGGCCTTCGCGCTGCACCTGCGGCCCGGGGCGCGCGAGTGGTTCGGCCGCTGGCTGGCGGACTCGCACCCGGAGCTCGTCCCGCGCTACCGGGAGCTGTACGCGCGGGGGAGTTACGTCCGGAAGGCCTACCGGGAGGGGCTCGCGGAGCGGGTGGGGCCGTTGCTGCGGCGGCACGGCCTGGACCGCAAGAGCGATTTCGGCGCGCGTGGCCCCGAGCCGACGGCGGCCGAGGCCGCGCCCGCGGAGCAGCTGCGCCTGCTGTGATGGTCCTTTGTGGACCCACCGGGTGACGTACTGGGCCGTTCGGGGCGTTTGCGACCCGGTGTCTTCGGTTTGCGGCAAAATGTCCGGTCATGTCGTTGTCGTCCCGCCTCTCCGGCGCCTAACGTCGAAGGGATCGATCCCGAAAGGAGCCGGACGATGACGACCTCGCAGACCGACCGTGTCGCGGCCGCCCGGCTCGCCTGGGCCGCTCTGAAGCTGACCCGGGCCGGACGGCACCCGGTGGGCGTCGACCGGCTGGCCGCGACCGTCGGCGTCGCCCCGGCCGAGGCCCGGCGGCTGGTCGAGCTGATCGGGTTCACCCTGCACCGCGACCTCGTGTCGACCGGCCCGGCCCCGCGCGGCGCCCACCACCGCCTCCAGCCGGCCGAAGGCACCCTCGGCGCGGGCCCGGACGGCACCGTCGACATGTTCCTCCTGGCCATCGCGACCGGTGAGCGCGTCCACGCGGCGGCGATCTGCCCGGTCACCGGGACGCGGATCCGCATCGAGCTGACGTCCCACGCGATCCTGCTGGCCGACCCGCCGACAGCGGTGGTCGCGGCGGTCGACCTCGGGTTCGGGCTCGAGGGGGTCGACGCGGTGGCCTGCGCCGGCCAGCCGTTCTTCGCCTCCGCCACCGCGGCGGCGAGCTGGCTGGTGGCGCACCCGGGCGGCCGCATCTACCAGGTGGCCGCCTACCTGGCCCAGACCCACCGCCTGGTCGCGGCGCTGGAGACCCGGCCCAAGTACGTCCTCTGACCGTCGGAACGCGGCCGTTCGGAGCACAATGAACTGCCTGGTTAGTTCGTTGCCGCTATGGACCACCCAGTTGGTTCGTTGCCGCCATGAACTGCCTGGTTAGTTCGTTGCCGCTATGGACCACCCAGTTAGTTCGTTGCCGCCATGAACTGCCTGGTTAGTTCGTCGCCGCTATGGACCACCTGGTTAGTTCGCTCCAGCAATGAACTGTCTGGTTAGTCCACCCGGGCGACCCGCTGCGCCGGGCAAGCCTGCCGACATCGTAGGCTGGGCGGTTCGTTAGCCTTTCCAAGCAGCGAGAACCACCCCCTGTCGAAGGAGAGCAGTCGCAGTGCTCCGCACTCACAACGCCGGCACCCTGCGTGCCGGACAGGCCGGACAGACCGTCACCCTCACCGGATGGGTGGCCCGGCGGCGCGATCACGGCGGCGTCATCTTCATCGACCTCCGCGACGCCAGCGGCGTCGCCCAGGTCGTCTTCCGCGAGGGCGAGATGGCCGAGCGCGCCCACGCGCTGCGCTCGGAGTTCTGCGTCAAGATCGTCGGCGAGGTCGCGAAGCGCCCCGAGGGCAACGCCAACGCCGAAATCCCCACCGGCGAGATCGAGGTCCTGGCGACCCAGCTCGAGGTGCTGTCGGAGTCCGCGCCGCTGCCGTTCCCGATCGACGACCGCGTCGACGTCGGCGAAGAGGTCCGCCTCAAGCACCGCTACCTCGACCTGCGCCGCAGCGGCCCGGCCGCGGCCATGCGGCTGCGCAGCGAGGTCAGCCGCGCCGCGCGCGAGGTGCTGCACGCCCAGGACTTCGTCGAGATCGAGACCCCGACGATGACCCGCTCGACGCCCGAAGGCGCGCGCGACTTCCTGGTCCCGGCCCGGCTCAAGCCCGGCTCCTGGTACGCGCTGCCGCAGTCGCCGCAGCTGTTCAAGCAGCTGCTCATGGTCGGCGGCATGGAGCGGTACTACCAGATCGCCCGCTGCTACCGCGACGAAGACTTCCGCGCCGACCGCCAGCCCGAGTTCACCCAGCTCGACATCGAGATGAGCTTCGTCGAGCAGGACGACGTCATCGCGCTCGGCGAGGACATCGTCTCCGCGCTGTGGAAGCTGATCGGGCACGAGATCCCGCGGCCCATCCCGCGCATCACCTACCACGAGGCGATGGCCAAGTACGGCTCCGACAAGCCGGACCTGCGCTTCGACCTCGAGATCACCGACATGACGGAGTTCTTCGCCGACACGCCGTTCCGCGTGTTCCAGGCCCCGTACGTCGGTGCGGTCGTGATGGCCGGCGGGGCGGACCAGCCGCGGCGCCAGCTCGACGCGTGGCAGGAGTGGGCGAAGCAGCGCGGCGCGCGCGGCCTCGCGTACATCCTCGTCAACGAGGACGGCACGCTCGGCGGCCCGGTCGCGAAGAACCTGTCCGAGCACGAGCGCGAGAACGTCGCCGCCGCGGCGGGCGCGAAGCCGGGCGACTGCATCTTCTTCTCCGCGGGCAAGGCGTCTTCGACGCAGCCGCTGCTCGGCGCCGCGCGCGACGAGATCGGCAAGCGGCTCGGCCTGATCGACGAGGACGCCTGGTCGTTCGTCTGGGTCGTCGACGCGCCGCTGTTCGCGCCGGTCGAGGACATCGGCGACGACGTCGCGGTCGGCTCCGGCAAGTGGACCGCGGTGCACCACGCGTTCACCTCGCCGACCCCGGAGTGGATCGACAAGTTCGAGCAGGACCCGGGCAACGCCCTGGCCTACGCCTACGACATCGTCTGCAACGGCAACGAGATCGGCGGCGGCTCGATCCGTATCCACCGCGGCGACGTCCAGAAGCGCGTCTTCAACCTGATGGGCCTCGGCGACGAGGAGGCGCAGGAGAAGTTCGGCTTCCTGCTCGACGCCTTCCAGTTCGGCCCCCCGCCGCACGGCGGCATCGCGTTCGGCTGGGACCGCATCGTCATGCTGCTGGCCAAGGCCGACTCGCTGCGTGACGTCATCGCGTTCCCGAAGACCGGCGGCGGCTACGACCCGCTGACCGCGGCGCCCGCGCCGATCACCGCGCAGCAGCGCAAGGAAGCCGGGATCGACGCGAAACCGGCCGCCGCCCCGCAGAACTAGTGCTCCACCTCAGGGCCGTGTGCCCGCCGGACAAGACCGCCGAGGCCCTGGAAATCCTGCGGGCCCACGCCGGCACCGCGCACCTCGTCGTGCACCGCGGTGCCGCCGTGGAGCCCGCGGGTGACCTGGTCGAGGCCGACATCGCCCGCGAAGCGGCGGACGAGATCATCGAGGCGCTGTGCGTGCTCGAGCTCGACCACACCGGCGGGATCACGCTCGAAGCGCTCGACACCGCGCTGTCCGACGCCGCCGACAAGGCGGAGGAGAAGGCGCCGGGCGAAGCGGCCGACGCCGTCGTCTGGCAGGAGCTTCTCGGCCGCACGGGCGAGGAGTCACGGCTGAACGTGACGTTCCTGGCGTTCCTCACCATCGCCTGCCTGCTCGCCGCCGTCGGCGTGCTCACCTCGTCGGCGGTGACGATCGTCGGCGCGATGGTCGTCGGGCCGGAGTTCGGGCCGCTGGCCGCTCTGGCGGTCGGCCTGGTGCTGCGCCGGTGGGATCTGGTCCGCCGGGCCGGGGTGGCCCTCGGCGTCGGCTTCCCGCTGGCGATGGCCGTCACGCTCGGCGCGACGCTGCTGTTCCGCGCGACCGGCGTGCTCGGCGAGCGCGCCTTCGAGCTGCAAGAGCACGACGAGGTCGACTTCGTGTTCTCCGTCGGCGCGCCGTCGCTGGTGGTCGCGTTGCTCGCCGGCGCGGCCGGGATGCTCGCCATGACGTCGGCGAAGTCGGCCGCGCTGGTCGGCGTGTTCATCTCCGTGACCACCGTGCCGGCCGCGGGGTACGCGGTCGTCGCGGCCGTGGCGGGGGAGTGGAGCCGGTGCCTCCAGTCCGTCGGGCAGCTGCTGGTCAACCTTCTCGGAATCGTTGCAGCTGCGGCCATTGTGTTGATGGTGCGCCGGAATGGGCAACGTTCACGGGTGGGAATGCGTCCGCTTTCACGCGGGTGACCCGTATCCGGGCGGGATGCCCTTTCTTGTCCGGATGTCAGTAGTCATGGTTGCTCAGTCACGAGTAGGGTCGGTGACAATGACAGTCGACACCTCCTCCGCCGGCGACGCTGGAGTCGGGGCAGGAGCCGAGCAGCTCGCCATCGCCGCGGCGGTCGCGGCGGGCGAGTCCGTTCTCTCACGCCGGTTCGGCAGCGCGATCACGTTGGTCTCGCCCGAGGACCTGGCGGGGAGCGGGCCGGCCACGGTGGTCCGCGCGCGGGTGGTGTCGTCGTTCGCGCTGCCGCGCACGCTCGTCATCAAGCACTACCCGGACCGGCCGGAGTCCGGTGCCGACCCGTTCGCCCAGGAGGCGGTCAGCTACCAGCTGTTCACGGCGCTGGCCCCGGACGAGCGGATGTGCCCGGAGCTGGTGGCCCACGACGGCCGCGACCGCGTGCTGGTGCTGGAGGACCTCGGCCGCACGCCGACGCTCGAAGACAAGCTCTACGCCCGCGACTCCCGCGCGGCCGAGCGGGCGCTGCTGTCCTGGGCCCGGTCGCTGGGCCGCCTGCACGCGAGCACGGCCGGCCGCGAAGCGGACTTCAACGCCCTGCTGCGGCGCCTCGGCGGCCCGGTGAAGCCCGACTCCGACGAGGTCGACGCGTTGTGTTCGCGGGTCCCGCCGCTGGTCCAGAAGCGCCTGGGCATCCCGGTGCCGGACGACGTGCTCGCGCAGGTGAAGGCGGCGGTCGACCAGTCACGGGCGGCGGGGTTCCGGGCGTTCAGCCCGGTCGAGCTGAGCCCGGACAACAACCTGGTGACGGGCCAGGGGGTCCGGTTCCTCGACTTCGAGAACGGCCGCGTCCGGTCGGCGCTGGTGGACGCGGCGCACCTGCGGCTGCCGTTCGCGAGCTGGCCGGACGCGCTGGCCCTGCCGGCGGGGATGAGCGAGGCGATGATCGCGGCCTGGCGTGCCGAGGTGGTCGGGGTGTGGCCGGCCTTCGCCGACGACGACGTTCTCGCGGGACATCTGACGTCGAGCGAGCTCCTGCGGGTCTGGCTGATCACGGGCGAGGAGCTGGGGGCGTTGAACCTGTCCCGCCACGCGGCCCCGGTGAGCCGCGAAGCGGCGTTCGTGACCTGGTGGCGGGACCTGGCGAAGCACGCCGGATATGTTCGGATGACGGCGGTTTCGGAGTTTGCGGCCCGGGTGGCCGCGGCGTTGGCGGCCCGGCTGGGGCCGCACGCCGATCTGGCTTTTTATCCCGCTTTTCGGTGAGGGTTCCCCCGCCGGCCCGAACGCCGGATTGTTCAGCGGCTGCGTGTCGGGTCGGCAGGGGGGTGTGGCCGGAAGGTTGGTGGGGTGCATCGGTGGGCTGTGAGGTGCGAGTCAAGAATTAGGCCCCGTGTCGTGACCGCGTTACCTCTACCTCACCGGGTGTGAGCCTGCGTGGCCGATGGTCTTGACCGTGACCGTGATGAGCGTCGATGTCACTCCCCGGCCCGAGCCGCCCGAGCCGCCCGAACAGCCCGATCGCCCCTCGATCCCGCTCAAACGAGCCCGGCGCCTGGCCGTTCTCGGCGATTCCACCGCCGTCGGGCTCGGGGATCCGCTTCCGCGGCGGGCCGGCTGGCGTGGGGTTGGCCCGCTGGTCGCCGCCGCGCTGGGGGTTGAGGGCCATGGCTATCTCAACCCCTCCTTCGCCGGGGCTCGGATGCGGTGCGTTCTCAGCGAGCAGGTGCCCGCCGCCGTTGCGCACCGGCCCGATGTCGCCCTGCTCGTCGCCGGGATGAACGACACCCTTCGGCCGGACTTCGATGCCGCGCGGATCGCCGCCGATCTCACCGAAGTGATCCGGCGCCTGCGGGAAACCGGGACCACCGTGGTACCCGTCCGCTTCCACGACCACAGCAAGGTCTTCCGCCTCCCCGCCTCGCTCAAGCGCGCCCTCAGCGCCCGCGTCGCCGAACTCAACGCCGCCATCGACGACGTCGTCGCCCGCGAAGGCGTGCCGTGCCTCGACCTCGAGCGGCTGCCCGGCGCCTACGACCTCGCGTCCTGGAGCGTCGACCGGCTGCACCCCTCCGAACTCGGCCACCGCATGCTCGCGAGCGGCTTCACCGGGCTGCTCGCCGACGCCGGGTTCGCCGTGCCGGAACCGGTGAGCCTCACCTGCGGCGGCGGTGTCGAGCCGAGCACCACCGGACACGTGGGCTGGCTGGTGCTCAAGGGCGTCCCGTGGCTCTGGCGCCGCGGCCGCGAGTTCCTGCCCTACGCCGCCGTCATCATGTGGAACTCGTTCCGGGCCCGCTGAACACCCGCAGCGCTTCGACGTCCGAAGCCGGGTTGCGGACGAAGAAGTCCGCCCACTCCTCGATGTCCGGGTACGCGCAGTGCGCCGCCAGGTAGCGGCACGCCTCCTCGGCGTCGTACACCGTGCGCCGCAGCTGGACACCGTCGCCGAGCAGGGCCCAGTGCGCACCCCTTGCGCCGTACGGCATTCCGACACTTCCGGGGTTCACCACCAGCCGCCGGTCCGCGAGGCGGACGAACGGCATGTGCGTGTGCCCGCAGACGATCGTCGACGCGGAGACGCCGTCCAGGACCTCCGCCCAGCGCTCCGGAGGCGAGTCGACGAGCGCGATCTCGGTGTCGTCGCGCGGGGTCGCGTGGCAGAACAGCACTCCGCCGAGCGTCACCGTCAGCGGCAGCGCGTCGAGCAGCGGCAGGTCGGCCGGACGCAGCTGCCGCGCCGCCCACGGGAAGATCGGGTCGGGGACGAACGTGCCCCCGGTGCGGGCCGATTCGGCCAGTTCGCGGTCGGCGTTGCCGCGCACCCACACCGCCCGGTCGCCGAGCGCCCGGAGCCGATCGAGCGTCTCCACGGGCATCGGCCCGGCGAGCAGGTCGCCGAGCAGAACGATCTTTTCCGCCGCCTGGACGTCCGGCTCCGCCAGGACCGCCTCGAGCGCCGGGAGGACGCCGTGGATGTCCGCCAGCACCGCCACGTTCACCGGTCCACCATCGGGCACGGCGAGCGCCCCGGGCGAGGGATTTCGCCCAGGGCGCAACTTGCCTCACACCGTCGACAGCGGCAGTTCGCGCACGCCGGTCATGTTCGGGTTGACCTGGAACTTCGGCGGCTCACCCGGGATCGTGCGCAGCACCGGGTAGCGGTCGAACAGGATGTCCAGCGCCACCCGGCCCTCCAGCCGCGCGAGCGGCGCGCCGATGCAGAAGTGGATCCCGCGGCCGAACGCCAGGTGCGGGTTCTCCGCGCGCAGCGGGTCGAACGTGTCCGGGTTGCGGAACACCCGCTCGTCGCGGTTGGCCGCCGCCACCCAGCAGAGCAGCATCTGGTCGGCCGGCACGGTGACGCCGCCGACCTCGACCTCCCGCATGGTCACGCGGGCCACCGCCGCGAACGGCGTCAGGTACCGCAGCGACTCTTCGATCGTCGGCGGCACGAGCGAGCGGTCGGCGCGCACCCGCTCGTCCCACTCCCGGTGCGTGTCCAGGCACAGCACCGCGTTGCCGAGCAGCATCGTGGTGGTGATGTGGCCGGCCAGCAGCAGGATGTTCGCGAAGTTGACGACGTCGGTGCGCGACAGCCGTTCGCCGTCCAGCTCGGCCTCGACCAGCTTCGTCAGCAGGTCTTCCCGCGGCTGCCTGCGCCGCTCGTCGACGTGGACGCCGAGGTAGTCGGCGAGCGCCTTCTGGCCTTCCATGGACGACCGGATGGCCGCGTCCTGGCTCTCGTCCTTCTTCACCAGCGAAACCTGGTTGGAGGACTCGAACATCTTGTCCACCCAGCCCTTGAACAGGTTCCGGTCAGCGGCCGGGACGCCCAGCAGCTCGGCGATCACGATCACCGGCAGCGGGTAGGCCAGGTGCTCGACCAGCTCCAGCCGCTCCCCGGCGGGGACCGCGTCCAGGAGCTCGTGGGTGATCGCGGCGATCCTCGGCTCGAGGTCCGCCACCACCTTGGGCGTGAACGCGCGGCTGACGAGCTTGCGCATCTTGTTGTGCAGTGGCGGGTCGAGCTGCAGGATGCTGCCCGTCGACATGTCGTAGTCGGGGTCCGGCATCAGCTCCTTCGGGATCAGCCGCGTGGTGTCGGACGAGAACGTCGCCGGGTCGCGGAGGATCGTCTCGATCTCCGGGTGCCCGTAGACGTTCCACATCCCCAGTTCCGCGGCGAACTCGATCCGCTTCTCCGGTTGCTTCCCCCGCAGCCAGAACTGGGCCTCGTGGAGTCCCCAGGTGTCGGCCATCGTGCTGGTCATTTCCGCCCCTTTCCCCGGTGTGGCCTCACGAATCAGCCGGAGGCCCTGGTGGGATCGTGTGCGTAGATCCCGTTTCGGAAGCCCGAGACGAGCTCCTCGAGCGTCGAACTCAGCTCCGCCGCCACTTCCGCGACCGCGGCGGGGTCGGGTGCCCCGGGCGGTTCGAACGCGGTGCGGATCAGGTGGGCGAGGACCTCCGCCTTCTCCTCGACGGGGATGCCCTCGAACTCGTCCGAAATCGTGTCGCCGACGTAGAAGCCGAGCGTCGCGGCGTGCAGCGCGTAGCTCATGTGCGGGACGTCCCCGCGGATCAGCCCGCGCCGGAGGAGCGCGTTCTCGAAGTGCCCGCTCACCTCGTCCTGCTGCTTCTTCAGCGCGATGTCGCCGAGCGAGCCGAACATCTCCGCGTTGCCGCGCAGCATCGCCATCACCAGCGGGCGGCGGTGGGTGATCAGGAACGACGCCGGGATCATCCGGTGGGGCAGGATCATCTCCGGGTCGGCCTTGATCTCGGCCAGCAGCTCGTCGGTCAGGTCGGCCGATTCGCGCAGCATCAGCGCCTTGAACAGCAGTTCCTTGTTGCGCCAGTGCAGGTAGACCGTGCCCTTGCCGATGCCGACCGCCCGCGCGACGTCGTCGACCGCCACCTTGCGGTAGCCCATCCGCAGCAGCAGCTCGCCCGCCGCGTCCAGGATCCGGTCGGCGCGCTCGCGGTTGGGATGGCTCATGCGTCTCCACCTGTGGTTTCGTTGAGCATTTGACTGGTTGACCGGATTTGCGATTTCGGTCAACCAGTCATCACGACGGTAGCGCTCCGGTGGAGGCCGGGGCAAGCGGTTCTGTCGGTGGGTTCGGTTAACGTCATCTCTGTGGCACAGGACGAGCTCTTCCCCGGCGACGCACTCTTCTCCGCGGAGCCGGCATCCCATCGAGCGAACGCCGACATCGCGCCTCCGCCGGAGCGCACGACGTCGAACGCGGGCGCGGAACCGCAGGCGGACCCGGCGAGTTCGCCGCTGGCCGTGCGGATGCGGCCGCGCTCGCTCGACGAGGTCGTGGGCCAGCAGCACCTGCTGCGCGAGGGCGCGCCGCTGCGGCGGCTGGTCGAGGGCGCCGCGCCGGCGTCGGTGCTGCTCTACGGCCCGCCCGGCACGGGCAAGACGACGCTGGCCAACCTGGTCTCGATCGCGACCGGCCGCCGGTTCGTGGCGATGTCCGCGCTGTCGGCGGGCGTCAAGGAGGTCCGCGGCGTCATCGAAGAGGCGAGGCGGCGCCGTCAGTACAACACCGAGAACACGGTGCTGTTCATCGACGAGGTGCACCGGTTCTCCAAGACCCAGCAGGACGCGCTGCTCGGCGCGGTCGAAGACCGCACGGTGCTGCTGGTCGCGGCGACGACCGAGAACCCGTCGTTCTCCGTGGTGTCGCCGCTGCTGTCGCGGTCGCTGGTGCTGCAGCTGCGCCCGCTGACCGACGCCGACATCACGGAGCTGATCGAGCGGGCGCTGGCCGACGAGCGCGGCCTCGGTGGCGAGCTGACGCTGACCGAGGACGCGCGCGCCCACCTCGTCCGCCTCGCGGGCGGGGACGCGCGCCGCGCGCTGACGGCGCTGGAGGCGGCGGCGGACGCGGCGTCGGCCACCGAGGCGAAGACGATCGACCTGGCGATCGTCGAGTCCACTGTGGACAAGGCGGCGGTGCGCTACGACCGCGACGGCGACCAGCACTACGACGTGATCAGCGCGTTCATCAAGTCGATCCGCGGGTCCGATGTGGACGCCGCGCTGCACTACCTGGCCCGGATGATCGAAGCGGGCGAAGACCCGCGGTTCCTGGCGCGCCGGCTGGTGGTGCACGCGAGCGAGGACATCGGGATGGCCGACCCGACGGCCCTGCAGTCGGCGGTCGCGGCCGCGCACGCGGTCCAGTTCATCGGCATGCCGGAGGGCAGGCTGGCGCTGGCACAGGCGACGGTCCACCTGGCGACGGCCCCGAAGTCCAACGCGGTGATCAAGGGCATCGACGCGGCGCTGGCGGACGTCCGCGCGGGCTTGGCGGGCACGGTGCCCCCGCACCTGCGCGACGGGCACTACGCGGGGGCGAAGAAGCTCGGCAACGCGCAGGGCTACCGGTACCCGCACAACGTGCCGGAAGGCGTGCTGGCCCAGCAGTACCCCCCGGACGAGCTGATCGGCCGCGACTACTACGAGCCCACCCAGCGCGGCGCCGAGCGGACGCTGGCCGAGCGGGTTCCCAAGCTGCGGAGGACGATCCGCGGCGAGTGAGGGGGGCGCTTTGGGGTGTTGAGCGGTGGCCGGCGGCCGGGTGGCGATGAGCCGCGGGGGTTGTGGTGGCTGGCGGCCCGGGGTGTGCTGAGTTGCGCGGGCTGGGTGGTGTCCGGCGGTGGTGAGCTGCGCGGGCTGAGTGGCGGCCGGGTGGCGGTGAGTTGCGGGGGCTGTGCGGTGGCTGGCGGTCCCGGTGGTGGTGCGTTGCGCGGGCTGAGTGGTGGCTGGCGGCCGGGTGATGTGAGCCGCGCGGGCTGAGTGGTGTCCGGCGGTGGTGAGCCGCGAGGCTGTGTGGTGGCTGGCGGCCCGGGCGGTGGCGAGCCTCCCGGGCTGAGTGGCGGCCGGCGGCCCGGCGGCGGTGAGCCGCGCCGACTGGGGTGCGGCTGCCCAGGGCGGCGGTGAACCGCGCGGGCCCAGCCGCGGCAGTCGGCCCAGGCGGCGAGCTCCGGCCGAGCTGTCACCGAACGCCGTCCGGCCGCCGTGTGGGGCGGGGGCGGCAAGATCATCGGGGTTCGTAAACTTTTCCCCTCCAGGCGGCCCCGACCCGGTGCGGGCCCCGCGACCGCAGGAGGCGTGCCCGTGCCCGCGACGCTGCAGTGCATCGTCCTGGACTGCCCGGAACCCCTGGACCTCGCCCGCTTCTACCAGGCCCTGCTCGGCGGCGAGGTCGATCGGCCCGACCCGCGGTGGCGCGTGGACGACGACTGGTCGACCCTGCACGTGGACGGCATGGTCCTCGGCTTCCAGCGCGCGCCGGACCACCGGCCGCCCAGCTGGCCGGACCCCACCTTCCCGCAGCAGTTCCACCTCGACTTCGAGGTCGACGACTTCCGCGAGTCCCACCACGTCGTCCTGGCCAACGGCGGCCGGCTGCTCGACCCCGACCTCGGCGGCCGCGGCTGGCGCGTCTACGCCGATCCGGCGGGCCACCCCTTCTGCCTCCTCGGCGACTACTGAGCGCGCGGGCCCGTCCGGTCTCCGCCACGATGGCGGCATGACTGTCGCGTTTCTCGGAACCGGGATCATGGGCGCCCCGATGGCGGCCAACATCGCCAAGGCCGGCCTCGACGTGCGGGTCTGGAACCGGACCCGGGCCAAGGCCGAGCCGCTGTCCGACGTCGCCACGGTGGCCGATTCCCCGTCGGCCGCCGCCGAGGGCGCGGACACCCTGGTGACGATGCTCGCCGACGGCCCCGCCGTGGCCGAAGCGTTCGAGGCCGCTTCACCGGCTTCGGGGACGTTGTGGCTGCAGATGAGCACGGTCGGCCTCGACTGGACCGACCGGCTCGCCGCGATGGCGGAGAAGGCGGGCGTGGTGTTCGTCGACGCGCCGGTGCTCGGCACCCGCCAACCCGCGGAGCAGGCGCAGCTGCTGGTGCTGGGCTCGGGCCCGGAGGAGTCCCGGCCCGCGGCGACGCCGGTGTTCGACGCGGTCGGCATGCGCACGGTCTGGCTCGGCCCGGCGGGCCGCGGCAGCCGCCTGAAGCTGGTGATGAACGCGTGGGTGCTCGCGCTGACGAACGCGACCGCGGAGAGCCTGGGCCTGGCCGGCGCGCTCGGCCTGGACCCGGCGCTGTTCCTCGAGACGATCAAGGGCGGCGGCCTCGACGTCGGCTACGCGCACGTGAAGGGCGGCGCGATGCTGGCGGGCGAGTTCTCCCCGTCGTTCCCGGCCGGGCTGGCGGCGAAGGACGCCCGCCTGGTGGTGGAGGCCGCGGGCGACGAGGTCGACGTGGCGGGCGCGAAGGCCGTGCTGGCCCACTTGGAAGCGGCGGTGGCGGCAGGCCACGGCGAAGAGGACATGGCCGCGCTGTACCGCGCGGTGCGGAAGGAACCGTAGAAAACAGGCCCGGGCCGCCGGGGCGCCCCCCGTTTTCGATTCTACCGGCAGGCACCGACAGTTTCGGCGGGCCGGACAGCCCGCAACCGGCCGAACGGCCCGGGCGACCTCCCGCGATCCGGGCCGCCCTCGGCGAGCCGGAGCGGCTCCCGGCGGGGCGTTTCCCGGGCCCGGCGGGGTGACACGGTCGGGGACCGGCCCAGGCGGTAACCTCAGTCGGCATCCCGACCCCTGAACCGAGGAGGGCCCGTGTCGGCAGGGCAGATCGCCGCGCTGATCGCCGCAGGAGCATTCGTGGTGCTGGTCGTCCTGCTGGCGATCCCGCTGATCAAGCTCGGCAAGACGCTGGACGCGGCCACCGAGGCGATCGAGCGCACCAACAGCAACACCGATCCGCTGCTGATCGGCGCGAACGAGACGATCACGCACGTCAACACCCAGCTCGAGCGGGTCGACGGGATCACCGCGAACGCGCAGGCGGTCACCGGCAACGTCTCCGCTCTCACCTCCGTCTTCACCGCGACCCTCGGCGGCCCGCTCGTCAAGACCGCGGCGCTGTCGTACGGGCTCAGCAAGGCGATCAAGGCGCGCAAGAAGAAGAGCGCCTTGAAGGCCGCGAGGAAGGCCGGCAAGTGAAGCGGCTGTTCTGGCTCGGCGTCGGGGTCGTCGCCGGCGTCGCGCTGTCCCGCAAGGCCACCGAAACCGCTCGTCAGGCCACTCCGGCCGGGATAGCATCGAACCTGGGGGACGCCGTGCGCGAGCTGGCCGGCGCCGTGGGTTCGTTCGGCGCCGAGGTGCGCGCGGGCATGAACGAGCGGGAACAGGAGCTGCACGACATGGTCGAGGAGCGGACGGGCGTGAGCGCGCCCCGCGCCGAGGGGCGGCACGCGGCTGCCCGGCGCCCGGTCCGGCGAGCTCGCCGGGCGGAGGGCTGATCCGGGCCTGCCCGGAAACCCCTTCCGCCGTTGCAACAGCCGCCGACCCCGTTCCGAACCACAGCTACAAGGACTTGACCCGTGGACACACACGAAATCACCGACCGTTTCCTGCGCCATTTCGAGGGCAAGGGCCACACGCGCGTGCCCAGCGCGCCACTGATCCTCGACGACCCGAACCTGCTGTTCGTCAACGCCGGCATGGTGCAGTTCAAGCCGTACTTCCTCGGTGAGGCGCCGCCGCCGTACCCGCGCGCGACCTCCGTGCAGAAGTGCGTGCGCACGCCGGACATCGACGAGGTCGGCAAGACCACCCGGCACAACACCTTCTTCCAGATGGCCGGGAACTTCTCCTTCGGCGACTACTTCAAGGAAGGCGCCATCGAGGCGGCCTGGGAGCTGATCACCAAGCCGCAGAGCGAAGGCGGCTTCGGCCTCGACCCGGACCGCATCTGGGCGACCGTCTACAACGACGACTCCGAGGCGGCCGGGCTGTGGCGCAAGCTCACCGGCCTGCCCGGCGAGCGCATCCAGGCCCGCGACGGCAAGGACAACTACTGGGACATGGGCGTGCCCGGTCCCGGCGGCCCCTGCTCGGAGATCTACTACGACCGCGGCCCGGCGTACGGCCGCGAGGGCGGCCCGGTCGCCGACGAGGACCGCTACATCGAGATCTGGAACCTCGTCTTCATGCAGGACGTCCGCGGCGACCTGAGCCCCAAGCTCGGGCACCCGCCGATCGGCGAGCTGCCGAAGAAGAACATCGACACCGGCATGGGCGTCGAGCGCGTCGCGACGATCCTGCAGGGCGTCGAGAACGTCTACGAGACCGACCTGGTGCGCCCGGTGATCGGCCGCGCGGAGGAGTTCTCGGGCCGCCGCTACGGCAGCAACCACGCCGACGACGTCCGCTTCCGGGTCATCGCCGACCACGCCCGCACCGGCGTCATGCTGATCGGCGACGGCGTCACCCCGGGCAACGACGGCCGCGGCTACGTGCTGCGCCGCCTGCTGCGCCGCATCATCCGCTCCTCGCGCCTGCTGGGCGTGCACGAGCCGGTGCTGCAGGCCTTCGCGGCGGTCGTCCGCGACACGATGGGCCCGACCTACCCCGAGCTGGTCTCCGGCTTCGACCGCATCAACGAGGTCGTCCGGATCGAGGAGGAAGCGTTCCTCTCGACGCTCACCAGCGGCTCGCGCATCTTCGACCTCGCGGCCGAGGAGACCAAGCGCGGTGGCGGCGACGTGCTGGCCGGCGACAAGGCGTTCCAGCTGCACGACACCTACGGCTTCCCGATCGACCTGACCCTCGAGATGGCGGCCGAGCAGGGCCTGACCGTCGACGAAGAGGGCTTCCGCACGCTCATGGACGAGCAGCGCAAGCGCGCGAAGGCGGACGCGGCGGCCCGCAAGACCGGCCACGGCGACCTCTCGGAGTACCGGAAGGTCCTCGAGCAGCACGGCGAGACCGAGTTCCTCGGCTACACCGACCTGCAGGCCGAGGCCAAGGTCGTCGCGCTGCTCGAAGACGGGCAGCCGGTCCGCAGCGTCTCCGCGGGCAAGAAGGCCGAGCTGGTCCTCGACCGCACGCCGTTCTACGCCGAGAGCGGTGGCCAGGTCGCCGACACCGGCGTGCTCCTCGGCGACGGCGTCGAGCTGAAGGTCCTGGACGTCCAGAAGATCGTGCCCGGCCTGTACGTGCACCGCGTCGAGGTCGTCGACGGCGAGATCGGCCTGGACTCCAAGGTCACCGGTTCGGTCGACGCGCACCGCCGCCTCTCGATCGAGCGCTCGCACTCCGCGACGCACCTGGTGCACGCGGCCGTCCGCGGTGCGTACGGCAAGCGCGCGGCGCAGGCGGGTTCGCTGAACTCGCCGGGCCGGATGCGGTTCGACTTCACCACCCCGGGCTCGGTGTTGTCCGACGTGCTGACCGAGGTCGAGGAGGAGGTCAACGACTACCTCCAGACCAACGTCGAGGTGCAGAGCTACACCACGACCAAGGACAAGGCCCTCGAGCTGGGCGCGGTCGCGCTGTTCGGCGAGAAGTACGGCAACGACGTCCGCGTGGTCGACATGGGCGACTACTCCCGCGAGCTCTGCGGTGGCACGCACGTCGAGCGGATCGGCCAGCTCGGCCTGGTCAAGCTGGTCTCCGACGCCTCCATCGGCTCGGGCGTGCACCGCGTCGAAGCGCTGGTCGGCACGGACGCGCTCAAGTACGTCCGCAAGGAGCAGCTGCTGGTCTCGCAGCTGGCGAACACCTTCAAGGTGCCGTCCGACCAGCTGCCGGGCCGTATCGACGACGTCCTGACCCGGCTGAAGAACGCCGAGAAGGAGATCACGCAGCTCAAGACCCAGCAGGTGCTGGGTTCGGCGGGCGCGCTGGTCGACAAGGCCCAGGAGATCGGCGGTGTGACCGTCGTGGCCGAGGTCGTCCCGGACGTCGACGGCAACGGCCTGCGCGCGCTCGCCTCCGACATCCGCGGCCGGCTCGGCGCGCGGCCCGGTGTGGTGGCGCTGTTCTCGCCGGCCGGCGAGAAGCTGAGCTTCGTCGTCGCGACGACCAAGGCGGCCCAGGACAAGGGGATCGCCGCGGGCAAGCTCGTGCCGTCGTTCGCCGAGAAGATCGGCGGGCGCGGGGGCGGCAAGCCCGACATGGCCCAGGGTGGTGGCACGAACCCGGCCGGCGCGGCCGAGGCGGTCACGGCCCTGCGCGCGGCGATTGCCGGCATTGGTTAACCGCGGAAACCGCGGCCCGGACCGCCCCGGCGTGGGCGATCCGGGCCGGGGCCGCCGGCTGGGGGTGGATGTCGGATCCGTCCGGGTCGGCGTGGCGCTCAGCGATCCGGCCCCCCTGCTCGCTTCGCCATTGGTTACCCTCTCCCGCGATGCGACCGACGACAGTGATCTGGACCAGCTGGCCGCCCTCGTCACCGAGCACGAGGTGGTCGAGGTGATCGTGGGCCTGCCGAGAACGCTCGCCAACCGCCAGGGTCCGGCGGCCGAGCTCGCCATCGCGTACGCTGAGGACCTGGCCGGGCGGATAGCGCCCGTGCCGGTCCGGCTGGGCGACGAGCGGCTGACCACGGTCACCGCATCCCGCATCCTCTCCCAGCGCGGGGTCAAAGGCCGCAAACAGCGCGCGGTGGTCGACCAGGCCGCCGCCGTCGAGATCCTGCAGGCCTGGATCGACGCCGCCGCTGCGCACCGCGCCCGGGAGGGAGACCGATGAACGAGCAGCCACCTGAGCCCCCACGCGGGCGCCGGCGACTGCGCGAGCCGGAAGCGGCCACCCCGCCGCCGTCCCGGCCCGCACCGCGCCGCGCCGACCCGCGGGCCGCGGACCCGCGCCGCAGCCCGAGCGGGCAGCACGAGCTGCCGCCGCGCCGCGGGCAGGCACCCAGCGGCGAGTACGACCTGCCCCAGCCTTCCCGCCGGGCCCGGCGGGAAGAGCCACCGGGCTACGACCCCCGCAGCGCGCCGCAGCCCGGCCGTCGCCGCCTCGAACCGCCCGGCACCCTGCCTTCGGCCGACGCCGACCTGGACCCGCAGGAGCGGCGGGCCGCCCCGGCCCGCGCCGCCCACGCCCGCCACGGCCTCGACGAGGGCTCCGAGCTCGAGCAGCCGGCCGCCCCGCGCCGGCGTCGCGCGGCGCCCGACGCCGACGACGACCGGACGCCCCGCCGGGCGGCGCCCGAGCGGATCGAGCCGGCGCCCCCGCGGCGGCGGCGCAAAGAACCCGACGTGGCCGCGCCCGAGCCGGTCGAGCCGGCGCCTGCACGGCGGCGGCGCAAGGACGCCGAGGTGGTTGCGTCCGAGCCGGTGGAGCCGGCGCCCGCGCGGCGGCGCAAGGACGCCGAGGTGGTCGCGTCCGAGCCGGTCGAACCGGCGCCCGCACGGCGGCGGCGCAGAGATCCGGACGCGGCCGAGCCACCCCCGGCCCGGCGTGGCCCGGCACCCGAGCCGATGGAGACTGCCGCCCTCGGTGCCGAGCGCCGTCGCCGTCCCGGACCCGACGCGGCCGAAGCCGCCGAGGTGCGGCGGCGCCGCGCGGCGCCGGAGCCCGGCGCCGAACCGCCCGTCCGGCGGCTCGCCCAGCCGGGTGACCGCCCCGCAGGCGTGCCCGAATCCGGCGCCGAGCCGCGCCGCCGCCCGCCGGCCCCGCCCGTGCGCGAGGAGCCGGTGACCGACGTCCTGCCCGCGCTGGCCCCACCGCCCCCGGCCGAACCGCCGCGCACGCGGCAGGAGGAGCCCGAGCTCTTCGCCGAGGACGACGAGTACGCGGACTACGACGAGTACGACGACTACGAGGACTACGACGAGTCGGAGTACGACGACGAGTACGACGACTACGACGAAGAGCCCGGGAAGCCGCGGAGGAAGAAGGGCAAGCGCGCCCTCGGTTGGATCGCCGCGATCGCGGTGATCGCCCTGCTCGCCGGCGGCGCCTGGTACGGCTTCAACAAGTTCTTCGGCTACGACGACTTCGAGGGCGCGGGCAACGAGGACGTGCTGTTCCAGGTGGACGACGGTGACACGACCTCGGCCATCGGCGCGAAGCTCACCACCGCCGGCGTCGTCGCCAGCGGCAAGGCGTTCGTGAAGGCGGGCGAGGGCAACCCCAAGCTCGCCCGGGTCCAGCACGGCTTCTACGTGATGAAGTCGCACATGTCCGGGGCCAGCGCGGTCGAGCGGCTCACCACCCCGGCCTCGCGGGTCGGGCAGCTGGAGATCCGGCCGTACACGCAGTTCGACGACATCACCCAGCCCGACGGCAAGGTGACGCCCGGCGTGTACAGCCTGATGGCGAAGGCGTCGTGCGCGCAGCTCAACGGCAAGAGCACCTGCGTCTCGGCGGACGACCTGCGCAAGGCCGTCGACGCGGCCGACCTCAAGCAGCTCGGCGTCCCGGACTGGGCGATCGACCCCGCGAACAAGGCCGACCGCAAGGACCGCAGGCTGGAGGGCCTGATCGCGCCCGGCGTCTACGACGTCAAGCCCGGGTCCAGCGCGCAGGAGATCCTCGGGCAGCTGGTGCGCAGCTCGGCCGAGGCGCTCCAGAACGCCGGGCTGACCTCGCAGTCGGCCGGCCCGGGGGTGACGCCGTACCAGACGCTGATCATCGCGTCGATCATCGAGCGTGAAGCGGTCAAGGCCGACTTCGGCAAGCTTTCGCGGGTCATCTACAACCGGCTGAAGATCAACATGCGGCTGCAGATGGACTCCACGGTCAACTACGTGCTGGACCGGCCGACGCTGCTGACCGACGAAGCCGACCGGGCGAAATCCGGTGCCTACAACACCTACCGGAACACCGGGCTGCCGCCGACGCCCATCGCGGTGTCGAGCCCGGACGCGATCAAGGCCGCGGTGAAGCCGCCGGACGGCGACTGGGTGTACTTCGTCAAGTGCGAGAAGAACGGCCTCTCGTGCTTCGCGGTCACCAACGACGAGCACAACAAGAACCGCGACCTGGCCAAGGCACGCGGTGTCATCTGAGCCGCGCAGGGCCGCGGTGCTGGGCAAGCCGGTGGCACACTCGCTGTCCCCGGTGCTGCACGGCGCCGCGTTCGCCGCGCTGGGCCTGACCGGCTGGACCTACGAGCGCATCGAGACGAGCGCCGAGGAGCTCCCGGCCCTGGTCGACGGCTTCGGCCCCGAATGGGCCGGGTTTTCGGTCACCATGCCGGGCAAGCGCGCGGCGCTGGACCACGCGGACGAGGTGACCCCGCGCGCGGCCGCCGTCGGCGCGGCGAACACGCTGGTCCGCACCGAGCGGGGCTGGCTCGCGGACTGCACCGACGTCGAGGGCGTCACCGGCGCCCTGCGCGCCGCCGGCGGCTACCGGCCCGCCCCGGCGGACACCGCGGTCGTGCTCGGCGCGGGCGGCACCGCGGCGGCCGCGGTCGTCGGGCTCGCCGCCCTCGGCGTCCGGCAGGTGCGGCTGGTGGTGCGCGAGCCCGCCCGCGCCGGCGAAACCCTCGACGCGGCGAAGCGGGCCGCGCTCGACGTCGACCTCCTGCGCTGGGCCGACACGGACTTCGCGGCTTTGGGCTCCGCGGCGGTGCTGGTGAACACCGTCCCGCCGGACGCGGTCGCCGCGCACGCGGCCGAGCTCGCCGCGGTCGAGCACGTCCTCGACGTCATCTACCACCCGTGGCCGACACCGCTCGCCGAAGCCGTCTCGGCCCGCGGGGGCCGGCTGGCGACCGGGCTGGACATGCTGCTGCACCAGGCGTTCGGCCAGGCCGAGCACTTCACCGGCCGCCCGGCCCCGCGGGCGGCGATGCGGGACGCCCTGCGCGAAGCGACCGGGAACCTGCTGCCGCTGCCGATCGACTGAGAAAATCACTGGCGGAGCTTCGATATCCTGGTGGACTGCCCAAATGAAGGGGGTCTTCACGGGAATGACCAGTCAAGAAGCGTTGAGCGACGAGCAGGTCCAGGCGGCGTGGGTCGGCGAAGCGCCGAAGCTCAACTCGACCGTGGTGCTCGCCGACTACGACCCGGAGTGGCCGAAGCTCTTCGAACGCGAAGCCGAGCGGATCCGGGGCGTGCTGGGGGAGCGGGTGCTCGTGCTCGAGCACGTCGGCTCGACGTCGGTGCCGGGGCTGTGCGCCAAGCCGATCGTCGACATCCTCCTCGAGGTGCCGGATTCCGACGACGAGGCGGCCTACGTCCCGGCGCTGGAAGCGGCGGGCTACCGGCTCGTCATCCGCGAGCCGGACTGGGAGAAGCACCGCTGCTTCAAGGGCCCGGACACGAACATCAACCTGCACGTCTACTCGCCGGGCAACGGCCAGACGCCGCGCTACCGCCTCTTCCGCGACCGCCTGCGCGCGCACCCGGAGGAGCTGGAGCTGTACGCGGCGAAGAAGCGTGAGCTGGCCGCGAGGACGTGGAAGTACATCCAGAACTACGCCGACGCCAAGACGGAGGTGGTGGAGGAGATCCTCGGCCGCGCGCGGGCCGCGCAGTACGACGGCCACAGCGAGGCCTACGCCGAGCACGCCGAGAAGTCCGTCACCAACGCCCTCTACGACCGGCCGGCGATCCTCGACCTGGCCGGGGACGTCGCCGGGCTGAGCGTGCTGGACGTCGGCTGCGCGGCCGGGCACCTGAGCGCGCTCCTGGCCGACCGGGGCGCCGACGTCTTCGGCGTCGACTCGAGCGCGGGGATGATCGCGGTCGCGCGCCGGAAGTTCGGCGACGTCGCCCGGTTCGAGGTCGCGGACATCGCCCGGCCCCTGGACCTGCCGGACGCCTCGATCGACGTCGTCACCGCGTCGCTCGTGCTGCACTACCTGGCGGACTGGGGGCCGACGCTGGCCGAGTTCCGCCGGGTGCTCAAGCCCGGTGGGGCACTGGTGTTCTCGGTGCACCACCCGGGTGAGGACTGGCGCTGGTTCGGCAAGGAGAACTACTTCGAGCTCGAGCTGCTGGAGGACGAGTTCCCGCCGGGCACCGTGGTGCGCTTCCACCGGCGCCCGCTGAGCTGGACGTTCCAGGCGGTCCGTGACGCGGGCTTCGCGGTGGACCGCCTGGTGGAGCCGATGCCGGTCCCGGAGGCCGAGCAGGCCGACCCGAAGTGGGCGGCGAACCTGCGGACCAAGCCGCGGTTCCTGTACTTCCGCGCGGTCAGTCCTTCGGCGTGAGCTCCGGCTGGAGGGGACTTCGTCGGGAGTCCCCTCCAGCCTCGCTCATCACCGTGGATCGCCGGGTTTCCGGCTCGTCGGACTCGACCTCCAAGTCGACCAAGGCCTCCTGCATGACCTCGAAGAGGTCGAGCCGGGTGGCCGGGTTCAAGGTCAGGACTGTGGGGATCGGAACGCGAAGCCAGTGCAGGGACGATCCGTACTTGTCCTTTTCGTCCCGCCCGATTCGGCGGGCTATTCGGGCGATCGCTCTCGTGCTGGTTTCCGGGTTCGCCGTGACGGTTTCGAGCAATTGGTGAACGGCCGGAAGCGGGGGGCGGATCGAAATGGCGTCGGCCACGTGCTTCAGAAGCCGGTCTTTATGCTCGAAACGTTCCGGCAGGAAGGAGAGGAGGTAGCCGAGTGAAGCCAGGCCTGCCGAAAGCGCGATCTCTGCAGGAAAGAGCAGTTCCAGTTGACTGAGAAGTGCGAAAGCGGACAGGATGACAACCAGCTTCACCAGGGTGAGCAGGGAGAAGGCGCGCTTGATGCTCAAAGTGCGATATGAACGAGGAACCCGCATGGTGGCGAGAAATCTAAGGCAGGCCGACGACTCGGGCCACTGGCACGCCGCCTCCAGGACGATGCCACCAATGGATTTTTCGAGGACGCCGCTGTACCAGCATCTCTTCTGTCCTGCTCGAGGGGGGAGCCATGCGTCCAGCGGGAGCACGGCCGCGGTCGTCGAATCGACCCGGTTGCCCACGCTCTCGTGGTAGAACCCGCCGATCGCCAGTATCCGGGCCCAGTCTCTGAGCCCCTCTTTGCTGCTCTGGAATTCGGCGATGGCCTGAGCCAGTACGGCTGGTTCGTCGACGACCTTGATCAGCAACTCCGGACGGTCCGTGGCGAGTTCGAGGCCGAGCGACCGGGCCAATTCGAGGGCGGCGCCGGGGTCGAGGCGCAGGTAGGAGAGGAACAGCGGGTCGAAGCTCCCTTGAATGCCCGTCGTCACGCTGACGAAGAACGGCTCCAGGTGGCTGGACCGGCGGCCGGTGATCGAGCTCTCGGCCAGCTCACGGTCGCGGAGGGCGATGGCGATCAACCGGAACAGGTGGAACCAGTTCTCGCCCCGCTCGGCCTCGTGGGCGGCAGCGTCCGCGATCCGTGTCAGCTCGGCCATCACGAGCTCGTCGTCGTACGGCTGGCAGTCGATGACGGCCCGCAGGCCCAGTTCGATGTCGGCGTGGATGGCCCACAACACGCGTTCCCCGCGTAACCGGTCGTTCTTCTGCAGGGCGGCGGAAAAGACGATCACTTCCGCCAGTCGTTCGCCGAACCGCCGCCCGAGAGCTTCGTCGGCGCTTTCGTCGACCGTCCGCGTGATCCGCTGCCAGGTTTCGTCGTCGCCGCGGTCGACGGCATCCGCGGCGAGGAACTCGCAAAACGTGAGGTGGACGAACCGCAGCGTCTCTTCCGGTCTTTCCTCGGTGAACAAGCCGGTGTCCCGCGACAGCTCCCGGAGGCGGGTCCCGGCGTCAGCCTCGGAGAGTTCTTCTTCCTCCTGGACGATCTTCACCGCCTTCGACCAGTCGAGGGCATTGCGGGACTGGCTCCCGTCGAGCAGGTGCTCGAGGGCGATCCGGCCCAGCACCTGCTGCCGGGTCCGGCGAAGGACGTTGAGGCCGGTGGTCAGGCCGAGCTGGCGACCCCTGCGTCGCACGAGCAGCTCGTCGACCACGGCTCGGTAGAAATCGGGCCGGGTTTCCGGCAGGCCTTCTCCGCCGGTGATCTGATCTGTCGCGACGTACATCGCGAGGATCAAGGGCGTCTCGCACATGCTGCGGATATTCGGCTGGGCGGCGAGATTGCCGAAGATGCGCGACAGGTGCCGTTCCGGAAATGTTCGGTAGGGCCACTTGCGCAGGAACTCATACATGTCGTCGGCGGTGAACGGTTCCAGGGTGAGGTGTGCGTCGAAGGTGTCGGTGAAGTCGGGGGGAAGGTTGACGTAGAGCTGGCGCCGGGTTGTCACGACCACCTGGTTGTCCGCGTGTCTTTGGGCCAGGTGGTTGCAGAGCTTCGTGATCTCGGCGGAGACGGCGTCGAACTCGCTGGTGTTCACCTCGTCCAAGCCGTCGAGGAGAACGGTGATCCGGCCGGTGTCGGCGAACGAGTCGTACAGGTTCTGGCTCGCGTAGGTGTTGATCGACGTGACCTGGTTCTCGACGGCTTTGACCAGGCTGTCCTCCGCACGTAGGACTTTTCCCGGATTGAGGTTCTTGAGTTCGATCCGGACCGGGATCCGGGCGAAGCGGACGTCGTGGGTGGCGATCGCCGCGCGGCAGATGTCGCGGTAGATCCGTTTGACCAGGGTCGACTTGCCGGATCCGGGGTCGCCGACGAGCAGGATCCTGCTGTGCTCGCTGTGCAGGATCTGGTCGGCCGAAAGCCGGCTTCGGTCGGTGGTGGTGGCCGTCAGTGGGACGAACATGTCGTCCAGCACGAGATCGACGGGCATTGCCGCCGGTACGAGGAGCCGGTTCGAACTCGCCGCGAGGCGGTTCAGGGCGAAGTCCCGGAGGCTAAGCCGGGCGGCGGCCCGGGGACGGAGCCGGCGGACCAGCCGAGAGCCGATTCCACGGACGACGTACTGCGGGAAGGTCTCCAGCCCGAGATCGCGCGTGAGCGACTTGAGGTACTTGCGCTTCTGGTAGACGTACCCGGTCACCGCGACGGCCAAGCCCGCCACGATGCTGACGATCTGGGCAAGACTCAGCGGCACCCCAGTCACCTCTCCGCGGCGTACAGGCTGTCGAAGGGGTCGCTCAAAGCCTGCAGAGTGTTACGCGCGGTCAATCCCGTTTAGAAAGCTCTTGGATCAGGTCGACGATCTCCCGGCTGACCGGGCGGAACACCCGCAGCCGGGAGAGCGCGGCCAGCCGGGCCAGCAGCGGGACGCTGCGCTCGACCAGCAGCCGGCTGCGTTTCGTGCCCGCCGAGCGGTCGTGGACCCAGAACAGCACCACGCCCATCTGGTAGAGCCAGAGCAGCTCCGGCAGCTGCGCCCGCAGTTCCGGGTCGAGCTTGACGTCGGAGCCGTCGACGACCTCGCGCATCAGGCCGATCGAGGCCTCGCGGGCGGCCGAGGAGTCGTCGCTGAACGGGCTCAGCGGCGACTCCGGGTCGGCCGCGTTGACGAAGAACTGCGTGCCGAAGCGGTGGTAGGGCTCGGCGATGTCGAGCCAGCACAACAGCACCGCCTTGAGGCGGGCCGCGAAGCCGGTCTCGCCGTCCAGCAGCGGCCGCGCCATCGCCAGGTGCCGACGGGCGATCTCGTCGTAGAAGCCCTGGATCAGCTGTTCCTTGGACGAGAAGTAGTAGTAGGCGTTCCCGACGGAGACACCCGCCTCGGCGGCGATCGCGCGCATCGTCGTGCGGTCGTAGCCGTTCTCGGTGAACAGCCGCATCGCGGTCGTGACGATCAGGGACCGCGTTTCCTCGCTCTTGGCCACGCGCTGCACGTTAGCGCCGCCGCCGTCAGGGAGCCGGGAAGGGCGGGGCCTGCGGCACGCCGGGGTAGGGGACCGGAAGCGGCGCCGGGGCCGGCTTCGGGGCCAGGTGGCGGCGCCGGATGCCGTTGAACACCAGGACGTTGAACAGGTGCATGACGCCGAGGACGAGGGCGACCGTGCCGATCTTGACCGACAGCATCTCGAACACGTCCCGGGCACTGACCACGAAGCTGTTGCTGGTCAGGAAGAGCGTCACGAAGCCGAGGCTGACCAGGTAGAAGCCGACGACCAGCAGCTGGTTGACGGCGTTGGCCAGGCCGGGGCTGTCCGCGAAGACCTCGGTGAGGAAGGTGCGGCCGTGCTTGCTCAGCGTGCGGGCGACGAGCACGGTCAGCGGGATGCTGATCAGCAGGTAGAGCGCGTAGGCGAGGACTATCGGGTCCATGGTTCCTCCTTTTTGAACGTGTTCAAGGTGAACCGTAGCGCCGCTTTTGAACGCGTTCAAGAGGGCTGCGTCACGTCGGCCGTCCGGACCGCGTGGACGTG
The DNA here is from genome assembly GCF_053600695.1 of Amycolatopsis sp. NPDC005003. Classification (NCBI taxonomy): domain Bacteria; kingdom Bacillati; phylum Actinomycetota; class Actinomycetes; order Pseudonocardiales; family Pseudonocardiaceae; genus Amycolatopsis; species Amycolatopsis sp. NPDC005003. The sequence goes on along the minus strand of NZ_JBSGAI010000011.1, from coordinate 46,766 downwards.
GTCGCCCGCTGGCGCGTCCCGGAAATCCACTCCGCGATGTCGGCGACCACGGCCGGGTCGACGTGCTGCGGTGACTCGTAGCCCGCGGGCGTGGACGGTCCCTTGCCGGGGAAGAACAGGTGGTCGTCGGCCTCGTACACGCGGATCGTGACGTCGGGTCGCCCGGCCAGGCCCGCCTGCCAGCGTGCGAGGTCGCCGGCCACGGTCACCTGGTAGTCGCGGCCGCCCTGCAGGACGAGCATCGGCTTGTCCAGTGCGGCGGCGGTCGCGACCGGGTCGTAGCCGCGCAGGTCCAGCCAGTACGACGCCGGCCAGCCGAACAGCAGGTCCGCCGCCGGCGCCGAGGGTGACAGCTCGGGGCTCTCGACGAGCGCCGCCTGCCGCTCGACCGACTCGGCGGCCGCCGTGGTGGCCGGGCCCGGGGCCACTTCGGCCAGGTAGCGGGCGACCCGGACGGCCGCCCGTGGCAACGGCAGCGTGTCGCCGGCCAGGCTGATCAGGCCGGCGATCGACGGCTCGGCGGCCGCGATCCGCGGAACGGCCTTGCCGCCGCCGCTGAGGCCCAGGACGAACACCCGCGCCGGGTCCACGGCCCGGTGCTCCTGCAGCAGGCGGACGGCGGCGACCGCGTGCGGCACGTACTCGTCGGCCATCGTGAAGCCGGGCGCGGCGCCGGTCTCCGGGTGGACGTGGGTCACCTTGTCGAACCGGGCCACCGCGACGCCGCGGGAGGCCAGCCCCCACGCCAGGTCCTTGAACGGCTTGTTGGGCCCGGTCGTCAGGTCGCGGTCGGCGGGGCCCGACGCGAGCAGCACCAGCCCCGGCCGCGGGCCGCGCCTCCGCGGGACGGTGAGCGTGCCGGGCACCGCGAGCGGGCCGGTGCCGACGGTGACCTCGCGCTCGGTGAACCGGCCCGGCCCGGCGTAGGCCGGAGGGGTCCAGGACGTGCCGGCCGGTGGCGCGAGCCGGAGACCGTGCAGCAGGCCGGCGTCGTCGACCGACATGACCACGGTGAGGCCGCCGCGCTCGCAGGTCACCGGGACGCTCACCCGGACCAGGCCCGCCTTCGCCGGTTCGCTCACCGGTTCGCCGACCGCCCGGACCGGCCCGGCCTTGGCGATCTCCGTCTCCCAGCCGACCCGGAGCGTCCCGGCCGACGCCGCGGCCCGCAGCCGCGGCGCGAACCGCGCCTCGACCTCCGCGAACCGGCCCGCTGCCGTCAGGTCGACGACCGCCAGGGCGACCGCAGCTGCATCCGTCATCCCACCCCCATTGTTCTCGAGTTTTGCGAACGGTATCACGTCATGAGAACATTGGGCAGTGGACATCATGGAACTGCTGGGACACCCGGTGCGGCTGCGGATCGTGCACGCCCTGCGCGGCGAGCGGACGCTCACCACCGCCCAGCTCGGCTCGCTCCTGCCGGACGTCTCGAAAGCCATGCTCTACCGGCACGTCGAGCAGCTCGCCGCCGGCGGGATCCTGGAGGTGGCCGGCGAACGCCGGGTCCGCGGCGCGGTCGAGCGCCACTACCGGCTGCGCCGGGACCGGGCGTCCGTCGACCCCGCCACGGCCGCGTCGATGTCGGCCGAGGACCACCGGCGCGCGTTCGCCGTGGCGGTCGCCACCCTGGTCGCCGAGTTCGACGCCTACCTCGACCGGACCGGCGCCGACCCGTCGGCCGACCCCGTCGGCTACCAGCAGCACGCGATCTGGCTGAGCCGGGACGAGCTCGTCGCCATGGTCGGCGAACTGCGCGCCGCGATCCTCCCGCGGCTGGCCAACCCGGCCACCCCGGACCGCACGCGGTACCTGCTCAGCCCCATCCTCTTCCCCGGGGAGCCGCCTGCCGCCGGCTGAGGCGGCCACTACGGTGAGGCCATGCGGATCGCCATTCTCGACGACTACCAGAACGTCGCCCTCACCTTCGGTGACTGGGACTCGCTCAAGGCCGACATCACGGTCTTCACCGAACCCCTGACCGACGTCGTCAAGCAGCTGCAGGGCTTCGAATGCATCGTCGCGATGCGTGAGCGCACCCGGTTCCCGGCCGAGGTCCTCGGCGCCCTCCCGGACCTGAAGCTGCTGGTCAGCACGGGCAAGCGGAACGCGGCCATCGACGTCGCCGCCGCGCGGCGGGGCGGCGTCGTCGTGTCCGCCACCGGCTACATCGGGGAGCCGACCGCCGAGCACACCTGGGCGCTGATCCTCGCCGCCTCGCGGAACCTGCCGCAGGAGTTCCGGTCCATGCGCGAGGGCGGCTGGCAGACGGGCGTCGGCACCATGCTCCACGGCAAGACGCTCGGCCTGCTCGGCCTCGGCAGGCTCGGCGCGGGCGCGGCGAAGATCGGGCAGGTCTTCGGGATGGAGACCATCGCCTGGAGCCAGAACCTGACCCAGGAGAAGGCGGACCCGCACGGCGTCACCGCGGTGACCAAGGACGAGCTGTTCGCGCGCGCGGACGTGCTGTCCATCCACCTGGTGCTCGGCGAGCGCACCCGCGGCCTGGTCGGGGCGGCCGAGCTCGCCGCGATGAAGCCGACGGCGCTGCTGGTGAACACCTCGCGCGGCCCGATCGTCGACGAAGCCGCGTTGGTGGACGCGTTGCGGCGCAAGGAAATCCGCGCCGCCGCACTGGACGTCTACGACACCGAGCCGTTCCCGGCCGACCATCCACTGAGGACACTCGACAACGCGGTGCTGACGCCGCACATCGGCTTCGTCACCCGCGAGGTCTACGAGATCTTCTACGGCGACGCGATCGAGGACATCGCCGCCTACCAGGCGGGATCGCCGATCCGCGTCATGGAGTGAAGAAGGTGTGCGGCCCGCCGGGGCCCGAGGTCCCCGCACCGGCCCTGCGGCGGGCCTGCACCCTTACATGACACCACCCGCGCCCGGGCGGGGGCAGGGCCGTTGGACCCTGTCCCCACCGGGCCGTTGGGCATCACGTCCGGTCGGCGATTTTCCGTCAGGGAAAAGGAACCGCGTCCGGCGCGCACGTCGTCCCCGGCGGCGGTGCGGTGAGCTCGGTCAGGTAGCGCACCACGGCCGCCGACGCGCAGGCGCTCGGGACGTCCAGCGACGTGTGGCCGTAGCCGTCCACGACGAGCACGCGGCCGTCACCGAGTTCGGCGGCCGTCGCCTCGGCGTTGTGCAGGGGTGTCGCCGGGTCGAAGCGGTTGTTCAGCACCAGCACCGGGTTCATCCGCGGCCGGTTCCACGGCCCGGTGTACCGGTCGTCGTCGTGGGCCGGCCAGCCGATGCACTGGGCCATCGAATACACCGCGCTCAGCCCGAAGTACGGCTGCCGCGCGCTTTCCCGCGTGGCGAGGGCGGCGTAGTCCGCGGGCGCCCGAGGGTTGTCGCTGTCGACGCACTGGACGGCCAGGAACCCGGGCGAGTGCGCCGGCACGTACGGGTCCAGGACCGGCGAGGCGCCGCCCGGATCCGACGGCATCGCGGCCAGGGTTTCGGCCAGCCGCTTCCACCGGCCGGACTGGTACAGCGCGCTGCTCACCGTCTTCATCAGGGAGCTCACGCCCGGCCCCCGGGACGCGTGCGCGAAGATCCCGGCGAACTTCGCCTCCGGGTCGCCCGCGGAGAAGGCGCACTTCGGCCCGGCCGCCGCGCACACCGCGAAGAACTGGTCCAGCTCCTGCTGCTGGGCCGCGGCGACGTCGGCCCGCACGTCCACCGGCTGCTGCTCCTGGCCCGGCTTGCCGGTGGCGTTGGCGACCAGGTCGAGCGTGCCGTCGAGGGTCATCGCGCGGACCTTGTCCGGGAAGAGGTTCGCGTACGTGCCGCCCAGGTACGTGCCGTAGGAGTACCCGTAGAAGTTCAGCGAGGCGTCGCCGGCGGCCTGGCGCAGGAGGTCCATGTCCCGTGCGACGTTCGCCGTCGAGAGGTGGGCCAGGAGCGCGCCCGAGGCGGCGCAGGCCCGGCCGGTCGCCGCGCTCGCGGCGAAGAACGCGTCCGGCTGCCGCAGCGGCGACCCGGCCGGTGGGAGGTGGTCCGCGCCCGGACAGCCGATCGGCGCCGAGCCGCCGATCCCGCGGGGGTCGAAGCTCACCAGGTCGAACCGGGCGCGCAGCTCCGGCGGGTAGCGGGCGGCGAACCGCGTCAGCTCGCCGACGCCGTCCGCGCCCGGCCCGCCGAAATTGACGAACAGCGAGCCGAGCCGCCGGCCCGGGTCGTCCGCCGGCCGCCGGATCACCGACAGCGTGATCGTGGCGCCCTTCGGCTCGCGGTAGCTCAGCGGCACGGTCGCGGCCGCGCACTGGAACGGCCCGTGGCAGGGCGCCCAGCGCAGCGCCGGGACCGCGGCGCCGTTCGTGCCGAGGGCCGGGGGAGGGCCGGGCACTTCCGGCGAGGGCGCGGGTGGTGGTGCGGGCGCGGCCGCCGGGGCGCTGCAGGCGGTGAGCAGCAGGAGAGCGGCGAAGAAGGCCCGCTTCACGCGCCCAGTTCCGCCAGGACGGCGTCGGTGTAGCGCGGCCAGACCTCGGCGGCCCACAGGCCGAACGCCCGATCGGTCAGCGCGACGCAGGCCGCGCGGGCATCCGGGTCGACCCAGAGGAACGTGCCCGACTGGCCGAAGTGGCCGAACGTCCGCGGTGAACTGCGCGCGCCGGTCCAGTGCGGGCTCTTGTGGTCGCGGATTTCGAAGCCCAGGCCCCAGTCGTTGGGCTTCTGGTGCCCGAAGCCGGGCAGCACCCCGGAAAGCCCGGGGAACACGACGTCCGTCGCTTCGGCGACGGTGGCCGGGTCGAGCAGCTTCGGGGCCTGCAGTTCGGCGGCGAAGGCGACCAGGTCGTCCACAGTGGACACCGCACCGGACGCGGGTGAGCCTTCGAGGGCCGTCGAAGTCATGCCGAGCGGGGCGAACAGCGCCTCGGCCTGGTACTGCGCGAACGGGATGCCGGAGTGCTCGGCCAGCGCGTCGGCCAGCTGCTCGAACCCGGCGTTGGAGTAGAGCCGCCGGGTGCCCGGCGCGGCCACCGCCTTGTGCGCGTCGAAGGCGAGCCCGGAGGTGTGGGCCAGCAGGTGCCGCACGGTCGAGCCCTCGGGCCCGGCCGGGGTGTCGAGCTCGACGACGCCTTCTTCGACCGCGATGAGCGCGGCGTAGGCGGTCAGCGGCTTGGAGACCGAGGCCAGCCGGAACTTCCGCGCGGTGTCGCCGTGGCTGCCGACGACGTTCCCGTCCGCGGCCACCACGGCCGTCGCGGCGTTGTCCACCGGCCACTCGTCGATCAGGCGCACGCTCTCCATGCGCCCACCCTACGAAACGAAGGCCCCCGCACCGGTGTCGGGGACCGGTGCGGAGGCCTTCGCGGGTGTTCGTCAGGCGTCGAGGTCGGTGGCGACGAGCTGGGCGACCGCTTCCACGGCCTCCTCGGCGCCCTCGCCCTCGGCGCTGATGACGACCTCGTCGCCGTAGCCGGCGGCCAGCGTCATCAGGTTGAGCACGCTGCCGGCGGCCACCGGGTCTCCGCCGGCCTTGGCGATCTGCACCGCGACGGGCTGCGCCGCGGCCGCCTTCGCCACCAGCGCGGCCGGCCGGGCGTGCAGCCCCACCTTGCTGGCCACGGCGACGCGTTTCTCCGGCATGTTCGTCCTCTCTACGGGTTTTCGTCGGTACGGAGCTTAGACGGCGGCGGTGCGGTCGAGGTCGGCCTCGATCGAGTCGTCCTCGCGGCCCGGGGTCCGCAGGTTGAACTTGGTGATCGCGAACCGGAAGACCACGTAGTAGATCACCGCGTAGACGAGGCCGATCGGGATCAGCAGCCACGGCTTCTGCGCCGCCGGGGCGCCGAAGTTGAGCAGGTAGTCGATCGCGCCGGCCGAGAAGTTGAAGCTCTGGTGGATGCCCAGCGCATTGCAGATCGCCAGCGAGGTGCCGGTCATGACCGCGTGGAACAGGTACAGCGGCCACGCGACGAACATGAACGAGAACTCGATCGGCTCGGTGACACCGGTCAGGAACGAGGTCAGCGCGCCGGCGATCATCACACCGCCGACGACCTTCTTCTGCGCCGGGCGGGCCGTCTGCCAGATGGCCAGTGCGGCCGCCGGCAGCGCGAACATGAAGATCGGGAAGAAGCCCGTGGTGAAGGCGCCCGCCGACATCTTGCCCGCGACGAAGTTGTTGATGTCACCGCCGTCGAAGATGAACCAGACGGGGACGTTCAGCAGCTGGTGCAGACCGACCGGGATGAGCAGGCGGTTCAGCGCGCCGTAGATGCCGCCACCGACGACCGGGGAGGCGGTGACCGCGTCACCGGCGGCCTCGATGCCGCTGTTGACCCAGTGGAAGACCAGGCCGAAGAGCACGCCGAGGATCACCATGACACCCGCGGTGATGATCGGGACGAACCGGCGGCCGCCGAAGAACGCCAGGTAGGCGGGCAGCTTGATGCGGTGGTACTTCTGCCACAGCAGCGCCGCCACGATGCCGACCACGACACCCGCGAGCACCGAGTACGGCCACTTGATCGGCTGGAGCTCGGTGACACCGGCCGTGTACTTCGGCAGGTCCTTGAGCGGGGCGAACACCTGGACGACGGAACTGAAGACGAAGAAGCCGACGACCGCCGCGACGGCGGTCGAGCCGTCGCCCTTCTTGGCGAAGCCGACGGCGATGCCGACCGCGAACAGCAGTGGCAGCCAGTTGAACAGCGTGCCGCCCGCGGCGCCCAGCACCGAAGCGACCTTGTTCCAGCCGAGGCCGTCCTTGCCGAGCATGTCGTCCTGCCCGAACCGGAGCAGGATGCCCGCCGCCGGGAGCACGGCGATCGGGAGCATGAGGCTACGGCCGAAGCGCTGAAGACCGGCGAGACCGCTGCCGCTCTTCTTCGCCCCCTCCGCGGTGGTGGAGCTCATCAGGATCCTCCATAGTGGGGTGGTTGACCGGGTTCCGGGGTGTTCCGGTCCAACTGCATGGTCACCTGGTAGTGATCTCCCCGGTACCAGGACGTGATGTCTTCGATGGGGTCTCCGTTGGCCCTGGAGACCCGCCGGAACACGAGCAGGGGGCTGCCGGCACGCATGCCGAGCAGCCGGGCCGTCTCGCGGTCCGCGCCTTCGGCCCAGACCGTCTGCCACGCCTGGTCGGGACGCACACCGTACGTCTCGGCCAGCTGCGCGTAGATGGACTGGGTCAGGTCGAGCCCGAGCAGGCCGGGGGCCCGGCCCGCGTGGTACCAGCCGCGCTCGACGGCCAGTGGCACGCCGTCGGCGTGGCGCAGGCGCACCAGGCGGTGCGCCGTGGCGCCCTCGGCCAGGCCGAGGGCGTGCGCCGAGGCGGTGGGCGGCACCTCGGTGGCCGCCGAGACCACCTCGGTCGTCGGGGTCAGCCCCCGCCTCCGCATGTCGTCGGTGAACGACATCAGGTAGAGCTGCAACTCCATCCGCCGGGCCGCGGTGAACGTGCCCTTGCCGCGGACCCGGGCGAGCAGGCCCTCCTCGACCAGCTTGCCGATCGCCGACCGGACCGTGAGCCGCGACACGCCGTAGCGCTGGGCCAGCTCGCGTTCGGACGGGATCGGCGCACCCGGCGGGAGCTCGCGCTCCACCGTGCGGCGGAGGATTTCCCGCAGCTGGGCGTGCTTGGGCGTGGGCCCGTTGACGACCTTGTCGGGCGGCGGGACGTGCGCTGCCGCGCTCATCGGCGTCACCCTCCTCGTTCTCTCGCACCGGGGGACCGGTGCTCGCGTCCGGCCCCGAACATTGGTACGTTCCGGTCTAGACCAATGATCTGATGGGGCAGGATGCTCCGCCGCGCGGACGGGTGTCAACCACCGTTATCCGTTCGTGGCCCGCGGCGGGGTGCAAGCGGACGAACGGCGTAGTACAGGTGGACACGCGGTTCGCGTCAGGTTGGGAACAAACAGTGATCAAGGAGACCGCGATGGCGGATGACAGGCCCGAAAAGATCCTCGCGGCACTCGGCGGCGCGGGCAATCTCACCGAGGTCGAGGGCTGCATCACGCGGCTGCGCTGCGAGGTCGAGGACATGAGCCTCGTCGACGAGGGCGCGCTCAAGAAGGCCGGCGCGATGGGCGTGGTCAAGATGGGGTCGACCGCCCTGCAGGTGATCGTCGGGCCGGAGGCGGACACCATCGCCAGCGACATCGAGGACCTGCTGTGAGCTTCGACATCCTCAGCCCGGTCGCCGGGCGCGTGGTGCCGATCACCGAGGTCCCCGACCCGGTGTTCGCGCAGGCCATGGTGGGGCCGGGCATCGCGGTGCAGCCCGCGGGCGGCCGGTCGGACGCGGTCGCGCCGGTCGACGGCACGGTGGCGACGCTGCACCCGCACGCCTACGTCATCGCCACCGAAGACGGGAAGGCCGTGCTGGTCCACCTCGGCATCGACACGGTCAAGGAGAAGGGCGAAGGCTTCACGCTGCACGTCGTCAAGGGCGAGCAGGTGCGGGCCGGCCAGCCGATCGTCGGCTGGGACCCGGAAGCGGTGACCGCGGCGGGCTACTCGGCGATCGTCCCGGTCGTCGCGCTGGACGCCTCGGCGGAGGTTTTGTCCGGTTTGGACACCGAGCGCGACGTCGCCGCCGGTGAGAAGCTGTTCGCCTGGGACGCCTGAGTTCGTTCTGTCACACGAAGGGCCCTTGTGGACGCACGTCCACAAGGGCCCGTTCGCGCGGCCGGCTCGTCAGCCGGTGACGACCTTCCCGTTCTCGACCTTGACCGGCACCGACGGCAGCGGCTTGTTCGCCGGGCCCTGCTTGACCTCGCCGGTGAGCGCGTTGAACACCGAACCGTGGCACGGGCAGACCAGGTCGGCGCCCTTCGGCGCGACCGTGCAGCCCTGGTGCGTGCACACGGCGCTGAACGCGGCACAGGCCGACTCGGACGTCCGGGCCACGATCACGTCGGAGCCGTCCGGCGCCTTCGCCGCCTTCGCCTGCCCGACCGGGACCTCGGCGAGCGCGACCAGCGGCGTCCCGGCGGCGATCGGCGCCTGCGCGGTGCCCGATTTGCCGTTCGATTCCGAGGAGCAGGCGGTGAGGGCGACGGCGCCGACGGCGGCACCGGCGACGGCGGCACCGGTGGTCAGGACGGTGCGGCGGGAGTGCAGTTCGGCTGTCATGACCTAAAGAACGAGAGCACCACCCGATCGGTTCAATTCCCGGTGAACCGGATCGCCCCCTGTTCCGTGTATGTACCGGAGTGGGTGTGGAGTGGAGGAACGATCATGGTGAGTTGGGTTCTACGCATCGTCGTGGCGGCCGCGCTGCTGGGCTCGGCGGGCGTGCACTACTTCTTGTGGACGCAGGACTACCCGGGCATCACCGGGACGCTGTTCCTGCTCGACGCCATCGCCGGGCTGGTGCTGGCGATCGCGGTGCTCGCCTGGCGGCACTGGCTGCCGGCGCTGGGCGCGGCCGGGTTCGGGGCGCTGACGCTCGGCGCGTACGTGCTGGCCGCGACCGTCGGGTTCATGGGGAACCACGACCAGTTCAACAGCCAGCCGGAGTACTGGGGCGTGATCACCGAGGCGGTCTGCATCGTGGGCGGTCTGGCGCTGCTGTTCGTGAAGGACCGGCGCCGCGCCGCGGTCTGAGGCGTTGCCGGTGAAGGACGCGGCCGAAGAGGCGCTGATGCGCGCGCTGCACGAAGAGCACGCGGCCGCGCTGTGGTCCTACGCCCTGCACCTGACCTCCGGCGACCGGATCCGGGCCGAGGACGTCGTCCAGGAGACGCTGCTGCGGGCCTGGCGGTCGCCGGCGGTGCTGGACCAGTCGCAGGGCTCGGCGCGGGGGTGGCTCTTCACGGTCGCCCGGCGGATCGCCATCGACGGCTGGCGGTCGGCGTCGGCCCGGTCGGAGGTGCCGACCGACCGGCCGCCGGACCGCGTCGTCGCCGACGGCACCGACCGCGCGGTGCAGGGCTGGCTGGTCGCCGAGGCGCTGGCCGAGCTGTCGGAACGGCACCGCGAGGTGCTGCTGCTGTGCTACTTCCAGGGCTATTCGGTCGCCGACGCGGCGCTGAAGCTGGGGGTGGCCGAAGGGACGGTCAAGTCGCGCACGCACTACGCGTTGCGTGCGCTCCGCCTGGTGCTCGAAGAGAGGGGAGTGACCCAGTGAGCGAAGATCCTTTCGCGACGTTCGACGCCGCGTACGTGCTCGGGGCGCTCGCCCCCGAGGACCGGCAGCGCTTCGAGGAGCACCTGCGCACGTGCGACCGGTGCGCGGCTTCGGTGCGCGAGCTGGCGGGGCTGCCCGGGCTGCTGGCGAGGGTCGACACGCCGGTTTCGCTGCCCGATCCCGGCCCGCCCCCGCCGGACCTGCTGCCGGCGGTGCTCCGCCGGGTCCGGCGCGGCCGCCGGATCCGGTTCGCGGTGACCACGGGCTCGGCGGCGGTGGCCGTCGCGGCCTGCGTCGCACTGGGCGTGGTGGTCGCCCTGCCTCCTTCGGCGCCGGCGCCGCCCCCTTCCGTGGCGATGACGGCGCTGGGCCAGTTCCCGGTCCGCGCGGACGCCCGCCTGGCGGCGTTCGACTGGGGCACCCAGGTCGACATGTCGTGCAGCTACACGGGCGGCCGCAGCGGCGGCGAGTACCTCCTCGTGGCGGTCTCGCGGTCGGGGGTGGAGACCCAGCTGGCGACGTGGAAGGCGATCCCGGACGACACGGCCCGCATCGTGATCGGCACGGCGCTCAAGACCTCGGACCTGGCCGCACTGGAAGTCCGCCTGGCGAGCGGCCTGCCCCTGCTCCGGCTGACGCTCTGAGACCGGTGGCTCATCCGGGCCGCAGGGGGCCCCGGATGAGCCACCCCCCGCGATGCCCCTCCAGTCACGCGAGATGCCCGCCCAGTCACGTGCGATGCCCGCCCAGTCACGCGAGATGCCCCTCCGGTCACGCGAGTTCCGGCCTCGATCACGCGAGTTCCGCCGCCAAGCTCGGGCGATCCCTCGCGGGAAGTCGCCCACAGGAGTGATTCCGGCCCGAAAACGTCGCGAATCCTCCGTTCGCGGCAACCGGTGATTGCCGTGCGCAACCCCGCGGCAGCAGCCTGGAGTCATGACCTTCCCGATCTTCGCCACCGCCACCGCTCTCCGGCTGCCCGCCCTCGTCGCCGGTGCAGCTGACCGGAGGCATGTCCCGGCCCGCGCCGTGCCCGTGACAGGATTGAGCCCATGTTGCGCTGGATCACCGCAGGTGAATCGCACGGACCCGCGCTGGCCGCCGTGCTCGAAGGGATGCCCGCGGGCGTTGCCGTCACCACCGCCGACGTCACCGAGCAGCTGGCCCGGCGCCGGCTCGGGTTCGGCCGCAGCCCGCGGATGGGCTTCGAGACCGACCACATCGAGTTCCTCGGCGGCGTCCGCCACGGCCTCACCCAGGGCGGCCCGGTCGCCGTGCACATCGAAAACGCCGAGTGGCCCAAGTGGGAGCAGGTCATGGCGGCCGACCCGGTCGACCCCCAGATCCTCGAAGGTCTCGCGCGCAACGAACCGCTCACCCGCCCGCGCCCCGGCCACGCGGACCTGCCCGGCATGCAGAAGTACGGCTTCGACGAGGCCCGTCCCGTCCTCGAGCGCGCGAGCGCCCGGGAGACGGCGTCGCGGACCGCGCTCGGCACCGTCGCGCGCAACTTCCTCCAGCAGCTGCTCGGCGTCGAAATCCTCAGCCACGTCGTCTCGATCGGCGGTGCCGACGCACCCGAGGGCCCGCTCCCGCAGCCCGGGGACCTGGCCGCCATCGACGAGAGCCCGGTGCGCGCCTTCAGCCAGGAAGGCACCGACGCGATGGTCGCCGAGGTCGACGCCGTGCGGAAGGCGGGCGACACCGTCGGCGGCGTGATCGAGGTGCTCGCCTACGGCCTCCCGCCGGGCCTCGGTTCCCACGTCCACTGGGACCGCCGGCTCGACGCACGGCTGGCCGGCGCGCTGATGGGCGTCCAGGCGATGAAGGGCGTCGAGGTCGGTGACGGCTTCACGACCGCACGCCGCTGGGGCAGCCAGGCCCACGACGAGATCGACCGCGGCTCCGGCCCGGTCGGCGTCACCCGCCGGTCCAACCGCGCGGGCGGCCTCGAAGGCGGCATCACCAACGGCGAGCCGCTGCGCGTCCGGGTGGCCATGAAGCCGATCTCGACCGTCCCCAAAGCACTGTCCACAGTGGACGTCAAGACCGGCGAGCCCGCGGTGGCCATCCACCAGCGGTCGGACGTCTGCGCCGTGCCGCGAGCCGGCGTCGTGCTGGAATCGGTCGTGGCGCTCATCCTCGCCGACGCCGCGCTCGAGAAGTTCGGCGGCGACTCGCTCGCCGAGAGCAAGCGCAACGCCGAGGCGTACCTCAAGGCCCTCGAGGAGCGGTGGTGAGTCCTCGCGCGGTGGTCGTCGGGCCGCCCGGCTCGGGCAAGAGCACGGTCGGCCCACTGCTGGCGACGGCGCTCGGCGTCGAATTCCGCGACAGCGACGACGACATCGTCGCGCGCACCGGGCGCAGCATTTCCGACATCTTCGCGGAAGACGGCGAACCCGCTTTCCGCGCGCTGGAAGAAGAAGCGGTCGCCACCGCGCTGGCGGAGCACGAGGGCGTGCTCTCCCTCGGCGGCGGCGCGCCGCTCACCCCGGGCACCCGGGCCCGGCTGGCCGAGCACACCGTGGTGTTCCTCAACGTCGGCCTCGCGGCGGGTGTGCAACGCACCGGCCTGTCGAGTGCGCGGCCGCTGCTGGCCGGGGTGAACCCCCGCGCCACCTTCAAGAAACTGCTCGACGAGCGGGTGCCCGTCTACCGCGAGGTCGCCACCGTCGAGATCGCCACCGACGACCGGACGCCCTCCGAGATCGTCGCGCACCTCGTGGCGGAGCTCGCCGCTCCCGCCGAAGCCAAGGAGTGAGTCACCCCGTGTCCGATCCGGTGCGCATCCCCGTCGCCACCGCCCAGCCCTACGACGTCGTGGTCGGGCGCGGCCTGCTCGGCGACCTCACCGAGCACCTGGCCGACGCCTCGAAGATCGCGCTGATCCACCCGCCCACGCTGACCGCCACGGCCGAAGCCATCCGCGACGAGCTCACCGCCGCGGGCCTCGACGCCCACCGCGTCGAGATCCCGGACGCCGAGGACGGCAAGGCGCTGAGCGTCGCGGGCTTCTGCTGGGAGGTGCTCGGCCGGATGGGGCTGGACCGCCGCGGCGCCGTGGTCGGCCTCGGCGGTGGCGCCGTCACGGACCTCGCCGGGTTCGTGGCGGGCACGTGGATGCGCGGGGTCCGGCTGGTCAACGTGCCGACCACGCTGCTCGGCATGGTCGACGCCTCGGTCGGCGGCAAGACCGGCATCAACACCGAGGCCGGCAAGAACCTCGTCGGGGTGTTCCACGAGCCGAGCGCGGTGTTCGTCGACCTCGCGACGCTGGAGACGCTCCCGCCGAACGAGCTCGTCGCCGGGATGGCCGAGGTCGTCAAGGCCGGCTTCATCGCCGACCCGCGGATCCTCGAGCTGATCGAGGCCGGTCCGGCCGCCGCGCTCGACGCGACCGGCGAGGTGCTGGCCGAGCTGGTCCGGCGGTCGATCCGGGTGAAGGCCGACGTCGTGGCCGCCGACCTGCGCGAGTCCGACCTGCGGGAGATCCTCAACTACGGCCACACGCTCGGCCACGCCATCGAGCGCCGCGAGCGGTACCGGTGGCGCCACGGCGCCGCGGTCAGCGTCGGCCTGGTGTTCGCCGCGGAGCTGGCGCGGCTGGCCGGCCGGCTCGACGACGCCACGGCCGAGCGCCACGCTTCCGTGCTGAAGCTGCTCGGCCTGCCGACGACGTACGACGCCGATGCGTTGCCGCAGCTGCTGGAAACCATGAAGGGCGACAAGAAGACCCGCTCGGGGTCGCTGCGGTTCGTCGTCCTCGACGCGCTCGCCAAGCCCGGCCGGCTGGAGGGCCCGGACCCGGCGCTGCTCGCGGCCGCGTACTCGGCGATCGCGGCGGAGCCGACCCGCAGCGGCGGGAGCGTGCTGCTGTGAAGGCGTTCGTGTTCAACGGCCCCAACCTCGGCCGGCTCGGCAAGCGCGAGCCGTCGGTGTACGGCTCGACCACGCACGACGACCTCGCGGCGCTGTGCGTCAAGACCGGGAGTGAGCTGGGGATCGAGGTCGAGGTCCGGCAGACCGACTTCGAAGGCGAGCTGGTCGGCTGGCTGCACGAAGCGGCCGACGGCGGCCACCCGGTGGTGCTCAACGCCGGTGCGTGGACGCACTACTCGATCGCGGTGCGCGACGCCGCGGCGCAGCTGACCGCGCCGCTGATCGAGCTGCACATCTCGAACGTGCACAAGCGGGAGGCGTTCCGGCACCACAGCGTGCTGTCGGACATCGCGACGGCCGTGATCGCGGGCCTCGGCGTGGACGGCTACCCCCTCGCCCTGCGCTGGCTCGCCACGCACGCCGGATGACGCTGCTGGCGACGCCGCGGCTGACGCTGCGGCCGCTGACCGAGGCGGACCGCGAAGCCGTGGTGAAGGTGTTCGCCGACCCGGAGATGAGCCGGTACTTCGCGGCGGACTTCTCCGACCCGGCGACGGCGAGCGCGATGGTGGACCGGCGGCTGGCCCACCGCGGCCCGGCCGGCCAGGGGCACTGGGTGATCGAACGCGACGGCGAGGTGATCGGCGTCGCGCACCTGCGGCCGTCGGGGGAGCTGCCGAGCGGCGTTCCCGAGCTGGGCTACTACGTCGCGAAAGCGCACGCGGGGCACGGCTTGGCGACCGAGGCCGCCCGCGCGCTGCTGGACCACGGGCTCGGCACGCTCGGGCTCCCGGCGGTGTGGGCGCTGGTCCACGAGCGGAACGCGGCGAGCCGGAAAGTGGCCGCGCGCCTGGGCTTCCTCGACGTCGGCAGCGGCGTGCACTACGGCGACCTGCACCGCGTGCTGGTGGCGCTGCCGGAGGCGCACGGGCGGCCGCACCACATCGAGCTGTGGGTGCCGGACCTCGCCGGCGCGGAACGCAGCTGGGGCTGGCTCCTCGGCGAGCTGGGCTGGCGCGAGTTCCAGCGCTGGCCGGCCGGAGTCAGCTGGCGGCTCGGCGGGACGTACCTGGTGGTCGAGGCGTCGCCGGCGCTGAGCGCGCCGGACCACGAGCGCACGCGGCCGGGCCTGAACCACCTGGCGCTGCACGTGGGCACCCGGGAGAAGGTCGACGACCTCGCATCCCGCGCTCTCACTCACGGCTGGCGGCCGCTGTTCGCGGACCGGTACCCCCACGCGGGCGGCCCGGCCCACTACGCGGCTTACCTGGAGAACGAGGCCGGGTTCGAGGTCGAGCTGGTCGCGGCCGAAGGTCCACCCGCCGGCGGCTGAGGCGGCCGAACTCGGGCCGCCGGTGTGACGTGGCCGGGTGTTCCCCTTCGCGCCGGTGCGGGGCGAGGGGCAGGGCGGCGACCCAGCCCGCCCACTGCTCGCCTCGATCGGGGGACCGTCGAACGGAGCGCGGCCGCCCGGACGGGCGAAGCCTCTCGCTACACTCCGGTGCCGTGCACCCGTTTCGTCGTGGGGGTCGGCGACCCGCTCGTGCCTTGCTCGCCAGTCTCCTGGCGGGCGTTCTGCTCGCGGGCTGCACCCAGGGTTACGCCCAGCCGCAGGCGGCGGGGGAGCGGCCCGCCATCGCCGGCGGGAAGAGCGCCGAACCGCCGCGGCCCGTCGACGTCGAGCTCGGTTCGGGTGACGCCCGGCAGAGTGGTGGTGTCATCGCCGCCGGTGGGGCCGATGCCGTCTACAACTACGGGCCGACCGTCATGCTCGACCGGGGGCAGACCCGGATGTGGTGGTGCAGCCAGTACGGCGGCGCCGGGCCGGCCGGGGACGACATCCTCTACGCCCAGGCCCCCTCCTTCGACGGGCCGTTCGCCGGGCCGGACGGCGGGATCCCGGCCGCCGTGTTCTCCGGGGCGCCCGGGCAGTTCGACGGCATGCACACCTGCGATCCGTCCGTGCTGCGCGTCGGCTCGACGTACTACCTGTACTACACCGGCGCCGCCGGGGACCACGCGCTCGGCAACTCGATCGGGCTCGCGACCAGCACCGACGGCGTCCACTGGACCCGTGCGGCCGGCGGGCAGCCGATCCTCGGGCCGTCCCACGACGTGCACCGCGAGAACGTCTACGGCGCGGGCCAGCCGTCGGCTGTCTACCTCGACGGCTGGTTCTACCTGATGTTCACCGACACCACCGGCCGCGCCGCGGGCCCCAACGGCGCGGGGCAGTTCCTGCTCCGCTCGCGCGACCCCGCGTTCGGGTCGGGGGTGCAGGCGCTGGACACCGGCGGGTTCGTGCCGGTGGCTTCGACTTCGGCGCCGCGTGCCCGGTCGATCGTCGACGGGTTCAGCGCGGACCTGATGTGGGTGGGCGCGCTCGCCGCGTTCGTCGTCGCGCACGAGACCGACGGCGGGACGACGCTGACGTTCTGGACCGCGGACTTCACCGAGCACCCGTTCCGTCCCGTGCTGGTGCCGGGGCCGTGGCGGGAAGGGCCGGGCCTGGTGCGCCGCGCGGACGGGCACGCGCCGCTGTCGACGGCCGACCCGTGCGGCCGGGTGCCGTTCGACGTCATGCGCGCGACCGTGCTCGGTGGCGCCGGCGCCCCGACCGACCTGCGGCACTTCGGGCTGGACGTGCTGGGCAGCCAGGCCTGCGCGAACCCCGCCCGGGTGGCGGCCACGTTCGACGGGGTCACGATGCCGTCGCCGGAGCGGACGATGGATCTGGTCCGGGCGGGGCAGCGGGTCCGCGTCGACCGGCGCGGGGTCGCCGCGGCCCTGGCCGGCGAACTGCTGGAGAAGGCACCGCCGGAGGTGGCGGCCCTGCCGGTGACGGCCCGGCTGCGCGCGGGGGCCGAGGCGGTCCAGGCGCCCGGCCGCGGGTTTGCCCTGGTCCTCGACGACCACCGGCTGTGGCGGATCTCGGACCCGCTGGTCGCGGTGGGCAACGCCTCGGCACCGCACCCGGTGACCGACGCGCAGTGGGACGGCTATCGGCCGGGGCCGGCACTGACCGGTTGACGCGGCCCCGGTGGCGGCAGCCGCCTGGCACTGATCGGCTGGCCGCGGTCGACTGGCTGACGCGGGCGCGGTGGGCGCAGCCGCCTGGCACTGATCGGCTGGCCGCGGCCAGCCGGCTGACGCGGACCCGGTGGCCGCAGCCGCCCGGGCCGTGGCCGGAAACCGACGGCTACCCGCGCGGCTCCCGGCTGGACGACCGAAGCCGCCGAGGCCGCGGCGAAGGCACCTCTCGCGGCTCCTCCTCGGCCGGCCGGGGGCGGCCGATCCGTCCTCCGACCAGCAATCCCAGCCCGGCGGGGACCAGCACCAGCAGCGCCGAGAACGCCGCACCGCCGGTGAGGGCGCCGCCCAGCTCGGACACGCCCGTCTGGTCGACGAACACCGCGCGCCCGATCACGTACAGGATGCCCGACACCACCCCGGCCACCAGCGCCGCGACGAACCACGCCCGGCCGCGGTCGGCGACCCCGCGCCACGCGTCCAGGGCCGCCCACAGCGCCGCCGCGCCGACCAGGACCGCCAACGTCAGCGACACCGCGAGCGTCTGGTCCGTCGGGTGGTACACGGCGTACTTGGCCAGCAGCGTCAACGCCACGCCGTGCAGCACCGCCATCACCAGTCCGCGGATCACCCAGGTGCTCATCCTGCGGAGTGTAGGCGGCCTACTGACGAGTCGCTTCCCCCGGGAACCCGGCGCACTAGGGTGGACCCGTGCCCGAAACCCATGGACGACGTCGCCGTGCGCTGCGCGAGCTCCTGACCGGAGCCGGTGTCGACGCGCTGCTGGTCACCGATCTGCTGAACATCCGCTACCTGACCGGGTTCACCGGCTCGAACGCCGCCGTTCTCCTGCACGCCGGCGGCGACGACAAGACGCTCTTCTGCACCGACGGCCGGTACACCACCCAGTCCGCCGCCGAAGTGCCCGACCTCGAGACCGTCGTCGACCGGGCCAGCGCCGCCGCGCTCGTCGCGAAAGCCGCGAAGGACCCCAAGACCTACGGGCGGCTCGGGTTCGAGAGCCAGCACGTCAGCGTCGAGACCTACGAAGCGCTGAAGCAGCAGGTGCCCCTCGAACGGACCCCCGGTCTCGTCGAGCGGCTGCGCGAAGTCAAGGACGAGGCCGAGATCGAAGCGCTGCGCCAAGCGTGCGCCGCCGCCGACCGGGCGCTGGACGACCTGGTGGCCGCCGGCGGGCTGCGGCCCGGGCGGACGGAGCTGGAAATCGCCCGTGACCTGGAGAACCGGATGCTGGAGCACGGCTCGGCCGCGCCCAGCTTCGCCTCCATCATCGCCGCCGGCGCGCACTCCGCCATCCCGCACCACCAGCCGACGCACGCCGAGCTCAAGCGCGGCGACTTCGTCAAGATGGACTTCGGCGCCACCGTCGACGGCTACCACTCCGACATGACCCGCACCTTCGTCCTCGGCGAGCCCGCGGACTGGCAGCGCGAGGTCTACGAGCTCGTGCACGCCGCGCAGGCGGCCGGGGTCGCCGCCGTCGTGCCGGGCGCCGAGGTGTCCGATGTGGACGCCGCGGCGCGGAAGGTGATCGCGGACGCGGGCCACGGCGAGCACTTCGCGCACGGCCTCGGGCACGGCGTCGGCCTGCAGATCCACGAGGCGCCCAGCTTCGCCGCGACGGGCGTCGGTACACTGGCCGCCGGTATGGCGGTCACCGTCGAGCCCGGCGTGTACCTCGCGGGGCGCGGTGGCGTGCGCATCGAGGACACGCTCGTCGTGCGGGCCGGGGAACCCGAACTCCTCACCCTGAGCACCAAGAACCTCGTGGTCGTCTGACAGCGGCCCCGAACCCGAAGATTCGACACAGGAGACTGCAAGCTCGTGGCCACGACCAACGACCTGAAGAACGGGCTCGTCCTCAACCTCGAGGGCCAGCTGTGGACCGTCACCGCGTTCCAGCACGTCAAGCCGGGCAAGGGCGGCGCCTTCGTGCGCACGACGCTCAAGCACGTGCTCACCGGCAAGGTGGTCGACAAGACGTTCAACGCGGGCACGAAGGTCGAGACGGCCACGGTGGACCGCCGGAACATGACCTACCTCTACAAGGAGGGGCAGGACTTCGTGTTCATGGACGGTGACACCTACGACCAGATCACCGTCCCGGCCGAGGTCGTCGGCGACAACGCCAACTACATGCTCGAGAACACCGAGGTCCAGGTCGCGGTGCACGAGAACGAGCCGCTGTACGTCGAGCTGCCGACGTCGGTCGAGCTGGTCGTCCAGCACACCGACCCGGGCCTGCAGGGCGACCGCTCCACCGGCGGCACCAAGCCGGCGACGCTGGAGACCGGCGCGGAGATCCAGGTCCCGCTGTTCCTCTCCACCGGCGAGAAGATCAAGGTCGACACCCGCGACGGCCGTTACCTGGGCCGCGTCTCCAGCTGATGCCGACGTCGAAACCCCACCCGAACCGCGGCGGCGCGATCAGCCGCCGTCAGGCGCGCCGCCGCGCGGTGGAAATGCTGTACGAGGCCGCGCAGCGCGACACCGACGCGGTGACGCTGCTGGCCGACCGGGTCGGCGCGACGGACGTCGACCCGATCGCGGACTACACGATCAGCCTGGTCGAGGGCGTCACCGGGCGGAAGGCCCGGATCGACGAGCTGCTGGCCGAGCACGCGCAGGGCTGGACCCTGGAGCGGATGCCGAAGGTCGACCTCGCGGTGCTGCGGGTCGGGGTCTACGAGCTGCTCTGGGCCGAGGACGTGCCGGACCCGGTGGCGATCGACGAGGCCGTGGGACTGGCGAAGGAACTGTCCACGGACGACTCGCCGCGCTTCGTGAACGGCGTCCTGGGCCGGATCGGCACGATCGCCGACCGCCTCCGCGCCGTTCTCTAGAGCCCCCGGTCAGGTGACCGCGGGGCGGGCTCGCCCCCGAACGAGCCCCCCGACGAGTCAGTGAGCGTCTCCGGTGCCCCACCGGGGGACGCTCACTGCGTCGGTGTAACACACTTGCGGATCAGTCCTCCTTGGAAGGACGCGCCTCCGGCGGCAGGACGCCCCAGTCGATGAGCTGCTCGGTCAGCTCGCCCGGGGTCATGTCGTAGATGATCGCCAGGGACCGCAGGTCCTCGGTGCGGATCGAGAGCACCTTGCCGTTGTAGTCGCCGCGCTGGCTCTGGATCGTCGCGGCGTAACGCGCGAGCGGGCCCACCTTTTCGGCCGGCAGCTGCTGCAGGCGCTCGAGGTTGATGACGATCTTGGTGGCGGGCTCGGCACCGGAGGGGACCCGGCCCTCGGGCAGCAGCTCGACCACCGGCACACCGTAGAAGTCGGCCAGCTCGGCCAGCTTCTGCACGGTGACGGCACGGTCGCCACGCTCGTACGAGCCGACGACGACGGCCTTCCAGCGCCCACCGGACTTCTGCTCGACCCCGTGCAGGGACAGGCCCTGCTGCTGGCGGATCCCGCGGAGCTTGGCCCCGAGCGCCTTGGCGTAATCGCCCATCTGGTCGTTCTCCGTTCTTCACCCCCTCCCGGTCGGGGTGACCGGGCCGGGGGACTCGCTGAGTCGAATACTCAGAGTAATGGTTACGCATTGTTGTCACCAGGTCAAGCAGAAGCTTGCCGCGAATCACGCCACACCACCCGGAAGACTGAGCAAAGTGCCTGCTACTGTCGGTGCGAAAGCCCCGACCAGCAGGGGAACAGACGTCCTTTAAGGACCCGTCCGGTGAGGCGGGGAAGGAGTCCGGTTTGTCGTCACGCCCGCGTGACGCGGCTGGTTCGGCCGGGGAGCGCGAGCTCCTGACGGCCGGCGATGTCGCGCGCACGATCGCCCGAATGGCCCATCAGGTCATCGAAAAGACAGCGAACGGTGCGGAGAGCACTACCCCGCCCGTGTTGCTCGGCATCCCGTCCCGGGGCACGCCGCTCGCCGTCCGCCTGGCCGACAAGATCGGCGAGTTCTCCGGGGTCCGCCCGCCCACCGGCGCCCTCGACGTCACCCTCTACCGGGACGACCTCCGCCGCCGCCCGCCGCGCGCGCTCGAACAGACGCAGCTGCCCGCCGACGGCATCGACGACCGCGTCGTGATCCTGGTCGACGACGTCCTCTTCTCCGGCCGGACGATCCGGGCCGCGCTCGATGCCCTGCGTGATCACGGCCGCCCGCGTGCGGTGCAGCTGGCCGTGCTGGTCGACCGCGGTCACCGGGAGCTGCCGATCCGCGCCGACTACGTCGGCAAGAACGTGCCGACCGCCCGTTCCGAGGGCGTGTCGGTCCTGCTGGCCGAAATCGACGGCCGCGACGCCGTCCTGCTGCGTTCGGCCGACACTGCTGCTGGAGAGGACTCGTGAAGCACCTGCTCGCCACCGACGGCCTGGACCCGGCGCTGGCCACGGCCGTGCTCGACACCGCCGACGAGCTGAAGCACACCCTGCTCGGCCGCGAGGTCAAGAAGCTGCCGACGCTGCGCGGCCGCACGGTCATCACCCTGTTCTACGAGAACTCGACGCGCACGCGGGTGTCGTTCGAGATCGCCGGGAAGTGGATGAGCGCGGACGTGATCAACGTCTCCGCGTCGAGCTCCTCGGTCAACAAGGGCGAGTCGCTGCGGGACACCGCGCTGACGCTGGCCGCCGCGGGCGCCGACTGCGTGATCGTGCGGCACCCGGCCAGCGGCGCCGCCCAGCGGCTCTCGGAGTGGCTGGCCGAGCCGGGCACGTCGGTGGTCAACGCCGGCGACGGCACCCACGAGCACCCGACGCAGGCGCTGCTCGACGCGGCGACCCTGCGGGAGCGCCTCGGCTCGCTCAAGGACCGCCGGATCGCCATCGTCGGCGACGTCCTGCACAGCCGGGTCGCCCGCTCGAACATCCACCTGCTCTCCGCGCTCGGCGCCGAGGTGGTGCTGGTCGCGCCGCCGACGCTGCTGCCCTACGGCGTCGAGAGCCTGCCGGTCACCGTCTCGCACGACCTGGACGCCGAGCTGCCCGCCGTCGACGCGGTGATGATGCTGCGGGTCCAGGCGGAACGCATGCACGGAGGTTTCTTCCCGAGCGCGCGGGAGTACTCCATCGCGTACGGCCTCTCGGAACGGCGGCAGAAGCTGCTGCCGGACCACGCGGTCGTGCTGCACCCCGGCCCGATGCTGCGCGGGATGGAGATCGCTTCGGCGGTCGCCGACTCCCCGGCGTCGGCCATCACCGAACAGGTCCGCAACGGCGTCCACGTGCGCATGGCGGTCCTCTACCACCTCCTGGCCAGTGAAGGAGCCGCCGCGTGAGCACCGTGATCAAGGGCGCCCGCCCGTACGGCGAAGGCGACCCCGTCGACGTCCTGATCGAGGACGGCGTGATCACCGGGATCGGCACCGTCCGAGCACCCGAAGACGCCGAAGTCGTCGAGGCGAACGGTCAAGTCCTGCTGCCCGGCTTCGTCGACCTGCACACCCACCTGCGCGAACCCGGCCGCGAGGACACCGAGACCATCGACACCGGCTCGGCCGCGGCGGCGCTCGGCGGGTACACCGCCGTGTTCGCCATGGCCAACACCGACCCGGTCGCCGACAACGCCGTGGTCGTCGACCACGTGTGGCGGCGCGGGCAAGAGGCCGGCCTGGTCGACGTGCACCCGGTCGGTGCGGTCACCGTCGGGCTCAAGGGCGAGAAGCTCGCCGAGCTCGGCTCGATGGCGAAGGCCCAGGCCCGGGTCACGGTGTTCTCCGACGACGGCCTCTGCGTCGCCGACCCGCTGCTCATGCGGCGGGCGCTGGAGTACTCGACCGCGCTGGACGTCGTCATCGCGCAGCACGCGGAGGAGCCGCGGCTGACCGTCGGTGCCCAGGCCCACGAGGGCGAACGCGCCGCCCGGCTCGGCTACACCGGCTGGCCCGCCGCCGCGGAAGAGTCCATCGTGGCCCGCGACTGCCTGCTGGCGTTGCACGCGAACGCCCGGCTGCACGTCTGCCACGTCTCGACGTCGGGCACGGCGGACGTGCTGCGCTGGGCCAAGGACCGCGGCACGAAGGTGTCGGCCGAGGTCACCCCGCACCACCTGCTGCTCACCGACGAGCGCCTGGCGACCTACGACCCGGTGAACAAGGTGAACCCGCCGCTGCGCACGTCGTCGGACGCGGAGAAGCTGCGGGCCGCGCTGGCCGACGGGACCATCGACTGCGTCGCCACCGACCACGCGCCGCACGCGGTCCAGGACAAGGACACCGAGTGGACCGCGGCCCGGCCCGGCATGCTCGGGCTGCAGACGGCGCTGTCCATCGTGGCCGAGACCATGGTCCGCACCGGACTGCTCGACTGGCGCGGCGTCGCCCGCGTCATGAGCGAGCGGCCCGCGGAGATCGGCAACCTGCCCGACCAGGGCCGTCCGATCGAGGTCGGCGAGCCGGCGAACCTGACCCTGGTGGACCCGGACGCCGAATGGACCGTCCGGGGCGCGGAGCTGGCCAGCATCGCGGCCAACACCCCGTACGAGGGAATGCGGCTGCCCGGCGTGGTGACCACGACGCTGCTGCGCGGGCGGATCACCGCGCGGGACGGGAAGATCGGCTGATGGAGCGCTTCTGGCTCGTGCTGGCGATCGTCGCCTTCTTCCTGCTCTGCCTCTGGGGCATGTACGTGGGCTGGCGGCGCAAGTCCCGCTCGCAGAGCGCCCAGGTGCCGCCGTTCCCCGCCATCCCCGCTGGTTTGGGGGATGCCCTGCTGGAGTCGACCGGCGTCTACCTGTCGACGACGATCGCGGGGGAGTGGCAGAACCGGATCGTCACCCGCGGCGCGGGACTGCGGACTTCGGCTTCCTGGCGGCTCCACGACGGCGGCGTCGCCGTCGAGCGTGGCGGCGCCCCGGACTTCTGGATCCCGCGGGACGCCGTCACCGGCGTCCGGCGCGACACGAAGATCGCCGGGAAGGTGATGGGCACGGACGCGCTGCTGATCGTCACCTGGCGGCTCGGCGACGTCGAGCTCGACACCGGCTTCCGCGGCGACGACCTCGACGACTATCCACAGTGGATCGAACAGCTCAAGATCAAGGGAGGTGCCCAGTGAACGCGCGCGCTCAGGCCGCACTGGTACTCGAAGACGGCCGGGTGTTCCGCGGCGCTGCCTACGGCGCGCAGGGGCGAACCCTCGGCGAAGCGGTGTTCTGCACCGGCATGACCGGCTACCAGGAGACGCTGACCGACCCGTCGTACCACGGACAGATCGTGGTGCAGACGGCGCCGCAGATCGGCAACACCGGCTGGAACGACGAGGACGACGAGTCGTCGAAGATCTGGGTCAACGGCTACGTGGTGCGCGACCCCGCCCGCACGCCGTCCAACTGGCGCTCTCGCCGGACCCTGGACGAAGAGCTGGTGCGCCAGGGGATCGTCGGCATCGCCGAGGTCGACACCCGGTCACTGACCCGCCACCTGCGCGAGGTGGGCGCGATGCGCGCCGGGGTGTTCTCCGGCGACGCGCTCGGCAGCGTCGACGACATGGTGGCCTCGGTGCTCGCGAGCCCGAAGATGGAGGGCGCCGACCTGGCCGGCCAGGTCTCGACGCCCAAGCCGTACGTGGTCTCGCCCGACGGTGAGACGCGCTTCCGGGTGGCGGCGCTCGACCTGGGCATCAAGTCCAACACCCCGCGCCAGATGATCAAGCGCGGCATCGAGGTGCACGTGCTGCCCTCGACGTCGACGCTGGACGAGCTCCTGGCGATCGAGCCGGACGGCGTGTTCCTGTCCAACGGCCCGGGCGACCCGGCCACGACGACGCACGCGACCGAGCTGACCAAGCAGGTCCTGGAGCGCGAGATCCCGCTGTTCGGCATCTGCTTCGGCAACCAGGTCCTCGGCCGCGCGCTGGGCCTGGGGACGTACAAGATGCGCTACGGGCACCGCGGCATCAACATCCCGGTGATCGACGTGGCGACCAAGTCGGTGGCGATCACGGCCCAGAACCACGGCTTCGCCCTCGAAGGCGAACCGGGCCAGCGCTTCGAGTCCCCGTTCGGGGCGGCGCAGATCAGCCACTACTGCCCGAACGACGACACGGTCGAGGGCGTCCGGGCGCTGGACGTCCCGGCGTTCTCGGTCCAGTACCACCCCGAAGCCGCGGCCGGCCCCCACGACGCGGCGCCCCTGTTCGACGAATTCGTTTCGCTCATGGAGAAGAAGGCCTGATGCCGAAGAGGACGGACATCCAGCACGTGCTGGTGATCGGCTCCGGGCCGATCGTGATCGGGCAGGCCGCGGAGTTCGACTACTCCGGCACCCAGGCCTGCCGGGTGCTGCGCAGCGAAGGCCTGCGCGTCTCCCTGGTGAACTCGAACCCGGCCACCATCATGACCGACCCCGAGTTCGCCGACGCCACCTACATCGAGCCGGTGACGCCGGACTTCGTCGAGAAGGTCATCGCCGAAGAGCGGCCCGACGCGCTGCTCGCCACGCTCGGCGGGCAGACCGCGCTCAACTGCGCCGTCGCGCTGCACGAGCGTGGCGTGCTCGACAAGTACGGTGTCGAACTGATCGGCGCCGACATCGACGCCATCCAGCGCGGTGAGGACCGGCAGAAGTTCAAGGACATCGTCCGCACCATCGGTGCCGAGGTCCCGCGCTCCCGTGTCTGCCACGACATGGACGAAGTCCGCGACACCGTCAAGGAACTCGGCCTGCCGGTCGTCATCCGGCCGTCCTTCACCATGGGCGGGCTCGGGTCCGGCATGGCGCACACGCCCGAGGACCTGGAGCGGCTCGCCTCCACCGGGCTCGCCGAGTCTCCGGTCACCGAGGTGCTCATCGAGGAGAGCGTGCTCGGCTGGAAGGAGTACGAGCTCGAGCTGATGCGCGACAAGCACGACAACGTCGTGGTCGTCTGCTCGATCGAGAACATCGACGCGATGGGCGTGCACACCGGCGACTCGGTCACCGTCGCGCCGACGATGACCCTCACCGACCGCGAGTACCAGGTGATGCGGGACGTCGGCATCGCCGTGCTGCGCGAGGTCGGCGTCGACACCGGTGGCTGCAACATCCAGTTCGCGATCAACCCGCGCGACGGCCGGATGGTCGTCATCGAGATGAACCCGCGCGTGTCGCGAAGCTCCGCGCTGGCGTCCAAGGCGACCGGCTTCCCGATCGCCAAGATCGCCGCGAAGCTCGCCATCGGCTACACCCTCGACGAAATCCAGAACGACATCACCGGCGAGACGCCGGCCGCGTTCGAGCCCACTTTGGACTACGTCGTCGTCAAGATGCCGCGGTTCGCCTTCGAGAAGTTCCCCGGCGCGGACCCGACGCTGACCACCACGATGAAGAGCGTCGGCGAGGCGATGTCGTTCGGGCGCAGCTTCCCCGAGGCGCTCGGCAAGGTGATGCGGTCGATCGAGACCAAGGCGACCGGCTTCTGGACGCTGCCCGACCCCGAGGGCGTCACGCTGGAGTCCACTTTGGATTCGCTGCGTACGCCGAAGGAGGGCCGGCTGTACGAAGTGGAGCGTGCGCTGCGGCTCGGCGCCACCGTCGAGCAGGTGCACGAGGCGAGCGGCATCGATCCGTGGTTCATCGACCAGGTCGCCCTCATCGGCGAAGTGGGCGCCGAGGTTCGCGACGCGCCGGTGCTCGACGGCGACCTGCTGCGCCGCGCCAAGCGCACCGGCCTGTCGGACCGCCAGATCGCCGCCCTGCGGCCGGAACTGGCCGGTGAGGACGGCGTCCGCGCGCTGCGCCACCGCCTCGGCGTGCGGCCGGTGTTCAAGACCGTCGACACCTGTGCGGCCGAGTTCGCGGCCAAGACGCCATACCACTACTCGGCTTACGAGTCCGACCCCGACGCGCAGTCCGAAGTGGCCGTCCAGTCCGACAAGCCGAAGGTGCTCATCCTCGGCTCCGGCCCGAACCGGATCGGCCAGGGCATCGAGTTCGACTACTCCTGCGTGCACGCGGCGATCGCGTTGCGGGAGGCCGGGTTCGAGGCCGTCATGGTCAACTGCAACCCGGAAACCGTGTCCACCGACTACGACACGTCCGACCGCCTGTACTTCGAGCCGCTGTCCTTCGAGGACGTCCTCGAGGTCGTGCACGCCGAGCAGGCGTCCGGCACGGTCGCCGGCGTCATCGTCCAGCTCGGCGGCCAGACCCCGCTGGGCCTGGCGAAGAAGCTCGCCGACGCCGGGGTCCCGGTGGTCGGGACGCCGCCGGAGGCCATCCACCTGGCCGAAGACCGGGGCGCGTTCGGCGAGGTCCTCACCGACGCCGGCCTGCCGGCGCCGCGCTACGGCACGGCGACGTCCTTCGAGGGCGCCAAGCGGATCGCCGACGAGATCGGCTACCCGGTGCTCGTCCGGCCGTCCTACGTCCTCGGCGGGCGCGGCATGGAGATCGTCTACGACGAGGAGACCCTCGCGGGCTACATCCGCCGCGCCACCGAGGTCACGCCGGAGCACCCGGTGCTCGTGGACCGCTTCCTCGACGACGCCATCGAAATCGACGTCGACGCGCTGTTCGACGGCGAAGAGCTGTACCTCGGCGGTGTCATGGAACACATCGAGGAGGCCGGCATCCACTCCGGCGACTCCTCGTGCGCGCTGCCGCCGATCACGCTCGGCCACACCGACCTGCAGGCCGTCCGGCGCTCCACCGAGGCGATCGCGCGGGGCGTGGGCGTGCGCGGGCTCCTGAACGTCCAGTACGCGCTCAAGGACGACGTCCTGTACGTCCTGGAGGCCAACCCGCGCGCGTCGCGCACGGTGCCGTTCGTGTCCAAGGCGACGGCGGTGCCGCTGGCGAAGGCCGCCGCGCTGATCATGACCGGCTCGACGATCAAGGACCTGCGCGAGAACGGCGTCCTGCCGGCCGAGGGCGACGGCGGGCACCTGCCGGCCGACTCGCCGGTCGCGGTGAAGGAGGCCGTGCTGCCCTTCCACCGCTTCCGCACCCCCGAAGGCCACGGCGTCGACTCGCTGCTGGGCCCGGAGATGAAGTCCACCGGCGAGGTGATGGGCGTCGACGTCGACTTCGGCAAGGCGTTCGCGAAGTCGCAGAGCGGCGCGTACGGCTCGCTGCCGACGTCCGGGCGCGTGTTCGTCTCGGTGGCCAACCGCGACAAGCGCTCGCTGGTGTTCCCGGTGAAGCGGCTGGCGGACCTCGGCTTCGAGATCCTCGCCACGTCCGGCACCGCCGAAGTGCTGCGGCGCAACGGAATCCCCTGCACGGTGGTGCGCAAGCACTACGAGGGCTCGACCGAAGCCGAGCCGAACATCGTCGACGTCATCCTGGACGGCGGCGTCGACATGGTGATCAACACTCCCTACGGGAACAGTGGTCCGCGCGTCGACGGCTACGAAATCCGCACCGCCGCGGTGTCGCGCGACATCCCGTGCGTGACGACCGTGCAGGGCGCCGCGGCGGCCGTGCACGGCATCGAAGCGCTGATCCGGGGCGACATCGGCGTGCGGTCGCTGCAGGAGCTCCAGGCGGCGCTGAAGGCCAAGTCGTGAGCGGGCGGGAACGGTTCGGGGCGCGGCTGGCCAAGGCCGTCGCGGCCCGCGGCCCGCTGTGCGCCGGCATCGACCCCCACCCGGGCCTGATCGAGGCCTGGGGGCTCCCGGTGGACGTCTCGGGCCTGGAACGGTTCGCGCTGTCCGCCACGGAGGTCCTGGCGGCGCACGCGGCGATCGTGAAGCCGCAGTCGGCGTTCTTCGAAAGTTTCGGACCGGCCGGTGTCGCCGTCCTGGAACGGGTGGTCTCGACCGCCCGTGACGCCGGCGCACTGGTGCTGCTGGACGTCAAGCGCGGCGACATCGGCTCCACGATGGGCGCCTACACGGCCGCGTACGTCGCCGAGGGCGCGGCGATCGCCGCCGACGCGATCACCGTTTCGCCGTACCTCGGCTTCGGCTCTTTGGCCCAATGCGCCGAAACGGCGGTCTCCGCGGGGCGCGGCGTCTTCGTGCTCGCCCGCACGTCGAACCCGGAAGCGGGCGAAGTGCAGAACGCGAAGCTGCCCGACGGGCGCACCGTCGCCCAGGCGATCGTCGACTCCGCGGCGGCATTCAACGACGAAGCGGCGCCGCTCGGCGATGTGGGTGTCGTGGTCGGGGCCACCGTTCCGCCGGGAGAGCTCGATCTCTCGCGGTTGAACGGTCCGGTGCTGGCGCCCGGTTTCGGGGCCCAGGGAGCCACTGTGGCCGATTTACGGGCCCTGTTCGGGCCGTCCCTGCCGGGCGTGCTGCCCGCGTCGTCCCGGGACATCCTGAGGCACGGTCCGGAGCAAGCTGCTTTGCGCCAAGCGGTCGAACGGGTCGCCGAACTGCTGGCCGACCCGCAGGAAAACGGCCAATAGCAGGGTCCGGAACCGGGTCCCACCAGGCACCCCCGCATTGTGGCCGGTGCTCACGGGTGGGTACCGTCGCGTCACCCACCCAGTTTTGAGAACTACCGGAGGAAAACGTGGCACTTCCCCAGCTGACAGAGGAACAGCGCGCTGCGGCGCTGGAGAAGGCCGCCGCCGCTCGCAAGATCCGTGCTGAGCTGAAGGAGCGGCTGAAGCGGGGCGGTACCACTCTGGTCGACGTGCTGAAGCAGGCCGAGGAGAACGAAGTCCTCGGCAAGATGAAGGTTTCGGCTCTGCTCGAGGCCCTCCCGGGCGTCGGCAAGGTCCGCGCGCAGCAGACCATGGAACGACTGGAGATCGCCCCCAGCCGTCGCCTTCGCGGCCTCGGCGACCGGCAGCGCAAGGCGCTGCTGGCCGAGTTCAGCGGCGAGTGAACGGCGCCGGTCGTGACTACCCGGTGAACCGGGGCGCCGACCGCGGCAGTGAGCCGGTGACGGGGGACCTCCCCCGGCACCGGCTCACCGTCGTATCAGGGCCCTCGGGAGTCGGGAAGTCGAGCGTGGTGGGCGAGCTGCGGAAGCTGGAGCCCGACGTCTGGTTCAGCGTCTCGGTCACCACCCGCAAGGCGCGCCCCGGCGAAGTCGACGGGGCGCACTACCACTTCATCGACCGCGCGGAGTTCGACGCGATGGTCGCCGACGGCAGGCTGCTCGAGTGGGCCGAGTTCGCCGGCAACTGCTACGGCACCCCGCGCGAGCCGGTCGAGAAGGCCCTCGCCGAGGGCCGCCCGGCCGTCCTAGAGATCGAACTGCAGGGCGCCCGCCAGGTCCGTGCGGCGATGCCGGAGGCCCGGCTGGTGATGCTGATGCCGCCGTCGTGGGAGGAACTGGTCGGCAGGCTCACCGGGCGCGGCACCGAAAACGAGGCCGCCGTGCAGGCCCGGCTGGCCGAAGCGGAGCGCGAGCTGGCGGCGGCGGGGGAGTTCGACCACCGCGTCGTCAACGCCGACGTGCGGGAGGCCGCCGAGCACTTGCTAAACTTGATAACTGCTGATCAGTTTTCCGAAGAAGCGGAGCACCACGAGTGACCACCCAGGCAACCCTGACCGAAGAGCTCGAGGGCATCACCAACCCGCCGATCGACGACCTGCTCGAGAAGGTCAGCTCGAAGTACGCGCTGGTGATCTACTCGGCCAAGCGCGCCCGCCAGATCAACGACTACTACGCCCAGCTGGGCGAGGGCCTGCTGGAGTACGTCGGCCCGCTGGTCGAGCCGGGCCCGCGCGAGAAGCCGCTCTCGATCGCGCTGCGCGAGATCCACGGCGGCCTGCTCGAGCACACCGAGGGTGAGTAAACCCCGCGTCGTCCTGGGCGTGGGCGGCGGCATCGCCGCCTACAAGGCCTGTGAGGTGCTGCGCGGGCTGACCGAATCCGGTCACGACGTCCGCGTGGTCCCCACCGAAGCCGCGCTGAACTTCGTCGGCGCGGCGACCTTCGAAGCGCTGTCCGGGCACCCGGTGCACACGGGCGTGTTCACCGAGGTGCCCGAGGTCCAGCACGTCCGCGTCGGCAAGGAAGCCGACCTCGTCCTGGTCGTCCCGGCCACGGCGAACCTGCTCGCCAAGGCCGCCCACGGCCTCGCCGACGACCTGCTGACCAACACCTTGCTCACCGCCCGGTGCCCGGTCGCCTTCTTCCCGGCGATGCACACGGAGATGTGGGAGCACCCCGCGACCCGCGACAACGTCGCCCTGCTGCGCTCGCGCGGCATGGTCGTCACCGAGCCCGACTCCGGCCGGCTGACCGGGGTCGACACCGGCAAGGGCCGCCTGGCGAACCCGGCCGAGATCGTCGACCTGGCGCGGCTGCTGCTGGCCCGCCCGGATGCCCTCCCGCGCGACCTCGAAGGCGTCCGCGTCGTCGTGTCCGCCGGCGGGACGCGCGAGCCGCTCGACCCGGTCCGCTACCTGGGCAACCGCTCCTCCGGCAAGCAGGGCTACGCGCTGGCCCGCGTCGCCGCCCAGCGCGGCGCCGACGTCACCCTGGTCACCGCGCACACCGTCGCGCTGCCGGACCCGGCGGGCGCGGCCGTGGAGCACGTTTCGACGGCCGAGGAGCTGCGTGGGGCGGTGCACGCCGCCGCCCGGGACGCGGACGTCGTCGTGATGGCCGCCGCCGTCGCCGACTTCCGCCCGGCGAACCGGGCCGAGCACAAGATCAAGAAGTCCGACGACCAGCCGGACCCGGTCATCACGCTCGACCGCAACGCCGACATTCTCGCGGAATTGGTGCAAAACCGGCATCCCGGTCAGGTGGTCGTGGGATTCGCCGCGGAAACCGGCGACGCGCAGGGCAGCGTTCTCGACCACGCCCGTGCCAAACTGAAGCGCAAAGGCGCGGATCTGCTGGTGGTGAACGCCGTCGGCGACGGCAAGGCGTTCGGCACCGAGGACAATTCGGGCTGGTTGCTGGGGGCGGACGGCACCGAAATCCCGATCCCGCTGGGTGCGAAGGCGGAGCTTGCGTCCACTTTGTGGGACGCTGTTGTGAGCTTCATGAAGCGTTGACCGTCCCCCGAGCGATAGTCAGTACGCTTGCACAGGTAAGGGGTGCCTAACTTTCCGGGCATCCGACGACTAGGTGAGGAAGTGACGGCCACCGTGACCGCGTCCAGCAGCAGATTGTTCACCTCGGAGTCGGTGACCGAAGGGCACCCCGACAAGATCTGCGACGCCATCAGCGATTCGATCCTCGACGGTCTCCTGTCGAAGGACCCCCGCAGCCGCGTCGCCGTCGAGACCCTGATCACCACCGGCCAGGTGCACGTGGCCGGCGAGGTGACCACCGAGGCGTACGCCGACATCCCGACGATCGTCCGCGACGTCATCCTGAAGATCGGCTACGACTCCTCCGCCAAGGGCTTCGACGGCAACTCCTGCGGCGTCAACGTCGCGATCGGCTCGCAGTCGCCCGACATCGCCCAGGGCGTCGACACCGCGTACGAGTCGCGCGTGGAGTCGGACGAGGACGAGATCAACCGCCAGGGTGCGGGCGACCAGGGCCTGATGTTCGGCTACGCCTGCTCGGACACCCCCGAGCTGATGCCGCTGCCGATCGCGCTGGCCCACCGGCTCTCGAAGCGGCTGACCGCGGTCCGCAAGGACGGCGTGCTGCCGTACCTGCGCCCGGACGGCAAGACCCAGGTGACCATCGAGTACGCTGGCGACCAGCCGGTGCGGCTCGACACGGTCGTCGTGTCCTCGCAGCACGCCGACGGCATCGACCTGGACCGGATGCTCAGCGTCGACGTCAAGGAGCACGTCGTCGGCCCCGAGCTCGAGGGCCTGGGCATCGACACCTCCGGCGCGCGCCTGCTGGTGAACCCGACCGGCCGGTTCGTCATCGGCGGCCCGATGGGCGACGCGGGCCTGACCGGCCGCAAGATCATCGTCGACACCTACGGCGGCATGGCCCGCCACGGTGGCGGCGCGTTCTCCGGCAAGGACCCGTCCAAGGTCGACCGCTCCGCCGCGTACGCGATGCGCTGGGTGGCCAAGAACGTCGTCGCCGCGGGCCTGGCCCAGCGGACCGAGGTCCAGGTCGCGTACGCGATCGGCAAGGCGGCCCCGGTCGGCCTGTTCGTCGAGACGTTCGGCACCGAGACGGTCGACCCGTCGAAGATCCAGCAGGCCATCACCGAGGTCTTCGACCTCCGGCCGGCGGCGATCATCCGCGACCTCGACCTGCTGCGCCCGATCTACGCCCCGACGTCGGCGTACGGCCACTTCGGCCGCCCCGAGCTGAACCTCCCCTGGGAGAGCACGGCCCGCGCCGAGGCCCTCAAGGCCGCGGCCGGCGCCTGACGCACGCCCGCCGGAAGGCCGTCCCCCGACCGGGGACGGCCTTCCGCCGTTTCCCGGGGAACCGGGCGTGATCCGGCGGGAATCCCGCGTGATCAGCGGGGCATCACTCGTGACTGGGCGGGCATCTCGTGTGATACCCCTCCGGTCACGCGAGAGGCCACTGCGGTCACGCGTGATGCCTCTCCGGGCGGGCTGTCGGTGGGGTCTGGTAGAGATCACGGCGTGAGTAGCTCCGAGCCCGCTGCCCTCTGGGACCTCCCGGAGCAGCCGCCTGCGCCCCAGGCGGCCCCCTCGCGTGCCCGGAAGAAGCCGAAGCCGGGGGAGAAGGCGAAGGGCGCCCAGCAGCCCGCCCCCGAGCGGCCGGTCGCGCGGGTCGTCGTCGACATCCCGCTGGCCCACCTGGACCGCACCTTCGACTACCTCGTCCCGGAAAAGCTGCACGAAACCGCCGTGCCGGGCTGCCGCGTCCGCGTGCGGTTCGCCGGGCAGCTGGTCGACGGCTACCTGATCGAACGCGGCGAGACCAGCGACTACGGCAGCAAGCTGGCGTTCCTGGACCGCGTGACCTCGGCCGAGCCGGTGCTGCCGCCGTCGCTGCACGCGGTGTGCCGGGCGGTCGCCGACCGCTACGGCGGCACGCTGTCCGACGTCCTGCGGCTCGCGATCCCGCCGCGGCACGCCAAGGCCGAAGGCGAACCGCCGGTCCCGCCGGCGGGACCCCCGGCGACGCCGGACACCACGGCCTGGGCGCGCTACCAGCGCGGCGCCGCGTTCGTGGAGGCCCTCGCCGAGGGCAAGCCCGCGAACGCCGTCTGGCAGGCCCTGCCGGGCGAGGACTGGCCGAGCCGGCTCGCCGAGGCCGCCGGTGCGGTGGCCGCCGCGGGGCGGGGCGCGGTGCTGGTGGTGCCGGACCACCGGGACCTGACCCGGGTGCACGCGGCCTGCGCGGCGGTCGTGGGCGAAGAGGCGGTGGTGGCGCTGATCGCCGGGCTCGGGCCCGCCGAGCGGTACCGGCGCTGGCTGGCGGTGCTGCGTGGCGCGGTGCGGGTGGTCGTCGGCACCCGGGCGGCGATGTTCGCGCCGGTGCACGACCCCGGCCTGTTCGCCGTCTGGGACGACGGTGACGACCTGCACCTCGACCAGCACGCGCCCTACCCGCACGTCCGTGACGTCCTGATGGACCGCGCCCACGCGGCGAAGGCGTCGCTGCTGGTCGGCGGGTTCGCCCGGACGGCCGAAGCCCAGCTGCTCGTCGAGTCCGGCTGGGCCGCGCCGGTGCTCGCGGACCGCACGGTGCTGCGCTCCGCCGCCCCGCGCGTCACGCCGGTCGGCGAGGACTTCGACGTCGCCCGCGACGAGGCCGCCCGGGTCGCGCGCCTGCCGGCGGTGGCGTTCGAGGCCGCACGCCAGGCGTTCGCGGCGGACCTCCCGGCGCTGGTGCAGGTGCCGCGGCGCGGGTACGTCCCCGGCCTGGCCTGCGGGAACTGCCGCACGCCCGCGCACTGCCGCCGGTGCGCGGGTCCGCTGGCCCTGCCCGGCGGCTCGCTCGACGGGCAGCCGAAGCCGCCGGCGTGCCGCTGGTGCGGCGTCCCGGAAACGGCGTTCCGCTGCACGGCGTGCGGCTCGGTCCGGCTGCGCGCGGTGATCGTCGGCGCGAAGCGGACGGCGGAGGAGCTCGGCCGCGCGTTCCCGGGGATCCCCGTCCGCACGTCGGGGGCGGCGGAGGTGCTGGACTCGGTGCCGGGCAAGCCGGCGCTGGTGGTGTGCACGCCGGGCGCGGAGCCGGTGGCCGAGGGCGGCTACGGCGCGGCCCTGCTGCTGGACGGCTGGGCGCTGCTGGGCCGTCAGGACCTGCGGGCGGGCGAGGAGGCCCTGCGCCGCTGGATGGCGGCGGCGGCCCTGGTGCGCCCGGCCGCTGCGGGTGGCCGCGTGATCGTCGGCGCCGAGGCGGGGCTGGCCGTGGTCCAGGCACTGGTCCGCTGGGACCCGGCCTGGCACGCGGCCCAGGAGCTGGCGGAGCGCCGCGAGCTCGGCTTCCCCCCGGCGATGCGGATGGCGAGCGTGGAGGGCAGCCCGGACGCGGTGGCGGCCCTGCTGGAGGACCTGCCGCTGCCGCCGTCCGGGGAGGTGCTGGGCCCGGTCCCGATCGGCGAGCTGGACGAGGAGGGCAACGCGGACCGCGAGCGGGCCCTGGTGCGGGTGTCACGAGCGGAGGGCAAGGCCCTGGCGGCGTCGATCCACGCGGTGGCGGCCCGCCGTGACGCGAAGAAGGCGACGGAACCGATCCGCATCCAGCTCGACCCGCTGGACCTCATCTGAGTCCTCTTGCCCCTTCGAAAGGGTATTTGTACACTCAAGCCATGGCAGGAGTACCCGTTGACGAGAGCAGATGGCTTCTCGACGAGGAGGAGATCCACACTCTCGAGGGGGTGGGCAGCGTCCTCCGGCGCGGTGACGGCCACGTCTTCATGCGGGAGGGCGAGGCCAGTGACTTCCTGCTGCTGATCCGCAAAGGGCACGTGAAGGTCACCGCCGGCCGGCCCGCCCGCATCATCGCGTTCCGCGGACCGGGGGAGACGGTCGGGGAGCTCGGCGTGATCGACGACGAACCGCGCTCGGCGACCGTGATCGCCTGGGGCGACGTCGAGGTGCTCCACGTTCCCGCGGCCGAACTGCTGAAGTTCCTCGACCGGCACCGCCGGGCCGAGCGAGCCCTGCACACGGCGGTCCGCAAACGCCTCGCGCAGGCCACGCGGAAGATCTCGGATTCCGACCTCGCGATGGAACGGCGGATCGCCAAGGCGCTCACCGAACTGGTCCGCAACGACATCTGCGAGGTCGTCGACGGCGTCCCGACCGTCCGGCTGAGCCAGAAGGACCTGGCCTCCCTCAGCGGCTCGTCGCTGGAAGCGACCAAGAAGATCGTCCGCGTCTTCAAGGACGGCGGCCTGATCGACACCGGCCGTCTCCTGCTCCGCGTCACCGACCCGGAAGCCCTGCGCCGGATCGCCGGCGGCCACCCCACCTCTTCGTGGTGACCGGCCGTGCTGACCGCGCTGGAACACACCTCGAGTGCCTGGGCGCTCGCCGCGGTGGTGCTCGGGACCGTCGTGCACCAGGTCGTCCGGCTGCTGATGGTCAAGGCCGCGCTGCGGAACAGCAAGCCGGCGGAACGGCCGGCGATCATCGACGCACTGGCCGGCCTGCTCGGCCGGGGCCCGCTGCGCAAACCGACGACGAGGAACAGCCGTGGCGACCACTCCTGACCCGGACCGGCTCTTCCGGAACCGGCTGGTCCGCGAGCTCGTGGCGATGGACCTCGATCCCGACCAGTTCGTCGTCTTCGGCAGCGCGCCCCTGCTGGCGCACGGGCTGCGGACGACCATCCGCGACCTGGACGTGGTGGCCCGCGGCGACGTCCTGGCCTGGGCCGAGCGGGCCGGCACCCCGGGGGTCGGCGCCTACAGCGGCGATCCCGTGTGGCTGTTCCGCCGCGGCCGGATCCAGTTCTCCGCGGGGTGGATCACGCCCCGGTGGAACGTCGGTGAGCTGATGGCGGGCGCGGAAGTCATCGGGGGACTTCGCTGGGCGCGCCCGAGCGACGTACTGCGCTACAAGCTGGAACTCCGGCGCCCCAAGGACCTGGCCGACATCGCGAAGATCCGGGCGTATCTGCAGGGCCCGGTCCGCAATCCGCCGCAGCTGATCGGGCAAGGGCGCGGCTGAGCGGCGTATTTTGGGTCCGTGACGAAAATCCGGCCGATCCCTTTCCCGGAGCGGAACGGCAACGAGCCGTTCAACGCTTCCGGGGTGGCGCAGGTGGGCTCCCGGCGGTTCGTCTTCGTCGACAACAAAGACCCCACCGCATTGTTCGAAATGACGTTCGATCACGACTTCGTCGAAGTGGAGCGCATTCGGCGGCGCCCGCTGGCCGGGCTGGGCAAGGGAATGCTGCGGGATCCCGAAGGCCTTGCCCGGGTGGACGTGAACGGGGAAATCTTCCTCATCGTCGCTTCTTCGCTGTGCCTCGCGGGCGGGAACCGGATCTGTGACGGCCTCGTGCGCGTCCGGTACGCGCCCGGCGGTGAGCTGCCCGCGGAATCGATGGCCGGGTTCCGGGACTGGCTGCTCGCCCGCGAACCGGCGCTCGCCGCGGCCGGGCGGCGGGAACCGGACGCGGGCGGGCTCAACGTGGAAGGCCTGGCCTGGGACGGCGAAGCGCTGCTGTTCGGCCTGCGGGGACCCGCCGCCCCGGGGCGCGTCACGCTGGTCCGGGTGCCCGCCGACCTCACCGGGGACCGGTGGACCACCGCGCTGCTCGGGCCTCCCGCGCTGGTGCACGTGGGCCTGCCCCGGCCGGACGTGGTGCACGGGATCCGGGACGTTTCCGGTGCCGCGGGGGATTTCCTGCTCCTGCTCGGGCGCTCGGCCGGCGACGGCGACGCGCCGTTCCGGCTCGGCACGTGGCACCGCGCCGACGACCACGCCGCCCTGCTCGACGTCACCTTCCACCGGGCCGCGAAACCGGAGGGCGTCACGACGTTTTCGGCCGACGGCAGGCAGCGGATCCTGATCGTCGACGACGCCGGCGGCTACGCGGTTCTGTGAGTCAGGAAAAATACAGCTTCGACGGCGCGGGGTCCTGGTGGACCCGCGGTTTCCCGGCCGCCGTGGGATCCGTGCCGAACGCCGCGCCCAGCCCGGTCCGGACGCTCGTCAGCGTGAAGTAACCGCTGAACCCGAATTCGTCGCCGACCGGGTCGACCGGGGTCACCGAGAACTCTTCGGCGTGGCCGGAGTTGTCCCCCGGCCGCGTGCACAGCAGCTGGTGGCCCTGGCTCGACGTCGTCGTGGTCGCGTACAGGGACGCGCCGGAGGCCTTGCTGCTCACCGACTGCCCGCCGCCGAGCGGGGCGAAGCACCACAGGTCCGTTTCGTCGACTGCGGCCGGCCGCAGCCGGTGGACGACCTCGCCGCCGCCGGGCTCGCCCGCCACGGCGGGGACGGTCTCGCTGCGGCTGGCGTGCAGGCAGTCGTTGGTGACGTCGTCGCGGACGTAGGCCCCGGCGGCGCCGGGCAGGCCGCCGCGGAGGTAACCGGCGGACGCGGCGAGCCGCAGCTGCTTCCGCACGGCGGTGAGCTGCGTGGGCACGTCGGGCACGCCGAACCCGGTCAGCAGCGTGGCCATGCCGTCGAGCAGCGGCTTCAGCACCTCCTGCTGGGTCTGGAAGCCGAAGACGGTTTCGCGGTAGCCGCGGATCTGGTCGACCACCTGCGCCCGCCGTCCCGCGTCGTCGCGCACGAGCTTGGCGAGCAGCCCGGCGGTGTCGAGCCGGAAGTGCCGGGCAGGCTGGAAGGTCTGGTCGAGGCCCCACGGGATCAGCTTGAAGCGGATGTCGCCGACACCCGGCTGGGCGACGGCGTCCACGTCGTTGTACACGTAGGTGTTGTTGGTGTTGCGGGTGTAGCCGTCCCAGTGCTTGAGGAAGAACTCCATCGCGTAGATCTTCACGAACTGGTCGAGGTCGAACACCTCGCTCGCCCCGGCCAGCCCGTGCGCGGCGATGTGGTCGATGGCGAACCGCAGATCGGCCTTGTCGTCGAACTTCGACAGGGATTCGACCCCGATGAACGGGAACCGGCCGTCGACGAAGTCGTCCTTGTGCTCCAGCTCGTAGAGGTTGCCGTTCAGGTTGCCGAAGTTGCGCTCGATGTACCGCGGCATGATCGGCTCGACGTTCACGAAGACACCGGGGCTGTCGACCCCGGCCTCGCCCCGCCCGATCGGCACGCCGTTCACCCGCACCTGGGCGTAATTGCCCCGCGAATGGGGAAGACCGGCGAGCTCGAACAGTTTGTAGCCGAGCAGCTGCCGGAGGTAGGAGAGGTCCTGGACGGAGTTGTTGAGGGTCAGGTACCGCGAGCCGATCAGCTTCCGGACCGGATCCTTGTTCGCGTCGGAGAACTTCCCGAAGTCGAGGTGCAGGCAGGGTTTGCCGCTGCTGATCGAGCCGCAGAAGGACTTCTTCTTGACCCCGACGTCGGGGAACGACGTCCGCGCGGGGAACTTCGTCCCGGACAGCTCGACCGAGGTCGCCTTCCGCCAGGTGTAACGGCTGCCGCCGGTCCAGTCGAAGTTGCACACCCCGCCGGCGGGCTGCTCGGTGCGCACGGCATCCCAGTCCGCCGCCGGCATCGTGATATCGATCGTCAGCACATTGTCGACCGCGTAGAGAGAATCGAGTGCACGCTGCTCCTGGCTGCCCATCCGGCCAGTGTACGACCGGATTCCGGCGGCCAGAATGCGAAGACAATTCCGTGATCGAGCTGATTTCGGGTGGGTGTATCACCCATTGTGGCGGCAGCCGGTGAGAGGGCGCCGGAATGCTGTAACGCGGGGTGGCCGCGAAGAGATACTGCTCTGCGTGGGTGACAGCGGGAGCGGCCGGCGGGCCACGGCGAGGCGGCGTGGCTGACCTGCGTGGTGCCCGCGCCCGGGCGGTCCTGATCGGGACCGGGTGCGCGACCGGGAACCCCGGCGCCGACGGGCTCGACGCGATCCCGGCCGTGCGCACGACGCTCACCGACCTCACCGCGGTGCTGGTCGAGCGGTGCGGGATGGCGGCGGAAAACGTCCGGGTCCTGCTCGATCCGGCGCAGCCGTTCGCGTTCGGGGAGGCGCTCGCGGAAGAGACCGCGGCCGCGGAAGACGCGCTGCTGGTCTACTTCTGCGGCCACGGGCTGGTTTCCCTCGACGGCGATCTGTACCTGGCCACGGCCGCGACCGACCGGCGCGCCGGCTACCTGGCGCACACCGCGGCGCCCTACGCCCAGGTGCGCAACGCGGTGCTGGAAAGCCCGGCCCGGGTGAAGGTCGTCGTCCTGGACTGCTGCTACTCCGGGCGCGCGTTCACG
This sequence comes from Amycolatopsis sp. NPDC005003, assembly GCF_053600695.1. Lineage (NCBI taxonomy): Bacteria > Bacillati > Actinomycetota > Actinomycetes > Pseudonocardiales > Pseudonocardiaceae > Amycolatopsis > Amycolatopsis sp. NPDC005003. The sequence goes on along the minus strand of NZ_JBSGAI010000011.1, from coordinate 6,679 downwards.
ACGCTGGGGAACACGGCGGGCACCGAGGCGACCGGGTTGTCGCGGATCCACGGCGGTTACGTCCTGACGGCGGCCGGGGCGAACGAAGCCGCGCTGGCGCCGGTCGGGGAGCGGCACACCGCGTTCGGCGGGGAGCTGATCCGCCTGCTCACCGAAGGCGATCCGGACGGCCCCCGCGACCTGACGCTGCAGCACGTGCACGCCTACCTCCGCGAAATGCTGCCCGCGCGCGGGTTTCCCCGCCCCCGCCGGCTCGCGACCGAGGTCGCCGAGGGGTTCGTGCTCGCGCCCAACCCGGCGTACCGGCTCGGTGCGGACGGGGACGGCCGCGAGGACTCCGCCGTGACCGGTGACGAAGACGTCTGCCCCTACCGCGGGCTGGCCGCGTTCGACGTCGGCGACACGGCCTGGTTCTTCGGCCGCACCCGCGAGACACGCGAAGTGCTCGACCGGATCGGCAAGGCGCAGCCGGGCGATCCGCCGCTGGTCCTGGTCGGGCCGTCGGGCGTGGGCAAGTCGTCGCTGATCCGCGCCGGGGTCGCGGCCGGGCTCGCGGGCGGCGGCTTCGACGGCCCGGAGCGCGCTCCGGTGCTGATGACGCCGGGCCCGCGTCCGCTGTCCGCGCTGTACACGGCGCTGGGCGACCGCGGGACGGCGCCGGTGCTGCTGGTCGTCGACCAGTTCGAGGAGGTCTTCACCGAGTGCGCCGACCCGGAGGACCGGGAGAGCTTCGTCGCGGCCATCACCGGCGGGCTGGGCGACGCCGTGGTGCTGCTCGGGCTCCGGGCCGACTTCTACCGCCACTGCCTGGCGTTCCCGGCCCTGCGGGAAGCGCTGGAACGCAATCAGGTCCTTCTCGGCCCGCTTTCGGGCGACGAGCTCGGCACGGCGGTCCAGGCGCCGGCCGCGGCCGCGGGACTGACCTTGCAGGCCGGGCTGGTGCCGATCGTGCTCCAGGACGTCCAGGCCCAGGCCGAAGCCCTCGCGGCGGACCGGGGCGACGGGCTCGACCTGCAGCAGGGCGAAGTGCTGCCGCTGCTGGCGCACGCCCTGCGCGAGACGTGGGTGCACCGCCGGGGGCGGCTGCTGACGGTCACCGGGTACGCCAGGTCCGGCCGGGTGGCCCGGGCCGTGGAGAGCTCGGCCGAGCAGGTGCACGCCGGGCTCGACGAGCCGGGGCGCGCGGTGTTGCGCACGCTGGTGCTGCGGATGGCCGCGGTCGGCGAGGGAACGGCCGTCACCCGCCGGCTGGCCCCGCGGGACACCCTGCTCGACGACCTCGGACCTGGTGCCGAACCGGTGCTGGACGCCCTGGTCGCGGCCGGGTTGGTCGTCGTGGACGGCGACGCCGCCGGGCTGGCGCACAGCGCTGTCCTGCAGGCGTGGCCGCGGCTGCGGACGTGGCTGGAGGAGGGCCGTCAGTCGCTGCTGGTCCGGCGGAGCCTGGCGGCCGCGGCGGAGCGCTGGCAGCAGGCGGACCGGCGGCCGGGCCTGCTGTACCGGGGAACCCGGCTGGCGCTCGCCGGCGAGCTGGCCGGGCCGGACGAGCCGCCGCTGCCGGCGCTGTCGCGGGAATTCCTCGACGCGAGCACGGCCCGCCGCCGCCGGACGCGCCGGCGGCTGGTGGCCCTCGCCACCGTTGCCGTTCTCGGTGCCGGTACTTCGGTGGCGGTCTTTGCCAGGAGCCTGTGGGGCGGGCCGTGCCCGAGGGGCATGCAGTCCTCGAGCAGCGTGTCGTTCGGCGACGAGTGCGTCGGCGTCACCGACGGCAGCTACGTGTTCCGGCCGGAGCTGGCCGCGGTCGAACGCCGGATCGTCGCGGAGAACCAGCGCGTGGGCGATTTCGCGGCGACCGTGGCGTTCCTCGCGCCATTCCCGGTGGCCGGCACCGGCGCGCTCACCGTCGACTCGATGCGGCACCAGCTCGAAGGCGCGCACGCGGCCCAGGTCGAGGCCAACCGGTCCGGGTCACGGGTCAAGCTGCTGCTGGCCAACACCGGCGCGTCGGGAGCCGCGTGGGAACCGGTGGTCGGGCAGCTGGCCACGAGCGACCCGGTGGGCGTGATCGGAATGGGGGTCAGCTCGGCGTCGACACTCGACGCGGTCCGTGAGCTGAGCGCGCGCGGCCTGCCCGTGGTAGCCGGGATCGCCACCGCGGACGACTTCGACGCCACCACCCTGCCGGGCGTGGTCCGGGTGCGGCCCGCCAACCGGCAGCTCGTGGCCGTGATGAGCCGCTACGTCGCCACCCAGGCGCAGTGGCGGCCGCGGGTGCTGGTCGCCGACGGGGACCCCGGCAACCTCTACGCGCGGTCGCTGCAGACGGACATCGCCGAGCAGATCGGCTCGCGGCCGGGCACCCTGGAAACGTTCGGCTACCTCCCCGGGAACGCGTCGCCGGCCGGGTTCGCGGTCGTCACCCGCGGGATCTGCGCCGGCCGCGTCGAATCCGTGTTCTTCGCCGGACGCGCGACCGATCTCCCGGCCTTCCTGGCGTCGCTCGCCGCCGGGTCGTGCACCGACCCGGTCGAGGTGTACGTCCCGGAATCCGTCGACGAGCGCCTCGGGCCCGAGCTGCGGGCCGGGCTCGCCGCCGCGAAGGTGTCGGTCACCGCGTTCGTCCCGGCCGGCTGGTCGGCGCTGCCCGGCCCGGACGGCGAGACGTCACCGCGGTACCAGCGCTACCGGGAAGCGTTCGCCGGCACCGGCTCGGACCCGGCCGGCGCCGCCGCCGCGGACGCGATCTCCCTGCACGACGCCCTGCGCACGATGGTGACCGCTTACGAGACCGCCCCGAAGAGCCGGTCCTCCCGCGCGAGGGCCGCACGCACCCAGCTGGGCAACCTCCACGGTCCGCTGTCGGTGCCGGGCGCCGAGGAGGACCTCCGCTTCACCGCGCGCGGCACCCCGGCCCGGCAGACGGTCGGGATCATCCGCTACACCGAAGGCAAGCCGGGACAGCGCATCGCCATCGACCACACCGACCAGGAGTAGCGCACCACCTTCAGTCGGCGTGGCCTGCGCTCAGCCCGGCAGCACCGTGCCGGGCAACGAATCCAGCGCGGCGCGCGGCGATTCCGTGACCGACGGCGGCGCAGCGCTGCCGGGACCGCTCGCGGCGGCCGTCGTCAAGGTGACCACCTGGTCCGCGATCGCCCGGCGGCGGGCCTCGAAGTCCGCGTCCGTCAACGCCTCCGGGGCCGACGGCTGGCCCAGCACCGGCGTGTGCAGGTGCCCGCCCGCCACCGAAGTGCGCCCCAGGCCGAGGCGGACGCGGTTGCTGCGGAACATCGATTCGTTGGACAGGTAGTTGCCGCCGCCGCCGGAGGCGGCGAGCTCGCCCGCGGCCGGGGCGTCCGAGCGGCACACCGGGGTTCCGGTGCCCGGGTGGGACGCGTCCGGCCACACGCAGAACGCCTGGTTGAAGTTCACCGGGTAGGTGCCGGCCGGCGCGGCCAGCATCCGGTCGTACGGCAGCGTCGTCTCGATGAACTGGACGTCCGGCTGCGGCCAGCCCGCGGCCGGCGGCACGCCCCCGGTGACCGGCACGTTGTTGTTGTCGGGGAAGCCGCCGCGCCAGGCGCCGGCCCAGCGTTCGATGTCGAACCGGCCCGGGCGGCCCTGGCTGATCGTCATGATGACGTCCGGCTGCCGCGCCCGGTCGCGCAACGCCGTGCCGTACGCCGCTTCGACGATGCCCGTGTCGAAGTAGCCCCACACCACCGGGAAGGTCACCGCCTGCACCACGGCCGGGCCCGACGGCGTGGCCAGGATCCGCCCGTCCAGCTGCAGGGCCGACGCCCCGGCCGGGTTCGAAATCCGGACGCCGGAGCCGTCGAGCTGGAACGGGTCGAAGCCGCTGACCATGACCCGCCGCGTGGTCCCGAGCGGGAACCGGACGTCGTCGAGGCCGCGGGAGCCGTGGTCGAACGCCGTGAGCAGCGCCTCCCGGTCCGGTACGGCGAACGACGGCGTCCACTGCCGGATCGCGCTGCTCAGCTGGAGCCGCGCCCAGTACAGGGGCCGGTCGTCGAACCGGTCGAGCGTGCCCGGCGCGGGACGGCGGCCCTGGGCGCGGTCGACGGCGGTCCGCCACAGCCGGTCACCGGCCCGCGTGACGACCCGTTCGGCGCGGCGCGGGGTGCGTGCCGCGCAGAGGTCGTGCTTCACCTCGGCGACGAGCGGGTCGAACCCGGCCAGCCGGACCAGCTCGGGGCCGACGGCGGGGCCACCGGCCGGCATCGTCGCGGTCAGCCGCTGCTCCTCCACGGTCAGCGGGACGGCGGTGTCGAAGCAGCTCGGCGCCGGCGTGGCCGCGGCGACGCCGGGGAGCACGAACATCGGCACGGCGGAAAGCAAGGGGAGCAGGGCGGACAGGCGCACGGGTTTCCCTCCACGTCGCTGAGCGATCTCCGCCCCCCAGTGTTCCGGGCGGGAAGGATTCCCAGAACCGGGCAAAAGTCGGTTGGCGTCTTGAAGCCGTCTTGACCAAGGGGCAGACTCGCCCGCATGCCCGCGCACTGGAGTCGCACCACGCTCGTCCTGGCCGTCGCCGCCGTGCTCACCGCCGGGGTCGCCGCGCCCGCCGTCGCCGCCACACCCACGCCGAAGTCGCCGGTCGCCGTCGGCTTCGGGGGTGCCGTGGCCAGCATCGACGCCGATGCCACCGCGATCGGCACGCAGGTCCTGCGCGACGGCGGGAACGCCGTCGACGCGGCCGTCGCGGTCGCCGCCGCGCTCGGTGTCACCGACCCGTTCTCCGCCGGGATCGGCGGCGGCGGGTTCTTCGTCTACTACGACGCCAAGACCCGCCGCGTGCACACCCTCGACGGCCGCGAGACCGCGCCGAAGACCGCCGACGAGAACCTCTTCGTCGAGAACGGCAAGCCGCTCCCGTTCGCCGACGCCGTCACCAGCGGCCTGAGCGTCGGCGTCCCCGGCACGCCCGCGACCTGGGCCGAGGCGCTGCACAAGTGGGGGACGCGCTCGCTGGCGAAGTCGCTGAAGCCCGCGGAGAAGCTCGCGCGCGACGGCTTCGTCGTCGACCAGACGTTCCAGACGCAGATCGCGAACAACGCGGCGCGGTTCTCGGCGTTCCCGTCGACGCGATCGCTGTACCTGCCGGGCGGCGCGCCGCCGGCGCCGGGGACGGTGTTCCGGAACCCCGACCTGGCCGCCACGTACGCGCAGCTCGAGCGGTCCGGCGTCGCCGCGCTGTACCGCGGGCCGATCGGCGCGGACATCGCCAAGACGGTGCAGAAGCCGCCGGTCGACCCGGCCTCGACGCTGAACGTCCGGCCCGGGAAGCTGAGCACCGGCGACCTCGCGGCGTACGACGTGATCGAGCGTGACCCGACCCATGCGCGTTACGAGGGTCTCGATGTCTACGGCATGCCGGCGCCGTCGTCGGGCGGGCTGACGGTCGGCGAGGCGCTGAACATCCTCGAGAACTTCGACCTGAAGCACGCGAGCAAGGCCGACTACCTGCAGTACTTCCTCGAGTCGACCCGCTTCGCCTTCGCCGACCGCAACCGCTGGATCGGCGACCCGGCGTTCGTCGACGTCCCGGCGCGCGAGCTGCTGAGCCAGCGCTTCGCGGACTCGCGGGCGTGCCTGATCTCGAAGGACAAGGCGGCGACCAGCCCGGTCGCCCCGGCCGACCCCCGCCACCCGGCGGCCTGCGCGGCGGGCTCGGCGGCGGCGCCCACCCCGTACGAGGGCGAGAACACGACGCACCTGACGGTGGCGGACAAGTGGGGCAACGTCGTCGCCTACACGCTGACGATCGAGCAGGAAGGCGGCAGCGGCATCGTCGTGCCGGGCCGCGGGTTCCTGCTCAACAACGAGCTGACGGACTTCTCGTTCACGCCGGTGACGCCGGGCGTGCCGGACCCGAACCTCCCGGGCCCGGGCAAGCGGCCGCGCTCGTCGATGGCCCCGACGATCGTCCTCGACCACGGCCGCCCGCTCTTCGCGACGGGTTCGCCGGGCGGCGCGTCGATCATCACGACGGTGCTCCAGGTGATCCTCGGCCGCCTGGACCGCGGCCTGTCCCTCGAGGACGCGATCGCGGCGCCGCGGGCATCCCAGCGCAACTCGGCGGCGGCCCAGGTGGAGCAGGCCTTCCTCGACCAGCCGGAGACGGCGGACCTGAAGGCCCGCGGCCAGGGCTTCTCGACGGCCCCGGCGGAGATCGGAGCGGCGACCGGAGTGGAGCGCCTGCGCGACGGCCGCTGGCTGGCGGCGGCCGAACCGGTGCGGCGCGGCCAGGGCGCGGCCCAGGTGGTGTGGCCGGCGAACTGGTAGGTACGGGTTCGGCGCGGTCCTGGGGCGGGCCGCGGTCCTGGGCTCGGTCTTGGGCCGGGGCTCGGTCTTGGTTGCGGCCGGCCCACGATCAGGGTCCGGCTCACGGACGCGGTCCGGCCGCCCGGGCAGGGCTCCGGCAAAGCCGGAGCGCCGCATTCACGCGCCCACCGGCCCAAACAGCACGCTGAAGACCAGACCTGCACCCACCCAGACCCCTCCCACCGCCCCGATCCGAAGCCAGAACACGGCCGGTGGTGCCGGGTCAAGGCACGCTTTCCCGCCTTGACGCGGTGCCGCCGGCCGGGTCGCCAAAAAGGCGTAGGGGGGGGGGGGGAGGAAATTAAACCGCGAGAGGGACACAACCGTCAACCGC